>JBAXVM010000271.1:0-4008 GCA_037129105.1 bacterium
TTCGAATCTTCGTGGTGGAAGCCGCCAAAGTGGCGCTTCAGGAAAAGACCATGCCTGATTTCCTGAGTTCCAAATGCGCAGGCAATCCGCTATTATCCTGCGTTTGTAAGGCCATTTCTGCGGAGGAGACGAAAGTAGCCGATGAACACGGTCGCCCTGCCTCGCCGCGTGTGGGTGGAAGTCAGTCTTCCCACGCTCTGCGCCAACTATCGCAAGATTGCTGCCACTGTGGCGCCTGCGCGCGTCATGGCGGTGCTCAAGGCGGATGCCTATGGACTGGGCGCAAAACCCATGGCCACGGCGCTGGTGCAGGCTGGCGCAGATCGCTTTGGCGTGGCAGAGCCCTATGAGGCATTATCGCTGCTATCCCTGGGACTGCCCGTGCAGATCCTTGGCAGCATTTTGCCGGAGGAGCTGCCCGCTATGATCTCGGCGGGCGTCATTCTTCCGGTGACCGACCTGCAGTCCGCCCAGCTGATGCAAGCCGAGGCGGCGCGCCAGAACCGGCGCGTGAAAGTGCATTGCAAGATCGACACTGGCATGGGGCGCCTGGGCATCCTGCTGTCCGAGGCGCCGGAAGCGATCCGCCGGGTTGTGCAATTTCCCAACCTGGAGGTGGAGGGGATCTACTCGCACTTTCCGGTGGCCTACCGTGCTGGCGAAGCCTATACACAGCGGCAGATCGATGTTTTTATCGCGTTGCTGCACGATCTGGCTGCGGCAGGCATCTCGTTTCCCTTGCGGCACATGGCCAACAGCGATGCCATCAACAACTTCCCGCACACCTCCCAGTCGCCATTTAACCTGGTGCGCACGGGGATCAACCTGCATGGATCTTTTGACACGGAGGGGCGGCGCGTGTTGCAACTGCAACCGGTGCTGTCGCTGAAGACCCGTTTGACCGCCGTGCGCCGCCTCCCGGCCGGCACGGCCATCGGGTATGGCCTGACGTACCGGCTGGTGCGTGAAACGCCCGTTGGCACGATCTCGGCCGGGTATGCGGACGGCCTGCCTCTGGCACTCTCCAATCGCGGCTGTGTCCTGATCCGTGGCGTGCCCTGTCCGGTGCTTGGCCGCATCTCCATGGACTATACGACCGTCGCGCTCGACCAGGTCCCCGATGCGGCGGTCGGCGACGAGGTGACCTGTCTGGGCGGCGAGGGGCCGCAGGCGATTTCGGTGGAAGACTGGGCCAACCTCAAGGGGACGCATCCGTACGAAATCATCTGTTCGATTGGCACACGTGTGGAGCGGCGCTACACATAGATTTCGCTGCGCGAAATCTATTCTTAATTGGTTAATGAATCAGGGCACGCAATGAAGCAAGTGGATATGCTGCGGTTGAGAAGCCTGTTTCGGCGCTGGCGGCGCGGGAGGACGCGCGCCCTCCCGTGGAGAATACAGGACTTTCGGAAAGGTGCGGGCGGGCGAGCGTCCGCGCGCACCGGTTTGCGGAGAGGCGCTACGGGGTGCGGTGCGGCATTCCGCTGGTGCGCCATTGGTTTTGGTCTGTTGCTGGCGATGCCGGTTCGGGCGGGAGCCATTCCGCTGCGTGTGGCTTCAGACGGGAACCGTCCAGCCGAAGCTTTGCCGTTGACCGTTCCGGTGCAGCTTCCTTCGGAGAACAGCTGGTACCTGCGGCCATTCCAGGCATCCAACTGGCTGGACGCCAAGGCGCTGCAGTATAGCATCCGCTGGCCAACGAATGCGCCGGCGGATGCGCAGACCATGCTCTTTGTCATCGATCGCGACGACCGTTGGTATCAAGCCTTGCAAGAACGTCCGCTGGTTCCGGGGCGGGTCAACACGTTTGAGGTGCCGCTGACATCCGGCGCCCTTGTCTGGCAGCCGGTCGGTCATGCGGCCGCCTGGCATTACCGCGTCCGGTTGAATCCGAAGGCCGTGGGTTTGCGAATCTTCGGCAGGACAAATTATGTCGGGTCCTGCGTGCTGCTGTCCGCGTCGCTGCTCCCGAATGATCCATGGCCGGCGCCGGTGATTGCGCGCGTGCGACCCAGCGCGCCGGAAGCTGCTTGCTTCCAGCTCTACGAGGTGTCGTTCGAGCTGCCTGACCGGTATGCCGATCCGTTTGATCCGGCGCAGATTGATGTCTCGGCTGTTTTCACGACGCCGGACGGTCAGCCGGTGCCGGTCAACGGGTTCTACTACCAGTCCTTTTACCGGCAGCGCGATGCAACACAAAACGCCACGCCACAGGCGCAGGGACGGCCCGAGTGGCGCGTGCGCTTTTGTCCGCGGACGCCGGGTGCTTACCGGTACACGCTGCGCGTCCGGGATGCGTATGGGCAAGCCGAATGGAAGGAGGGTCGCTTCACAGCCACACCGGCCGAGGGTCCCCGCTTCGTGCGTGTTTCGCCGGTGGACCGGCGCTACTTTGATTTTGATAATGGGGCGTTGTTTTATCCCATCGGGCACAATGTCCGTTCTGCCTATGACAGCCGCATGGATGACAAATTCCCCTGGAAGCTTCGCCATCCGGAGGGCACGCTGGCCTACGAACGCTTTTTCCGGGACATGGCGGCGGCGCAGGAAAATCTCGTCGAGATCTGGTCCTGCGCCTGGTCGCTGGGACTGGAGTGGAGCGACGTCATCCCCGGATATCATGGCAGCGGCGACTATAACCTGTCCAACGCCTGGGAATTGGACCGCGTGCTGGATCAGGCGCGGCAGCAGCGCATGCGTGTGAACCTCGTGCTCAACAACCATGGCCGCGTCAGTTCGTGGCTGGACGTGGAATGGGGTGACAATCCGTATCACGTCAGCCGCGGCGGCTGGCTGCGGAATGCCATTGATTTCTTCAGCGATGCGCGTGCAATCGACATGCAGCGCCGGCTGTACCGGTATTACATCGCACGCTGGGGGTGGGACTCCACCATCTTTGCCTGGGAGCTGTTCAGCGAGGTGAATCTAACCGGGCACCAGACCAACCAACGCACGGCGGACGATCCGCGCGTGGTGGAGTGGCACCGCGTGATGGGCGCGTTTTTCCACGCCGAGGATCCAAACCGCCACCTGGTCACCACGCATATCTCGGCCGACTACACGATGCAGAACCCGGATCTCTGCAAGTTGCCGGAGCTCGACGCCTGCGCGGTGGACGCCTACCATTATGCGCAGCCATCCCAGATCATTGCCGTGCTCCAGGGCACGGCCAACTTTAACAATGCCTTCGACAAGCCGATTCTGGTCACCGAGTTCGGCGGTTCACCCATGGCTGCGGGTCTGGAACATCTCAAGCGCGAGCTGCACGCCGCACTCTGGTCTTCGACGTGCATTCCACTGGCCGGCACGCCGCTCTTCTGGTGGTGGCAGTTGATTGAGGAGCGCAACCTGTATTCGGAATATGCCGCCATCGCCCGTTTTTTGCAGGGCATGGACCCGCGCAATCCAGCCCTGAAACCTGTCGCCCCCGGGCTTCGCTTCGCGGATGAAGGCGATGAAAAAATCGGTGAGCGCCTGCAGGTGGTGGCCATGTCTTCAGGCACCAATGCCATCGGCTGGATTTATGCCCCCGAGGCTTTCAGCCAGAACGTGACACCTGCTGGCGCCGAAGGGGGTGCGTGGCCGACCATCAGCCGGTTGCAGGTTGTATTCGGCAGCTTCCAGGACGGTCTTTGCCGCGTGGAGTTCGTGGACACTGCCACGGGTACAGTTTGTCATCGCGGCGATGTGCGTGCATCCGGCGGTCAGTTGAAGCTCGCCGTGCCAGGCTTCACACGTGACATCGCCTTTCGCGTTGCCAGCCTGCCGCCCGCGCCACCGGCCATGCCAACACCTGAGCCCGGCAACCGGTAGCAGCCTGGCGCTGGATCAGTACAGATTTTGCGCCGACCAGGCTGCTGAACCGCAGAATATCGAATAAGGAATCATAAATCATGAAGTGAAGATCATTTGCCGGCCTTTTACCTCTCAAAAAAACCAACCAGAATGCCAGTTGCTAGTCAAAGGGAATTTCCCTCCAAGCACTGGACGGGCGCATCCCTGTTT
>JBAXVM010000272.1:0-3999 GCA_037129105.1 bacterium
CCCTGACTCCTCACTTCTTCGGCTCCGTCACAATCCCTTTCACCGTCAGCACCGGATCCACCCAGTTGGCCAGATCGTTGTCCGCGCCGTCGCCGGCATCATCCACCACCAGCAGCAGGCGCTCGGCATCTTCCAACCCTTCCACCGACAGCGTCTTGGGCAGCGTCATGCCGGTCATCGGTCCTGATTTCCCAAGCTTGCCCTTCTCCCGGCCGTCCACCAGAATCCGGAACCCGACCGACCCGCGCCCTTTGGCGATCGCATCGATCCCAACCGTCACGTCAAACCGCGAAAACTGCTTGTTGAGCGGGAACTCCTGATTCGTGCCGCCCATGCAGCCGATGCCCGCCGCATACGTCTGCTTGCCTAATGTCAATGCGCCGCCTGAGGCGTTGCGGAACGACTGCACCGGGACGCCCGAATCCGAACACGCCAGCGCGCCGCATTCCGTAAGGCCCACGCGCCCGTCCTGGATCCGGGTGACCCGGAAGCCGCCCGAGGGCGTCGGACTGTTGTGCCGCAACACCACCTCGTTGCGACCGGCCTGACACCCGCGCAGCACAAACGCGGAACGGCGCGGCCCCGCGGTATACTTCTTGTCAAACGTGTTGGTTGTCGCCAGTACCGCCTGAGGCGCCAGGTTCCACACCTGCTCCGCGCCGCCGTTGAGCACCACCCGCAACGACCAATTCGTCCCGCCAGCCACATCCAGGAACCAGAGACGGCTCAGGAGCACATCGCCGGCCGTATCGAGACGAAACGCAAAACGCTCCTCGGTGACGTTCTTGAGGTAGCCCGCATTGACGCGTTCACCGGCAAACAGACGACCGGGGAGACGTTCCACCGTATCCCCGCCGGTGGCTTTGTATTCGGCTACCTGGCGCGAATAGGACTCTGCCGGGAAGCAATCGAGAACCAGTTCGTACGCCTTGTCAACGGCCTGCGGACGAAGGTTCCGCAATTCATGCGCCACGCGGTCGATCGCCACGGAAGTAAAGCGCAGGAACAACGGCATCGGTCCCACCGGCAGCGTCTTATCCAGCGCGACCGGAACGCCAAACGCATCCACCGCCTTGACCGACGCCCAATCCGCCGGCAGCAGATAGCTCCTGGCGCCCCGCACCCGCCAGATCGCTGCGCAGATGTTACCGTCCTTCTGCTTGAACAGATAGGCGCGACTGGCCTGCGCATCGCGGTCCGCAATACTGGAGCGCTGCAGGAATTCCAAATCCGCCAGCATCCTCCGTGTCTCGATCAGCCCGAAGTACGCCGGCTTGGGCACATAGAAGGCGCGCTGGCGCTGAACCGAACTGTTGCCGTACAGTGGATGATAGAGCACGCCATAATTGTCCTGGATCCCGAACTTGTGCACGCTGGCAAACTGATGCGGCAGCGCACCTGCCGCAAACAGCAGAATGGCAGCCCGGGAGTGGTACGCCGCCTGATCCAGAAACGGGAAATTCTCAACCGTGGCCCAATCCAGATCCACGACCGAGGCTTTCCGGCCCGTGGCGGTCAACTTCAGCCGGGCATCCAGATCCTCCAAAAAATCCTCCAGCTGGGCTTCCTCGGCTGACACGCCACCCGGATTCACGCGCACCTCAAACTGCTGGAAGGGGAGCGTGTGCGGCTCAGGCATGTTGAACAGATAGTCTGTGACGCGGTCATAACTGAATCCGCCGGCCACGACGCAGGCATTCGTGTTGTACTGCTTGATCCACCGGCTAAAACACTCCAGCATGCTCCGATACTTGTCCGGCGGCAGATAGAGCGGATTGGATTCCCGCTTGTCCGGATTTTTCCAAAAGACCCATTTGGCAAACTCCTTGCCATGCTCACGCCCGACATTCCGCATAAACGCGTTCCAATCGGCCAGCCGCACCGGCGCCTGCATGTAGTTGCCGACCTCACGGATGTATGTGCCGGCTTCCACCAACAGCTGCTTCTCCGGTCCGGCCCAATCGGCGGCATAGCCGACGATCGGGACGATCTGATACGTATTCTCCTCCGATTCAGCTGCCGCAAACCGGCGGAACCAATTGTGATGATTCAGGTCCGGGGTCGGCTCAGCAGTGTCCCAGTCCAGATAGACCTGCTTCTCCGTCAGCCCGAGGTCGCGGTTCAGGCTCCGGATATCCAACAGGTGTGCCATGGGCGCATCGCCAAAGAAATGCTTCCGATCCGGCGCCAGCACATCCGCCTCAAAGACGCGTCCGCCCGGCAACCCTTCCATGCGCACGTGATAGAACCCCTCGCGCAGGTTCTCAATCAGCGTGATCCCCGTGCGACTGCCAGGCGCCAGCGTCTTCTTGGTCACGCCGGCCTGCGCCACAACCCCCACGGGCGTGATCACCTGATACCGGGCATCCACCGGCATCGGCTCCGCCGAGAAGTTCACCAGTGTCATGTTCAACGGCTGCCCTGGCAGATGCAGCAGCGTCTCGTCGGGATATTCCAGCTCGGCGACCAGTTCCTGCTTCTTCGACAGGTGTGTGGTGGCTTTAATCTGGTCTACGCGGATCGCGGCCGGCCCCCCGTTTTCCGTCCAGGCCAGCAAAGTCAGATTCAGCGGATACCGCGGCGCATAGAACGGATTGCCTTTGCCATCGGACGACCCGTAGGCCGGCGGAATGGGTGGCGCGGCGAAACGACACGTTTTCCACCCCTTCCAATCCACCCGCACCGGCTCGACCGCGTGCTGCTGGAACGACATGTCAAACTCTGCGGACCCGCTGTCGGCAAACACCGCCTGCAGCAGCACGGGGTTTCCATCGCCGAACACCTGCATCTCGACGCTCTCGACAATCCCTGGCAGGGCCGGGTGCAGGATCACGGACACCGGAATGTTCGTCGCGATCGTCAGCGGCAACGCATGCGCGGTTCCGTCGGCACCACCATCCACCGGATCGGCACCCACCGGTGTGCTGACCAGCGCCCACTCCTTCGTGCTCCCACCCGGGTTGCGGCCGCAATTTGCGCCTTGCAGGCTGATGTAATACTTGCCGCCCGAGAGCACCATGGCATGCTTGGGATATACGGACATGTAATACCAGGCCGGCGCCAGCGGGTTGAAATGCTCGACCCGCTCAAAGTCCCAGACCAGACCGGCACCGGTCGGACGGCTGAACACCACACGCCCCTGGGCGCGCTGCCCGGCCACGGGCCCCGAAACGGTCACAACAGCTGTGACGGGCCCGCGCGGCTTGCGCGCCTCAACCGCAGCCAGCGGCAGCGTCTTGACCGTCACGCCGCCGATCGCCGCATCAAACCCCTCGTTCACCTCGACGTCCTTGACCGTCTCTCCATCGGCATCGAGGAACGTCACCGAAATACGACCACTGCGAATGTCGAAGGGCGTTCCGTTGCCGATCGCGACGATCAGCTTGGCATCGGCCTGCAATTTTCGTTCCGGCGTGTCACCGCGCAATTCCAGCGTCAGGCGCTCACTTCGCGGCGCCTGCGTTTCCACCATCAGATCGTCCACCCAGACGCTGCGAGGCGCCACATTGGAAAGCGCCTCCTTGCCCGGCGGTTCCGGGATCACCCGCAGTGCCGTGCAATAGAAAGGCGCCTGATAGGGGTGCTTGGGTTCCAGGCCCGAATGCCCGGCCATGTAGGTCCGGTTGTCACGCCCCAGCAAACCGCCGCCCATCATGGGGATCGTAAAACATTTCCAGTCCGAAAAATTCAGACGGCAGACCTCGGTCATCGAGGCGTTCATGAATCGTTGGTAGGCTGCGGCGCCGAAATTGCACGGATCGCGCCACTCCATGACCAGCCGGTCGCGGGTGTTGTTCCCTTTCACCCAGATGCGCACCGCCATGGGGAGGCCTGGCAGGCGCAGGTTGCTGCCGATGGTCACGCCAGCCGTCGGCAGGTAGTCGATGCGCAGGCTGCGCTCGCCCTGATGCTTCACCTCGGCGTCGTACACCGGGCGCACAAACGGCTGGTAGGCGCTGAACAGGATGTTGGGGACGCTCTTCGCATCCGCGTCGCTCA
>JBAXVM010000273.1:0-3957 GCA_037129105.1 bacterium
ATTCTGCGGCCGGGCGGATTGACAAAGTAAACGCACCCCCGGTGCGCGGAGGCCGTCCCTCCACGGCGGTTACCTCCCGTGCGATTGCTCTGCACCGCCCCGTCATCTGCCCGGGTCGGCAAACGGGTCAGAGTCGTTTCGACCTGACGGCGAAAAACTCGCAGGGGTTCCGTCGCTCTCCATGGCAACCGGAGGCGTTGGCGCCGGCGTGATGAATACAATCGACGCGTCGCGCAACGCATACTTCATTTCAGCCACCTCCGAAATAATCTTCAAAGCGTCCAGCGCGGAAATAAAGCGGGCCGTGAAAGTGACTTGGCGCTTCAGAAAATCGTTCTGCCCACTGACGAAAAAACGAATCTCGTTTTGTTTCTTGTCGTCTGTGCCGAATGTCGCGCATGCGCTTTCCAGAAAGAGAACCGCCTGTCGCAGCGAAGCATTCCGCAGCATGATCTCCGGAATGATGATTTGCGTCAGCCGGTTCTCCAGCATGCGGTCCTGCCGGTTTGTCGACAGGTCGCCCGGTTCAGCGGGAGAGTCAGACGCTGCCAGCGACTCGTCAAACACCGAGACATCCAACCACGCGGCGTCCAGTTGCACGGGGCGAATCGCCGAGATGGTAAATGGAACGTTTACGCACCCCGCTGCATCCGTGACGAACGCGTTCGTCGGATAATGAACCCAGGCGCTTAAGTCCGTGGAACGCTCTTCAAATTCGCCCACGCGGAGCCGTCCCGTGGCCGCCGCGCGCAGCTCGTGCCCGGCCACCGGCACCCCGTGAACGCTCTCGTCATCGCGGTCATCCCTGCCGCGGATATGCTGCAGCCGAACCCGGTTGGTATAAGTACCCGGCTCGAGCCAAAGATTCTGCAGCCCGTCCAGATCCTCCACCTGACAACCGGTAAATTGAACCAGCGCTTGCTTGTCGCCAGCCTGTATGACGCAGGATTCAATGGCGTCACTGGAGGTCAGCACGCCCTCGATCCGGCCCTGGGGATCAATCTCTGCCAGGACGGCGCCGCGTCCGCCGATGGCTATCACACCCTTCAGCACCAGCCGGGCGGCCTTGTTAGTGCGCGCGCCATTGCCACCGATCAACTGCACGGAAAGTCGCCCGGATGCCCTTACGGGCACACTACCAACGGCTTTTGCCGGTTCAAGGCCGTTTGTAGTGACGCCGTAAGGCGTTTCTGCGCCGTATTGAGAACTGTCCGCGCTGCCGCTCCGGGTCTGGATGACCACGCGTGCCTGATGCGGCGCGGAGTCCAGGCCGCCACTGGCAATCTGAACCGGAATGAAACACTTCTGGTCCTTCGGCACAACCAGGGGCGTAATCTGAATCTCCTGGACAGCCAGCGAGGCGGCGGGAGCAGCCGGTGCCGCCGCGCCGGACGCCGGATAGGCGACAAACAGCGCGACGATCAATACTGATACAAGTCCATGCCGCTTCATCTGCCGCTGCTCCTTCGGCTTTCCGCCAGCACGTCGCAACCTGAAGTTCGGGAGGGGTAATTCCAAGCACTTATCCATAAACAGCTTCTCGCGCTTTGGGCGCCCGCGGAGCGGCCGCCCCACCTTCCCCGGACACGCATAAAAGGCGGCAGTTCGCATGATGGCGTAATCGCGGCGGGTCCGGCGGCCCCGCCCTACCAGAATCGGCGTTCCTTGTTAGATCTTCTGCGGTTTTGCCCGCGGCCCGGGGCGGGCCGGGGCTACTTGCGGTTATTTGGCTGGCGGCGGCGTTTCGCGGACTACGGCGCCTGCGTCATCGCTCATCACCAGGATCGCAAACTTTTCAACGTGGTCGAGATCGTCCGTGCTGATGGAGGCGTAGTCGAACCGGCCGCGCAGGTCCGTGTAGCCGTCCTTGTAAAACTCAACCGAACCGTCGCGCTGGCGCGCATAGACCTTCACGTACACCGCGCTCAGCGGCTTGCCGCTCTTAGCGCCGCGGACCAGCACCTGCCCGTAGGCCGGCACCAGCCGCACGTCCAGCGCGTGCGGCGTGAACACCTGCCGCGAGATCATGCCGGCCGCCTCGATCTCGACCAGCAGGTTGCGGGAGCGGAAGGCGTCCGGCAACTTGATCTCAACCGCGTCCTTCCCGGACGGCAGCGCAATTTCCTCGACCCTGGCTGGCTTGACCAGGGAGAAGCGCCCCGAGAGGTCGTCGCGCACAAACGGACTACGCGAGTAGAGCAGTTCCAGATCCATCGGATAGTACGACACGCGGCATTTGGCCAGGTTGCGGTAATGAACATTGAGCGTGGCGCCGTCGAGCGTCAGGTCGAGGCTCGGCGCCGTGGCTGCCAACTGATCCTGTGTCTGTTCGCGGCTGTCCCGGTCCAAGATCTTGCTGCCGGCCCCGGATATTTCATCGGCCTGCGCCACGACATTGGCAAACAGGTTGCGCCAGCGCGCCGCAGGATACTCCTTGTAGTTGGCAGCGATCTTGCGCGCCTCCTCAGGCGCCCCGCGCGAAAAGGCCAGGTAGGCGTTCAGATAGTCGAGCGGCATGCCGGTCTCGACATCCGCCGGCTTCACGCGGCTCGCCCAGGCGGTTGCTTCGTCCACACGATCCTGCAGCAGCAGGTACGTGGCCACGGCCAGTTGCTCCGCGGACGTGAACGACGGACGGTAGCAAAGATAGTCCATATAGAGCCGGTACTGCCCGAGCAGTCCGTCGTTTGGAATCGCGCGCCGCGCCCCCAATTGGTAGGTGCGGGCGTTGACCAGCGGCCAGTATTCCCTGTGCTCGTAGGTCCAGCGCTCCACGGCATCCACGCGCAGCAGGTCGCTCTCGAGCCACGGACCGCAAGCCGACGCCAGCGTGGACTGCCGCAGGTATTCGCGCATCGCCGGTTCGTCACGATGCAGGAAACCGTAGGACCAGAGCGTACCATCAAACTCGTGCCGCTGCCGCAGCAGGTCGAGCGTCTTGCCGAACATGGTCTTGTCGCGCATGCGAAAGGCGATCTCCTGCAGGGCCAGCCGCTCGATGTTGTGCTTGTCGAGGAAGACCAGCACTTGTTCATCCGTGCCGTTCTGCGAAAGATACGGCCAAGAAGTCTCGTCCACCTTGGTCAGCCTGGGCACCACATGAAACGACGCGGGTTGGGCAAACCCGCTCAGCATCCCGTTGGCCGAGGCCTGCACCGGGTAGTGCTTGAATTCGCCGGCGGCCGGGAAGTAGAAATGGTAGTCAATCGTCTGCGTGGCGTATGGCTCCAGCACCACCTGACGCGTCCGGGTATAAAAACCGTTCTGCACCGGGATCGCGCCCTCGGGAATCTGCAGCAGCGCCGCCACCTTGCGGCGCGCGCTGGTCGGGTTGGTCAGCACGATGCGAGCGCCATAGACGCGGCCGGCGAGGAATTCGCCGGTGACAAACTTGTCCATCTTCTCGTTCCCCTCGAAGAGGAACGGATCGTCCAGCGCAAAGAAGTTCTGCCCCACGAGCAGCGGCAGCGGGCCGGCCGGCTGGCGTGCAGCCTCGGTCTGCAGATGAAACGCCAGCAGCGGCGCGCCGGCCTTGAGCGTCAGGCGCGTCTCCTGGACCTGGGTCTCGTTTCCACCCGCCTCGAACGGCAGGTCCAGCACCGCCAGCGCCAGCAGCATTTCCGCGAAGGTGCTGGTCGCATCCGCCACATGCGCCGACAGGAAGGGCGACTTGCCGTCATGTGCGGCATAGTCGTTCCAGAACGCGTTTACGGGAACCAGCTCCGACCCCTGACTGCCCAGCGCTACATGGTAGTAGTGCGTCTCGACCCACTCCTTGGTGCGGTCCGGGGCGCGATAGCGTGCGCGGACTTCCTGGCGGCGATCCGCATCGCTGCGCAGTGAGCCCATGGGCGTGCCATCCATATCGGCAGTGTTCTTTTCTATGGGCGCCTCCACCGGTAGTTTCATTTTTGCGGACACCGCAAAATCCACGGCAAACCCCGGCGCCGGGGCTGC
>JBAXVM010000274.1:0-3953 GCA_037129105.1 bacterium
CAACATCGAGGACGACGACGAAGGACGAGGACGATTACGAGAATACGTCACCGGATTTACGTTCTTGACCACTAAGTCCGACAGGTTCCTAGTTTCTTTCCGTTGACAGACGCGCCGGACTTGCTGACACTAGGAGCCTGTCGGACATCGATCGGCTTTAGGTCCTGGATTGTTCCAGCACCCTCTGCTGACCGGTTCCTTGTTTTGGACTCTTTTGGACTCTCATGAAAATTCTTCAGAAATACGTCCTGCGCGAGTTTCTGCTGCCGTTTGCATACTGCTTCTTTACATTCTACGGGCTTTACGTCCTCTGCACGCTTTTCTCATCTTTCCGGAAAATTGCCGAGGCGCACCCCTCGGCTGGCTTTGTGGCCCGCTACCTGATTGGCTACATGTCTCCCTATTTGATCTGGCTGTTGCCGGCCTCCCTGATGCTGGCCGCGCTCTACACGATGTGGCGATTCTGTCACCACAGCGAAATCATTGCCATGCGCGCCAACGGGCTGAGCTATACCACCGTGGTCGCGCCCATCCTGACGGTGGCCACCCTGGCAGCCGTCTTGTGCGCCATAAACCTGGAATTTATCGCCCCGCAGGGGCGAGAATTCGCGCGCCGCGCCGAGAGCAGCAACTTTCATCCGCCTCCGGCGGCCATCCGGACCGTCGACTATTACAACTATGCCGCCCGCCGCATCTGGCTTATCAACCGCATGAACCTGGACCAGCCGCAGATTCTGGAGGGCGTGCGGATCACCATTGAGCGGCCGGACCGGCGTAAGATTGTGGACATCGACTGCCGTCGCGCCGAGTATCTCGACGGCCTTTGGTGGCTCTATTCCCCGCAATACCGGTACTTTGACGAAAAGGGATCTCTGGTGGAGGCGCCTGCCAATCCGCTGCTGAAACTAAGCGTGCGCCCCATGCCGCACTTCAACGAACAGCCGCGCGATTTCGTATTCGAAAAGAAGGAGTGGGATTATTTGTCGTTGCGTGACATGTTCGCGTGGGTCAGGGCACACCCCCAAACCGACGCACCTGAAAAGCTGTACGACATTCATGCGCGTATTGCCATGCCCTGGGCCTGCATCGTGATCACGCTGTTTGCCATCCCGGCGGGCGTGGCCACCGGACGGCAAAGCGTGTTCAAGGGCGTGCTGCTGGCCATTGCGCTCTTTCTCGGCTTCTACATGGCCACCATGGGGTGCGCGCTGCTGGCCAAAAACAAGGATGTCCAACTGGCGCCCTGGCTCGCGGCCTGGCTCCCCAACATCGCCTTTCTGGGGGCAGGCATGGCGCTGTTCGCGAAATTGCGGTAGGGTAGTTATTGGTCATTGGGCATTGGGCAGTAGTCAGTAGGCAGAGCATCATGAAGATCTTTGGCCTATTCAATAACCGGCACGCAAACCGCCGACACAGGAAGGGCTTTCGGGGCGCATCTGCGATTCATTGACTTGCCGCCGCATTTGGGTAGAGACGGCTTTACGCCGTCTACCCGCCAATGCCAGACAATGGACGGCGTAAAGCCGTCCCTACCGTTAAGGTCAATGAATCGCAGATGCGCCCGGGCTTTCGCACCGGCGCTGATTTGCCTTAAAAATGGGGAGACCGTATGGTAAAGATAATAGTTTCCAATGCCAATGCCCCAATGACTACTGACTAATGACCCATGCCCCCCCCCATCAGGAGCCACCCATGTCCATCATCCACGAACTTCTCGCCTTCGCCGTCGAAACCGGCGCCTCCGACGTACACATCAAGGCGCAGCAGAAAGCCTTCTTCCGCATCCACAGCATGCTGAAGCCGGCGTCCGAGGATCCGTACTCCGCCGAAATCGTGCGCGCCATTGTTGAAGACATTGTGCCGCCGCATGCCGCCACCAGGCTGGCGCAAACGCACGAAGCCGACTTCTCGCACCTGGAGCCGGACGTTGGCCGTTTCCGTGTCAACGTCTTCTACGGCAAAGGTGCGCCGGCCATCGCCTTCCGGCACGTTAAAGCGCGCATCCCGACCATCGAGGAGCTCCGGCTGCCGGAAACGCTGCATACGCTGATCGATGCGCCGCGTGGCATTGTGATTCTCACCGGCGCCACCGGCTCCGGCAAGTCCAGCACCCTGGCCGCCCTGATCGGCGGCATCAACCGCAAGTATGAGCGCCGTATTATCACGGTCGAGGACCCGATCGAGTTCACGTTCGAAGATGATCGCAGCATCATTACACAGCGCGAGGTTGGCCTTGACACGCTGACCTTTGGCGATGCACTGCGGCAGGTTCTGCGCCAGGATCCGGACGTCATCCTGATCGGCGAGATCCGCCACGCGGAGACGCTGCGCACCGCCCTGCTGGCAGCGGAGACCGGTCATCTGGTCTTCACCACGCTGCACGCCTCCAGCGCGTCGCAGGCCGTACCGCGTCTGCTGGACGAGTTTCCCAAGAGCGAGCGCGACCAGACCCGCCAGGCGCTGGCCGGCAACCTGCATGCCATCGTCTGCCAGCGGTTGATCCCGGATGTGGATGGCGTGGTCATCCCCGCAGTGGAAATTCTCTTCAACACCCCCACCGTGCGCAAGATTCTTCTGCGCGACCAGCTTGAAATCCTTTCCGCCGCGATTGAAACCGGCGCCGAGGACGGCATGCAGACCTTTGACCAGGCCATCTACAAGCTGATCAAGGAGGGGCTCGTCTCGGAGACGGACGGCATGGAATACGCCACCAACCCGGATAAGCTGCGCATGAACCTGCAGGGCATCTTCCTCGACGACTCCCGCCGCATCCTCTCGTCGCTCGGCTGACGGGGACGGCCCTAGACTTTAGACTTAAGGTTTTGCTGCAACTCGTCGAGGATGCAGCGGACACGTTTATCGGCCGCCAGCACGCTACGCAGTTTTCTTCGCTGCTTGCTAACCGCATGTTCGCTCAAACAGCCAAGCGTCCTTGCCACTTCGCGTTGCCTCAAATTTCCCATCGTGCAGGCAAGTTCCAAAAACACGCCACGCGCCACGAAAGATAATTTGGCGCCCGTTTCCACGGTTCACCACGTGATATTTCGCGCCGGTATATTGTTGTCGGGCAGATCGCGGCATGACGAAGGCGTAGCAAGAATTCACCGATCCGTTAAGGCTAAAATCTAGGGCCGACCCCGAATGCACTGATCCCAGGCGTGGCGTACGGCATAGCCGCAGACGGCGAAGGCGGTGACCACGTTCAGCGAGTTTTTGCGGCCATGCACGGGGATGCGCACCACTCCGTCCACCTGTTGCAACGTGCCGGGGTCGAGCCCGAAGCGTTCATTGCCCAGCACCAGTGCGCACGGGAAGGTCCAGCCATACTCGTCGGGTGTTGGCGCCTCGCGCACGGTCTCCAGCGCCACGCGCGTCACACCCTCAGCGCGCAGCGCTTCGAGCGCGTCGCCCACACGCGGCCACACCTGCCACGGAACCAGCTTCTCCGTGCCCATGGCCGCCTGCGCCACCTGCGCCTGCGCTGGCTCGGGGGTGTAGCCGCACACCCACACCCGCGCGACGCCCAGGCATTCCGCGGTGCGAAAAACCCCGCCCAGATTGAACGCGGAGCGCAGGCAGTCCACCACGATGGTGAGCGGCATCTGCGCGCTGACCGGCACATCCGACGCCGGCGCATCGGCGGCCAGAATTTCCGCATCGGTCACACGCCGCTGTGCCGCGGCGCGCTCGACCGGCGCCAGCAGAGCCCCGAGCTGCCGCCGGCTCATCTCCAGGTCCAGCAGCCCAGCCAGCTTATGCAGATGCGGCAGATGCTCCTGCCGGGTCAGCCAGTTCCGGCAGGCGAGGATGGCGCGCTGGCGGCCCACCGGATCATCCCATGCCGCCTCAACCGCCTGCACCTGCTGCAAGGCCACCTGCCACGTACGCCGCTCGGTCATGATTCGAGGCCCCCGCATCGCTCCCGCTAAATTCATCCGTTGCATCCGGCACTG
>JBAXVM010000275.1:0-3947 GCA_037129105.1 bacterium
ACGCTGATTGACGAGCGCACCGGACGCTCCATGCCGCCGCTGAAGTGGTTTTTCACAGGCTCCGTCTTGCGCGAGCCGGCCGCGGCAGGCCTGCCGCGCGCCTATGCCGCCGACCTCAGCGGCACGCTCATTACGCTGTTTCCGGTGACGAGCGAAACGGTTCTGCAGTCCAGCCTTTCGATGAAGCCGCGGGCCACGTTACGCCTGGACACGGACAAAGCCCTGCTGCCACCAGAGGGCACGGCAGCCCGTTTGATCATCTCCGCGGAGCCCGCGTGGGTGCCGGTCTCGCTGCGTTCACAGCTCGACGCGTCCAGCCCGTTTGCGGTGCCGCCAGTCCGATACCGAACGCCACAGCCAACCACGCTGTCGGCACTGTTCCCGGTGGCGCTGCAAGGACGGCTCCAGGAGCCGGTGCTGCGCGAAGGAACGCGCCTGACCGCCGACGAGTTGGCAAAGATCCGGCAAGCCATGGCCCCGGAGCCGGCGCAGCTCTTCATGTCTTCGGCCACGCCCATGCCGCCGAAACGGCGCCTGCCTGCAGGTGCCCTGGCAAGGGCCGCCATACCCGAGTCAAGCCAGATCCCGAGTCTGCCACCCGTTCCACGCACGGATCCCGAACGGCAGGGGTTGTCCATTGCCGCCACTCTCCGTGCAGCCGATCCGGCTGTGCCTGGAACACTCCCGTCCTTGCGACAGGTTCCCGTAACCTTCATGCGGCTGACCATTCCGGAGCCGGTCTCGTCAGCCGACGCCATCCGGCTGAACCCGCCGCTGCCGGACGATGCCGCGCCGGTCCGGCTTCCCGTGCTACCCGGGAAGATCGAACTGCCGGTGAAAAAGAAGTGAAGCCGCGGCTTTGGCGCGATACCGGAAGGCAATTGCGGCTAAGCATAGTCAAAGGGAATCTCCCTTCTCCTTGCCGCCGCATCGGGAGATTCCTCACTCTGTTCGGAATGACAAGCGCTGCTTCCTTCCTCTTCCTCATACACCGCGCATACCAGCAAATGTCGGACGTTCGGGAGAAATTTAGAATCAGGATTCATGAATCAATAAGGTAAGAGGCCGGTAAATGATCTTCACTTCATGATTTATGATTCCTTATTCGATATTCTGCGGTTCAGCAGCCCGGTCGGCACAAAATCCGTGTTGCTCAAGCGCTAGGCCCGACAGACTGCCCGGTGCTGCATCCGGGCTTGACACAACTGCGCGAGCCGCGGAGACTGCACGGCATTTGCAGCGGCAGAAAAGAAAATCCGGGAAACCGGGCCGGCAGCGAGTACGCGCGTCAGTCCGTTGGCCGGACAACTTCACCCGCATTTGAGGACCGCATGTTTCGCCTTTTACAACGCCACGTGCTCGTGATCCTGCTGGCCTGCGCCAGCGCGGCACAGGCATCCGCCGCTTCGAATCAGGTCGTGATTGTCCATGGCGAGCTGTCCGTGGCGCCAGCGGAACGCGGGTTTGCGCTCTCCCTGGCACGTCATGCGTTCCGCTGGTACCGGGAAGCGGGCATCGATGCCACCCTGGGCGCCGACACACAACTGGATACGCTGCTGCCCGGTTCGCGCGTAGCCTTGCTGATCCAGTTCACCACGCCCACGGCCGCGCAGCTGGCCTCGCTGCGGCGCTACGTGGCAGGTGGCGGACGGCTGATCGTCTGCTATTCATCCTCACCGGGACTGGCCGAGCTCATGGGCGTGGAACTTGTCGGCTATCGGCGCGGCGACACCAGCGGACGCTGGTCGCAGATGCGGTTCGAGCCTTCGCGACCCCAGGGGGTGCCGGAGCTGGCGCGGCAAAGTTCGCCAAATCTGTTTGCCGTCAAACCGGTTTCCGGCATGTCGCAGGTGCTGGCGTGGTGGGAGGACCGCGCGGGCGTGCGCACCGCGGAGCCGGCGTGGCTGGTGTGCCGTCACGGATATTGGATGACGCATGTGCTGCTGGCGGATGGTGATGTTGCGGCCAAGGCGCAGCTCCTGCTGGCGCTCGCAGCCTCCTGCGATCCCTCGCTGTGGCAGGTGGCCGCAGAACGAAAACTCGCGGCCGTGCGTGAAACCGGCACCTTCCACGGCGCCACGAGCATTGCCGCGCAGGCCCGGCGCGTGGACGACCCGCAGCGCCGGGCCGTGCTGCTGGCCACAGCCAGGGCCGTGGTCGAAACCGAGCAGGCTGTCGTACGCGACCTGCACGAAGGCAAAGGCTTTTCCGCCTGGCAGCAGGCCGGCACGCTACATCGCCAGATGGAACTGGCGTACGGCTGGATGCAATCGCCCCGCAGCGGCGAGATCCGTGCCGTCTGGGATCACTCCGGCCAGGGGCTTTATCCGGGAGACTGGAACCGCACCTGCCAACTACTGAAGGAAAACGGATTCTCCGATCTCTTCCTCTGCGTGGGCGGAGCGGGTTTCTCGCATTACCGCAGCGGCGTGTTGCCTCCATCCCGCGTCTACCAGGAACAGGGCGATCAACTGGCCGCGTGCCTGGCGGCAGCCAAGCCGCGCGGGCTGCGCGTGCATGCCTGGCTGTTCTGCTTCTGCACGGAGCAGAGCACCGAGGACCGCATGACCATCTTCCGCAACAAGGGGTGGCTGCTGACCGGCGAGGATGGCCGCGAACGGCGCTGGCTGGATCCGGCCGCGCCTGAGGTGCGGGCGCTGCTAGTGCAGGCGGCACGCGAACTGGCCACACGCTATCCGGTGGATGGCATCCACCTCGACTTTGTGCGTTACCCGGATTTTACTGGCAGCCTGGGCCCCACCGTGCGCCGACGATTCGAGGACGCCACCCGCACAACGAGCACCGACTGGCCGGCAGAAATCAAAAGCGGGCCGCGGCGGCAGGCGTTTCTGCGCTGGCGCTGCGACCGCGTGACAGACCTGGTGTCGGACGTTCGCAGCATGCTCCGCAAGGAGGTACAGGGAAAACTGCTCTCGGCCGCTGTCTACGGCAAGTACCCGTCCTGTGCGGACGCGGTTGGCCAGGATTGGGAGGCGTGGCTGCAAACCGGAATCATGGATTATCTCCTGCCCATGAATTACACTGAGAGCCCGGCCAAATTCACGGAGCTGGTCAACAGCCAGACGCGCGCGCGGTGGCTGCGCAAGCACATGCTGCCAGGCATCGGCGTGACCGCGGCCGAGAGCCGGCTGGAACCATGGCAGGTGGTTGACCAGATCCGGATCGTACGGGATGCCGGCTGCCCGGGGTTTGCCCTGTTCGACCTCGACACCTACCTCGAACAAAATGTGCTGCCCGTGCTGAAGGTCGGCGTGACTGCGAAGTAAAAGTGAAAAAACCACTCAAGACCCCGCGCACCCCCCCGATAAAAACTCAACCCGGGACATCCGCCTTCCACGAGCACTTCATGCGCCTGGCGCTGCGCGAAGCCGCCCGGGCCGCGCAAACGGGTGAGGTCCCGGCCGGGTGCGTGATCGTCGCGCGCCCGGCCGGGGCGCTGGCGCCACCGCTGGCCGCGCATGTGCTGGCACGCGCCCATAACCAGACGGAACTGCTCCAGGACCCGACGGCGCACGCCGAGATGATTGCCATCACACAGGCCGCCGCGGCTGTGCACAACTGGCGCCTGACAGACACCATCCTGTACGTCACAAAAGAGCCCTGCCCCATGTGTGCCGGCGCCATCGTGCTGGCGCGCATCCCCGTGGTGGTATTCGGCGTGCCGGATCCGAAACGCGGCGGCGCCGTGTCCGTCTTCAACATCCTTGCACACCCCAACCTGAATCACCGACCGGAAATCATCTCCGGCGTTCTCGAAGGCGAATGCCGCGAAATCCTGCAGAACTTCTTCCGCGAAATCCGCGAAATCCGCAGCTAAACTTTCCTGGGAATGACCAAAACTGTCGAATTTATTGAACTTCGTGCTCTTCGTGTCCTTCGTGGTGAGAATTTCCGACCGCTTCAGGAAAAGACCATGCGCCCTGCCC
>JBAXVM010000276.1:0-3942 GCA_037129105.1 bacterium
AGGCCGTTTGTAGTGACGCCGTAAGGCGTTTTGGCGCCATAATGAGAACTGCTGGTTTGTAGTGGCGCCGTCGGGCGCTGGCGAGGCAGAATACACATGCTCGAAAAAATCATAGACTTCTCCCTGCGCAACAAGTTCCTCGTCCTGGTCGCGACGATCGGGCTGGTCTGTGGCGGCGTGTATGCGCTGCGGCATATTCCGCTGGATGCCATCCCGGACCTGTCGGACACGCAGGTCATCATCTACACCGAATGGCCGGGCCAGGCGCCGCAACTCGTGCAGGACCAGATCACCTACCCGCTTACGACCAAGATGCTCTCCGTGCCGAAGTCCAAGGTCGTGCGCGGCTATTCGTATTACGGCTTCTCGTTCGTCTACGTGATCTTCGAGGACGGCACGGACATCTATTGGGCGCGCAGCCGCGTGCTGGAGTACCTCAATGCGATTGGCAGCTCGCTGCCGAAGAGCGTGCAGCCCTCGCTCGGGCCGGATGCCAGCGGCGTGGGGTGGGCGTTCATGTATTCGATCACCTCCACCAATCGCGACCTGGCTGAGTTGCGCTCCATCCAGGACTGGTACCTGCGCTACCAGCTCGGATCCGTGGAGGGCGTGGCGGAGGTGGCCTCGGTCGGCGGATTCGTGAAGCAGTATCAGGTGACCGTGGACCCGACCCGGCTGCGCGCGTACAACCTCTCCATCACCGAAGTGCGCATGGCAATCGAGCGCAGCAACGGCGAAGTCGGCGGCCGCTCCCTCGAAATGGGCGAGAAGGAGTTTGTCCTGCGGGTGCGCGGCTATGTGCAAAGCCTGGACGATCTGCGGCAGGTGGCGGTCGGCGCCGGCCCCAACGGCGTCCCCATCCTGCTGGGCCAAGTTGCCAGCGTGCAGTTCGGACCGGACATGCGGCGCGGCATTGCGGAGCTCAATGGCGAAGGGGAGACCGTCGGCGGCATTGTGGTGGTGCGTTCCGGTGCCAATGCGCGGCAGGTGATCCTGGACGCCAAGCGCAAGCTGAACCAGGCCCTGCAGGGGCTGCCGGCGGATATCCAGTGCACTGTGGCCTACGACCGCAGCGCGCTGATCGAGCGCGCCGTGAAGACGCTACAGGAGAAGCTGATCGAGGAGAGCATCGTCGTGGCGCTGGTGTGCCTGGCGTTTCTGCTGAGCCTCTCCAGCTCGCTGGTCGCCATCGTGATCCTGCCGATCGCGGTGCTGATGTCATTCCTGGTCATGTAC
Organism: bacterium; assembly: GCA_037129105.1. Classification (GTDB taxonomy): domain Bacteria; phylum Verrucomicrobiota; class Kiritimatiellia; order RFP12; family CAIWXQ01; genus CAIWXQ01. The sequence goes on from JBAXVM010000276.1 coordinate 1,237, forward strand.
GGCCAGGGGATCAGCGCCAACATCATGTCGCTGGGCGGCATTGCCATTGCCATTGGCGCCATGGTGGATGCCGTGATCATCATGGTCGAGAACGCCCACAAGCATCTGGAGCGTGATTTCGGGCGTAAGCCCCGCTGGGAGATCATCCGCGATGCCTCGGTGGAGGTTGGCCCCACGCTCTTCTACTCGCTACTGGTGATCACCGTGTCGTTCCTGCCGGTTTTCACGCTCCAGGCGCAGGAAGGGCGGCTGTTCCAGCCGCTGGCCTTTACCAAGACCTATTCCATGGCCGCGGCCGCCCTGCTCTCCATTACGCTGGCGCCGGTGCTAATGGGGATCCTGATCCGCGGGCGCCCCATCCCGGAGTCGAAGAACCCGCTCAACCGCCTCCTCACCTGGCTTTACCACCCGGTGGTGGACTGGGTCATCCGGCACCGCTACGCCGTTGTGCTGACCGCCGCCGTGATTGTGCTCTGGGTGTTCCTGCCATGGAATTGGCTCGTAACCAACCGGCTCCCTGCCGGCGCGGCCCGGGACGCGGCTGCGCAGGCCGGCAAGTACTTCCCGTACCAGAACCTCGGCAGCGAGTTTATGCCGCCGCTGTACGAGGGCGATCTGCTCTACATGCCCACCACCTTCCCCGGCATCTCCCCCACCAAGGCGCGCGAACTGTTGCAGCAGACCGACCGCATCATCAAGACCTTCCCGGAAGTCGCGCATGTGTTCGGCAAGATTGGCCGCGCCGAGACTGCCACGGATCCCGCGCCCATGGACATGATCGAAACCACGATCATGCTCAAGGACGAGAAGGAGTGGCCCGCGTTCGACATCCTGGACGCAGCAGGCGCCGTGATCGCGCACCGGCCGCGCACGCCGCAGGAACTGACCGAGGCGCTCAACGGCGCCATTCAGTTCCCGGGGCTCAACAACGCCTGGACCATGCCGATCCGCACGCGCATCGACATGCTGGCCACGGGGATCAAGACGCCGGTTGGCATCAAGATCGCCGGGCCGGATCTGGCGGAACTGGAGCGCATCGCCGCCGAAGTCGGCGCCGTGGTGCAGACCGTGCCCGGCTCGTCCGGCGTGTTTGCCGAGCGTGTGATGGGCGGCAACTACGTGGAGTTCACCATTAACCGCGAGGCCATTGCGCGCTACGGCCTGCGGCTGGCGGATGTGCAGGACGTGCTGGAAGTGGCACTTGGCGGCATGCCACTGGCCACCACCGTGGAAGGTCAGCAGCGCTACGCCATCACGCTGCGGTACAGCCGCGATTTCCGCGAGAACCTGGAAGCGCTGCGCGAGATCCTGGTGCCCACGCCGGATGGCGCGCAGGTGCCGCTCGGGCAGCTGGCCAAGCTCGACGTCGTGCGCGCGCCCATGGGGATCAAGAGCGAAGGTGCAGTGCCCAATGCCTGGATCTACGTGGACGTGCGCGACACCGACCTCGGCAACTATGTGCAGCAGGCGCAGCAGGCGGTCGCGGCCGCCAAAATCGACGGACGCATACACCTGCCACACGGCTACAACATCAACTGGAGCGGCCAGTACGAATACATGCTGCGCGCCCACCAGCGCCTGCTGATTGTCATCCCGCTGACGCTGCTGATCATCATCCTGATCCTCTACCTCAACACAAAGTCGGCGATCAAGACCCTCATCGTGCTCCTGGCTGTGCCGTTCTCGCTGGTCGGCGCGTTCTGGGCCATCTATCTCTGCGGCTACAACATGAGCGTGGCGGTCTGGATCGGCGTGATCGCGCTGGCCGGACTCGACGCCGAGACCGGCGTGGTGATGCTCCTCTACCTGGATCTGGCCTATGCGGAATGGACGCAACAGGGGCGGATGCGCAACACCGACGACCTGCGAGGCGCGATCTATGACGGCGCCGTCAAGCGCGTGCGCCCCAAAGCCATGACCGCGGCCGTGATCATCGCCGGTCTGCTGCCAATCCTCTGGAGCCAGGGCGCCGGCGCGGACGTGATGAAGCGCATTGCCACGCCCATGGTCGGCGGCGTCATCACCTCCACGCTCATGGAACTCCTGGTCTATCCGGCGATCTACTACCTGTGGAAGGCACGGCGGCAAAGGCCATAATGCCGCTTTAATTCGTCTGTTTCGCACGCTGCGGCTCATCCACGGAAAAGGGGGGCAACTCCCGCACAAACAGATGCAAAATCTGGCAATAACGCTCCAGAAGTCTGATGGGCGGACGATTCACGCCAGGCCGTGGATATGCCGCACCGTACCAACTACTGCGGAGAAGCACCGAGACAGACATCGAAAAAATCTGCCCAGTAAAAGTAATTGATAACAAAAGGGTTGCGAATCTATTGGACGCCTAGCTCAGGAAGTTCTACTGTTTACTCAACAAATGGTCCGTCTTTTGCTTACAGTGTCACCACCCTGCAAGTCCGTTTGGCGGTCCATATAACGTTCGCGAAATAAAATGATCGGTCCACGAAGGCGATCGAAAGCGCCCACCATTCAAACACCTACCAATTCCGACGGAGATTCTCAGCTACGGATAGCGCGGATTTCGCGGATTGGGAGAGTGGGCGGCAATTGATCTCTCAACCAAACAAAATCCGCGAAATCCGCGAAATCCGTAGCTAAAAAAGAATCTTCAAGGCTTAATGGTGAACCATTGTTTGTGGCTCTTGATCGCCTCGTGATCGGGCGAACGGTTTGTGCTTGGCGTGCTCT
>JBAXVM010000277.1:0-3912 GCA_037129105.1 bacterium
TCCGCGGGTTGCCAACTAGGAGACTGTCGGCAAGAGGCTTCAGAGCGATCCAAGGGCTAAGTCCGACAGTCTCCTAGGAACCCATTGCGGACCGCATGGCCTGGTGCTATGCTCCCCCAATGACCAATGACCAATGACCCTTGGCTCCTGACTACTCTCTCTCCCCCCAAGCGCGAGGTGCCTATGATCCCTGATTTGCAGACCAGCCTGCTTTGTGATGACGTGCGTCAGGAGCGCAACGGCAAGTTTATCCTGATCGGCATTTTTGATGGATTATTTCTGGCGCAGCTGCCGGGCGTGTTTCCGCGCCTCTGCCTGGTCAACCGCTGGTGTTGCGGCAAAGGGACATTCACGCAGCGTTCGCGGCTGGTGGGCCCGGACGGCACCAGCGTCATTTGCGAAGGGCAGCCAATCCCGATCAACCTGCCGGATGACAACCAAGTGGCTACAACGGTGGAGATCTTTGCCAATATTCAGTTCCAGACCCCCGGTCCACATTGGGTGGAGGTGCAGCTTGAACAGCAGCTCCGCCTGCGCTATCCGCTGCACGTCCGTCCTGCGCCGCCGCCATCAGCCGCCACGCCGCAAGATTGAGTGATTTGTGCGTCCGCGAGTGAAAATGAATATTTGTTTTGTTGGCTGCCGCTGGTTCGTGGCAGTCGCGGTTTTCGCTTTGGGGGCGGGCCGTGCGGCTGGTGGGGCAGATCCGCAGGGGGCGTCGTTTTCCATATCGCCCGAACCGGCATGGGTGCGGCCGTTGGTGTGGACCAACGTGCCTGCGAAAGCCGAGACGCCCGGCGATGCCATCCGTGATGGGGTTCAGCACCTGGTCATGGACAGCCAGATGCGGGTGGGCGAAACCAATGGCAGTTACGTCCATTTCGCCCGCCGGTTCGTCACGGAGACTGGAGTTAATGACCAGTCCGTCGTGTGCGTCAAGTTTGATCCGACCTACCAGTCGCTCCGGTTTCACCGGTTGCTTCTCTGGCGCGGCACAAATGTGACGGACTGCCTGCGTCTGGAAGCTTTTCAAACGTTGCAACGGGAACAAAGTCTAGAATGGCGCATGCTGGATGGGCAGTTGTCGGTGGTTACCCATCCCAAAGATGTGCGCGTCGGCGATGTGCTAGAAGTGGCCTATACGATTGAGGGGGACAACCCTGTCTTCGCCGGCCGGGTGGCCGGCAGCTTCCTGCTGGGCTGGCCGCTGGAAGTGGCCTGTCTGCGTATTCGCGTCATCGCGCCCGATAATCGCCCCATCCAGTGGCGCCAGTATGCGTCGGCCCCGGCGCCGGTCGTCACCGGGCAGGGGGCGTGGCGGGAATGGTTGTGGGATCTGAACGGTACTACGCCTGTGCAGATCGACAGTACGCTGCCGTCGTGGTTCCGGCCCCTGCCGGAGGTTGTCTTCAGCGAATATCAATCGTGGGCCGAGGTGGCGCAATGGGCGTGCCTGCTGTATCCGGAACAGCCCCCCCCGGCGGCGGTCACGCCGTTGCTGGAGACCTGGCGGCAGGCTGCGACCGATGACGAGCGCATCTGTGCCGCCCTGACGTTTGTGCAGGAAGAGGTGCGCTACTTAGGGCTTGAGCTCGGCGCCGGTTCGCACCGACCCAGCCTGCCGGACGTGGTTTTGCAGCGCCGGTTTGGCGACTGCAAGGACAAAGCGTTTCTGCTATGCACGCTTTTGCGCGCCATGGGATACGACGCCGCGCCCGCGCTGGTGCACTCCTCGTTGCGCCAGGCTGTGACTAACGAATTGCCGTCGCCGAACGCTTTTAACCACGTGATTGTGCGCGTGCTTTTCGGCGGCGAAACGGAGTGGGTGGATCCGACCGCCAGATACCAGCGCGGCCGGTTGGCCTGCCGATCGTTGCCGCCATATGGACAGGCGCTGGTGGTTGCGTCCGGGACGGCGGGTTTTTCGACGGTGGCGCGTCCACGCGCGCAGCCTGCGCAGACGGAGATTGTCGAGCGCTATCGCATTCCGGACTTCAGTCAGCCAGCCGTGTTGGATGTGCGCTCGGTATTCACCGGGCGTGATGCGGAGCGCGTCCGCACCCGCCTTTCCGACGCGCCACGGCAGACGATTGAAAAGGAATACCTTAACTATTACGCGCAACGTTACCCGGGTATTGAAGCCACCACCAATGTGCTGGTCGTCGACTGTGCGGAGTCGAATACGCTTGTGGTGATCGAGAAGTACCGGGTCCGGGATCTCTGGAAATCCGACGGCAAGGCCGAGGCGGGGCGCATCGCCTGCAGCTTTCGCGCCGTTGACATCGAGTCCTATGTTCAGGCGCCGGGGACGGTGATCCGGACCATGCCGCTCGGGCTCCCCTTTCCGGTAGATGTGCGGCAGAAGATTGAGGTGCTGCTTCCGGAAGACTGGGCGGTCGCGCCTGAGCAGGTGAAGCACGTTTCGGACGGTTTGTGGTTTGACTCGCGGGTCTCCTACACCAACCGCCTTCTGACGCTGGATTACCGCGTGCGTTTTCTTGCGGACGCGGTTCCGGTCGCCCGGACCGCCTCCCACCTTGCAACCGTTCAGCGCATCAAAGACGAATTGAGCTATCGTGTCTCCTGTCTGCGCCCCGATCAGCGTCGGCAGGGCGTGGCAGCGGTGAAATGGTTTAACTCCTTCAACTGGGGGTTGGCGGGGGCGACCGTCCTGGCGGTCATCCTGCTGGCGGTGGGAACTGCGGCGTTGTACCGGTACCGTCCGTCCGTGCGGCCAGTGCCGCCGACGGGTCCGAGCGGGCTCGGCGGCTGGCTGGTGCTGGTGATCTTCGGACTGTTTGTACGCGTGATTCTGCGCGCGAAGGTTCTGGTTGAGCTCGACTACTGCTTTAATCAGGCGCAGTGGGAGGTCCTGACTCGACCCGGCAGCGAAACGTATCATGCCATGTGGTATCCGCTGCTGCTGACCGAGTATTTTGGCAATCTGCTGTTTCTGGTGTTTACCCTTCTGCTCATCGTCTTCTTCTTTCAGCGACGCGCCGTGTTTCCGCAACTGATGATCATCTGCCTGGCCTGCGAACAACTCTTCCTGGTCGGCGACCAGTTCATGGGCTCCGCGATTCCGGCTGTGGTGGCCCAGGCTAAGCTGTCCGCGCCGCAGGAGGTCGCGAAAGGATTGGTGGCAATCTGCATCTGGATCCCATACCTGTGCGTGTCGCAACGGGTAAAACGCACCTTTACACAATGGACGAAACCCGCCCTGCCGCCCCCGCTACCGTTGACCGACGAGAACCAGTCCTAGCAGCCTGTCGGACTTAGCTTCCTTGAGGGACAAACCGTCTGCCGACAGCGCGTGTAAGGGTCAGGCATCAAAACACAAAATAGCGGATAATCCACCGAATTCCACAGTAATTAAACATATTTGCGCACCTCTTTTTCAACGTTCCTCTTGCTCAACAACCGCCCACATCACCGACCGGCGCACGCGCGCGGTAGCGCGCGGGGAGAGCGCCTCTGTTTTTCGCCATCGTTGGGCACTTCGCACGCCCGCGGATAGCGGGCGGGGAAGGCTTCGTTGGTTGTCCGGCGTAGTGCTGGCCGACGACAATTACACTTACCCACTGACGACAACTACACTTACCCATTGAAGGCGTAGTCGTCAGGCCGCAATGTCTGTGCTGGAGGCATAGACATGATTGTGACCGATCAACAGGTAAGGAAGTTGCTTATGGAACACCAAAAGACTGGCGTTATCAAGACGGCGGCTATGATGGCGGGGATGAACCGCAAAACGGCCGCAGGATACATCGGGGACGGGCAGTTGCCGTCGGAACGAAAGTCGGGGCATGAATGGCGAACGAAGCCGGATCCGTTTGAGGTTTACTGGCCGGAGGTGGCTGCCAAGCTCCAGGATGCGCCAGAACTGGAAGCAAAGGCGCTGTTTGAGTGGCT
>JBAXVM010000278.1:0-3901 GCA_037129105.1 bacterium
GGAAAGACGAAGTAAGGCTTGCGCACCATACTTTGTCTTTCCTCTTCATCTTTCTGCTTCGTCTTTCGCTTTCTCTTTCGCGCCACTACAAACGGCGCCGGGACGGCCAAAAAGTACAACGGGACCTGCGGGACCGTTGCTTGGTGATGGCGCCGCCCAACCGTAGCCCCGGCCCGCCCCACCTTCCCGAACACGCGCGAAATGCAGGGTGGGCCGCGCAGTCCCCTGCGCGGCCGCATTGGATTTCAGGAAAAGACCATGCCCAATTGTTGGCGGGAAGTCGGAACTAGTTGACGAACTGTAACTGTTTCGCAGATAATGAGGCTTGTTCGCCGCATTGAACATGCGAACGTGAAGCAGCCACCTTACAGCGCGACGCCAACGATAACAGCGGGAGTGTCGTAGATGTACATGTCGAAAATTGGGAAGACGTTTGCCGGCATCTTGGGATGGCATCATCGACCGCACAAGATCAATAAATTGCGGGAGCAGGTTGAGGTTCTCGTAGCCGGGCATCATCTTCCGGCGTGTCCTCCAGGGCCTACCGAGACGGATGATGTTGAGGCGATTGAGTTGGGCATTCGACGCATTGTGCATGCGTTTCATGAGCGGCTGTCGGCCGTGGAGCAGGCCAATGAAGTCTTGCAGCGGCAGCTGGTTGAGGCCGACAGATTAAAGGGCGTGGGGCTGATGACCGGTGGCATTGCGCACGATTTTGGCAACATTATGTGCGTGGTGGCGGGCTCGGCGCAGGTGGCCCAGCAGACACTGCAGAACACGGAGCAGACGGCGGAACTGCTGCGGACGATTGCCGCAGCCGCGCAGCATGGGGCGGAGCTGACCCAGCAGGTGATGGCGCAGGCTTCCGGCCAGCAGGCGGTTCGTGGTGTGGTCAACATCAGCGCGGCGATTTCCCAGATTGCTCAATTATTGCGTGCCAGCGTTGGTTCTTCGAATACGATGCAGCTGCAACTTGACGAGAATGTTTCGGTGGCGGAGGCCGACGTCACGCAGATCCGGCAGATCGTCCTGAATCTGGTGCTCAATGCGGCGGATGCCTTGGCCAATCCCGGAACCATTACCATCACCACCAGCAAGCGGGCCTTCTCGCAGGAGGAGCTGCACGGCTTGTGTCCGCAGGAACATGCCGTGCCTGGCAGATATGCCTGCATCGAGGTTTCCGATACCGGTTGCGGCATGGCGGAGGAGACCCGCAAGCATCTATTCGATGATTTCTATACCACCAAGGTGATCGGGCGCGGGCTTGGGCTGTCCGTGGTGCTCAGCGTGGTGCGCAGTCATGACGGGTTGGTGGGGGTCGTGGCCAGTGCACCGGACAAGGGGACCACGTTCCGGGTCTTGATACCCAGCAAGGCGGCCGCACATCGGGCGGCGCGTGGCATCAGCAAATAGCCGTGAGGCCGTACAGCGGGGGCTGCGCACCCGCTGGCATCGTATTACTCGGAGATTTTCGTGCGTGTTGCAATCGTTTATCCGCCGCTGCCGTCGGAAAAAGGCGTGGCGCTGCTTTCCCAGAACCGCCAGTTTCAGTGGTTCCATCGGCCGACCTACATCTATCCGGTCGTGCCGGCGCTGGCCGCCACGATGGCGCGCGATGCGGGCCACGAAGTGGCCTGGCTGGATGGCATTGCCTCGGAGTGGACGGCCGCGGAGTTCGATGCCCGCCTGGCTGCTTTCAGCCCGGAGCTGGTGCTGCTGGAGACCAAGACGCCGGTTATCAAGATGCACTGGAAGCTGATCCAGGCATGGAAGCAGCGCCATCCCGGCATGCGTCTGGTGATGGTTGGCGACCATGTGACCGCGCTGCCGGCCGAGACGTTTGCAAACTGCCCGGTGGACTACATTCTCACCGGCGGCAATTACGACTTTCTGCTGTCCAACCTGCTGGCGCATCTGACCCGCGGCGATGCGCTCGAGCCCGGTATTTTCTGGCGCGACGGGCAGGAGATTCGCAACAGCGGAGCCTTCCGTCTGGACCATGATCTTAAAAAGCAGCCGTGGATCGACCGCGACCTCACGCAGTGGCAGCTTTACTCGGAAAAGAACGGCAACTATCGTCGCACGCCCGGCACCTATATCATGTCCGGACGCGACTGCTGGCATGGCAAGTGCACCTTCTGCTCCTGGACCACGCTCTACCCGGCCTACCGGACGCGCGACCCGATCGATGTCGTCAACGAGATCGGCAACCTGATCGAAAAGTACGGCGTGCGCGAGATCATGGATGACGCCGGCAGCCTCCCGGTGGGCGCCTGGCTAAAGACTTTTTGCCACGAGATGATCGCGCGCGGCTATCACAAGCGCGTGCGCATCGACTGCAACATGCGTTTCGGCTGCCTGACCGCCGAAGACTTCCGCCTGATGCGCAAAGCCGGCTTCCGCCTCGTGCTCTTCGGGCTGGAGTCCGCCAATCAGGCCACGCTCGATCGGCTGGTCAAGGGCGTGCAGGTGGAGCAGATTCGCACCGGCGCGCATGCGGCGGCGCGCGCCGGGCTCAATGTGCACGTCACCGTGATGTTCGGGTACCCCTGGGAGGGCGAGGCTGAGGTTCGGAAGACGGTTGAACTGGCGCGCTCGCTTTTGCGCAAGGGCGATGCCTACACCTTGCAGGTGACGCGCGTCGTGCCCTATCCCGGCACGCCGCTGTTCCGCGAACTGGATGCGGCTGGCCAACTCCTGACGCACGACTGGGACGAGTACGACATGCGCACCACCGTGATGCAATGCCCGCTGCCGGAGGAGGCCATCAAGTGCGCGGTGCGCCAGGTGTACAAGGGTTTTATGCACCCGGAGACTGTGTTGCGCCGCCTGTTCACCACGCGTCACCCGATCGAGGACCTCAAGTTCTACTGGCGCGGCTTCCAGTCCCTGGTCGGGCACCTGAAGGATTTCCGCTGACTAGCAGCCTGTCGGACTTAGCCTTTGAAGATCACAAATTTCCGCATGGCATAGTTGATCAGCAGCGCGACGAAGATGTTGCTGCCGAAGGCCACGGTGGCGCCGAGGCCGAAGCGTCCGATCAGCCACCCCATCAGCGCGGTGCCGATGACGAAGCTCACGGCTGACACGGCGTAGAACAGTCCGATCTCCATCAGCCAGTGATGTCTGCCGGCCTTGAACACGAACCGGATGTTCAGGATGTAGGCCACGAAATTGGAGAACAGGAAGGCGATCGTATTGGCTGTCACCGCGTGCTTCCAGCGCACCGCGTCTGCAATCACCGGCACCTGCAGGTGCAGCAGGCGGACCAGGAATTCATCCGGTTTCAGACAGGGAAAGAGTTCCCACCCGAGCAGGAAGAAGATCACGATGTTCGTGGCCGTGGCAATCCCGCCGCAGATGGCATACTTGATGAACTGTACGGCAGGGCCGGCGTTCGGGCTTAACAGGGCTTTCCATTCCAGCATGAGACAGCCATCCTTGTCTGGGGTGCGTGAGAAGGTTAATCTGCCAGAACTTCGCTCCGGAGTCGAGCGCAGCCTGTCGGACTTAGCGCCTGAGCAGCACGGATTTTTTTGCCGACCAGGCTCAGACCTCTCTACCTCGCGGAAATTGGCGTGGCACCATTTGCTGGGTTTTCAGAATTCGGTTTGGTGTCCGCAGATTACACAGTTCTTTGGATGAGTTGTGGTAGCGAACCGCCAAGACGCCAAGTACGCCAAGGATAAGGCGGGAGGTGGAACTTTGTCGCGAGCTTTGTCGGGAGCTTTGTCGACAAAGCTCCCGACAAAGCTCGCGACAAAGATGGAGGATCGAACAAGGAACTCCGAATGTCGAAGGAAAGACCGCAGAAGAAAACGAACAAAGGATCGCCACAGACAAACTTCAACAATCAGCGTTCCTTGTTCGACATTCTGCGGTTCTAGCAGCCTGATCGGCA
>JBAXVM010000279.1:0-3887 GCA_037129105.1 bacterium
TCGTTGATTCGACGAATCCTCGTTGGCGCCACATTGCTGGCCGTGCTGATGGGCTCCGCCCTCCCCGGTGAGCCTGCGCGCTCGCCCTCAGCCCGCCCGCTTGAGCGCGGTGTCACGGCCATGCACTACCATGCGCCGCAAGAGTACCAAGCTGGGCCGCAGATCTGGGCCGTCGTACAGGATCCGCGCGGTCTGCTGTATTTTGGTACCGATGGCGTGATCGTTGAATACGATGGCGTCAGTTGGCGGCAGATCGCCGTTCCCGGCGCTACTGTTCGCGCGCTCGCGGTTGATGCTGCAGGCCGTATCTGGGTCGGAGGCGTCGGCGAGTTGGGGTATCTGGAACCCGATAGCACCGGCACACTGCAGTTTGTATCGCTAAAAGCACAGTTGCCACCGGATCAACAGCGTGCATTCGCCGATGTCTGGCGCGTGATACCGACGGCACACGGTGTCTTTTTTCAGGCTTATGACGCGCTGCTGCGTTGGGACGGTCGACAACTGCACGTCTGGCCAACAAAGACTTCTTTCCAGAGCTTGGCGGAGGTCAATGAGCGGCTCTATACGGTGGAGACCGACATTGGGCTGGAGATGATCGTCGGTGACAGCCTGCAACCAGCGCCCGGTGGTGCGGCTCTTGCCGCAGCGCGTAAGGTATACCTGCATCCCTATGACGCGGGGCGAATGCTGGTGCAGCAGAGAGAGAAACTGCTGAGCCTCTACGATGGGCACACAGTCACGCCCTTCCCGACGGCAGCCGATGACTATTTGCTGAGGAACTCTGCCTACACCTCAATGCTGATGCGTGATGGCAGTGTGTTCGTAACGACGCAGCAAGGCGGCGTCGTGTGGATCGCACACGACGGCAGTCTGCGCAACGTCTTCGATGGCCCCAACAGCCAGCCCTTCCACGGGGTTCTGGCGACGCGGGTCGACCAAGAGGGCACCCTATGGCTTGGGTTGCAGGGGGGCATTGCCGCGATCGAACTGGATACGCCGATTACGGCATTTGCTGGTAACAAACAGACGTCAGATGTGCGGCGCTATCAGGGCTCGCTGTACGCCGCGCTTGGTGGTTTGCCTGGCTTCGTTCGCGTCGAATCGGCTGCCGCCGGCCCCTCCTTGCTGCACCCGCTGTCGGGGGCGTTCAACCAAGCAACTGCGCTACTGGAATTCGTTGACCCTGCCCCCGGCGCTGTGTCGAAGTTGCTGGTGGCCGGGCACGATGTGGAGGAGTTGCGCGGCGACGCAACTATTCCCACCATCCCCGGTGCCGAGGCAGGTGCGACCTACACGCTGGTGCAGTCGCATCTGACGCCGAGTCGTCTCTTTGTGGGTCATGACGACGGCGTGTCCTCGCGCCGCTGGGATGGTCGCCAGTGGATCGATGAAGGGCGCCTGCCATCGGCCGATAAGGGCTTAACCGAGAGCATGACCGAGACGTCGGATGGTACGCTCTGGGCTGGATCCTCGGGGGGTGGCGTGCGGCGCATCCGCGTCGCCGCCATGGGTCTTGGGGCTTCGACATCGACCACGCTGACCGCGGGTTTTGGCAGCGGGGCCGCTGCGGTGTTTCAGGTTGCTGGCGACTTATATGCGGCGTCGACGCCAGTGACTGGAATGCTGCGATGGGACGCTGGCGCTGCGCATTTCGTCCCCGACAACCGTTTCTACCTACCGCTGTCGACCACCGATGGCACCGCGCGATTGTTCGGGTTGGCCAATGGGGATGTGTGGTCCGTCACCCGCGGCCGCAAACAGCAGCGTCAGGGGTTGTTTCGGCGCAGCGCAGACGGCACTTACCGGCTGGAAGAAGACAATTTCCTGCGGCTGGCGCATATCCAGATGCAGTCGATCCAGCTCGATCCGGACGGTAGCCTGTGGCTGGCTGGTAACGATGGGCTATACCGCTTCGATCTGCACGCGCAACCGGCACGACCGGCTTTTGCTGCGTGGGTGCGGCGTGTCACCAGCGGGACGGAAGAACTCTTTGGTGGCAGTGTCAGTGCGCACGCGGCCCCTCTGCGCTTGCCCTACAACCACAACGCGCTGGAATTTGCGTTCGCGGCGCCCACGTATCGCGACCCGGCGGACGTCCGGTACCAATACCGCCTCGACGGCGCGGATCGCGACTGGTCGGTGTGGACCGCGCAGACGCAGGCTAATTCCGGCAATCTCGGCCCGGGGGACTACCGATTCCGAGTCCGCGCACGCACGTTGGATGGACGGACGAGTGCCGAGGGTGTTTATGCCTTTACGGTGCTGCCACCGTGGTACCGCACCGTGTGGGCCTACGCGATCTACATCGCGTTGTTCTTGCTGACCGCAACCGGCGCGCTGCGTTATGCCGGACAGCGGGGCCGGCGCACGTTGCAGTTGCGCACCGAACAACTGGAGGCCGAGGCACGCCTGTTAGAGCGGATGGTACGCAAGATTACCGCTGTGTCGAGTTCCTTGGCGCACGGCGCCAACAGCCAGGCGAGCGCGGTCGAGCAAACCGCGGCCTCGCTGGAAGAGATGGCGGCGATGACGCGGGAGACGGCGGCGCACGCCAGTGCCAGCTACGAATTGACCCTCGCCAATACGCGATTGGTCGAAGAGACCAACGCGGCGATGACCCGTCTTGCGGACGCCATGAAGGCGATCATTGCAGCCAGCCGCAAGACGCGCAATATCGTCGCTGCGATCGAGGAAATCGGGTTTCAGACCAAGATTTTGGCGCTGAATGCGGCGGTAGAGGCGGCCCATGCGGGCCAAGTAGGCGCAGGATTTGCCGTCATTGCGACCGAAGTGCGCAGTCTCGCCGAGCGGGTCGCCGAGGCGGCCAAGACTACCACTGCGCTGATTGACAATACGGTGCGGGAGATTGGTGCCGGCGATCGGCTGGCCGAGTCGACCCATAGCGCCTTTAATGAGGTGGCGGCTAATATAGGTCGAGTCCGAGAACTCATTACTGAAATTACTCGCGCTTCCCTCGAGCAGGCGCAGGGCGTTGCGCAACTGAACACGACCGTGGCCGCGATCAATGGCGTCACCCAGACCAATGCCGCGCTTGGCGCGCAACTGACCGAAGCGCTCGAGCAGTTTGCACGGCACGATGCTGGCGAATAGCCAATCAGGCTTCCTCGTTCCCGTGAACCGTCTACACACCGGGTATGAGGTCCTCATCACCGCCCTCTACAAGGGCAGCGTGTGCCGCTTAAAGCGTGCGCTGCAGGAGTAAATCGGTCTGCCGGTCCGCGCCCACCACAAAAATATGCGAGCCGACGACCGCGAAGCCCTGCTTGCGATAGAAGGCGATGGCGCGGGGATTGCGCTCCCAAACGCCCAGCCAGGCGACATCGCCGGACATCGCGATGCAGCGTTCCAGTGCGAACACCATCATCTGCTGTCCTGCCCCTCGACCGTGCTCGGCGTGATCTAAATAGAAGCGTTGAATTTCGATCGGAGCCCGGCCACTGATATCGCTCGGCGCGGTCGCCGTGCGCAACATGAAATACCCGACGGCCCCCGCTGAGGACTCCAGTAACCAGGTCTCTCGTGAGTGGTCCTCCAATTCGATCCGCTGGATGGTTTCGCCGTAGGCGGATGCACACAGGGCATCTAGATCCTCGATGGTATTTTGGTCCGCAAAGGTCGCCCGGAACGTGCGTTCGGCAATGGCGGCTACGACGGCGGCGTCAGCGGGTGCCGCACGGCGGAAATTTAGATGGGCGGGCACTAAAAGCATCCTCGGTCACCGTCTGAGGATCAGGATTCTAGCGTTACTAGGTATGCCACGGGGCTCTATGACGGTAGAATTAGGGTATTGGCCGGCGTAGCTCAGTTGGTAGAGCAACTGATTTGTAATCAGAAGGTCGGGGGTTCGATTCCCTCCGCCGGCACCA
>JBAXVM010000028.1:0-17959 GCA_037129105.1 bacterium
CCGGCGGGTCCGGCGGCCCCGCCCTACCTGCCCAATCCGTGTGTTTTCTGGTAGGGCGGGGCCGCTGGACCCGCCGCAAGCGTGAGGTGAGGTTTTCGGAAAAGGTTCCAATGTGCCGCATAGTACAGATAATTGTGGTACTGCTGTTGGGGGTGGGCTCGGCTTTGGCCGGGCCGCGGGCGGAGTGTGCGGCTCCGGTGTACGAGTTCGGATCGGTGAGCAGCACGGCGGTGGTGGCGCACGTTTTCGTGATTGCGAACACGGGGGGTGCGCCGCTGAAAATTGACGGGGTGCGGGTCTGTTGCGGGGCCTTTTAAATGACCGTGAATGATCCGGCTACGCCGCTGTTGCGATTGACATTTACGGGGAGCGTGTTGTGAGCGATAAGGTCGCTCTCGGGCGCATGCGCGCCCTCGCAAAGGTGGTCGCGCAGGCGGAGAAAAATTATTTTATATCCCCCGTTGACGACCGACCCTCATCCTGTTACATTTATGGGGTTTCGTTTCTGCCGGTTCCGATTGGCACGAAGCGAAAACGGACAAAACAGACGGCGAGCGACGCTGCCCGAATACGGTCCGGCCAGGCCATCCGACGGCGAAGATAGCTGACGGGTGTCGGGGACGGAGCGGGTAAGGGGCATTTTGCCCCTCGGCTGGGCTGGGTCGAAGCCCATGTAGCTCAGTTGGCAGAGCACGTCCTTGGTAAGGACGAGGTCAGCGGTTCGATCCCGCTCATGGGCTCCAGGTCGCCGCAACAAGGCTGGCAACGTACAGTAGGGTAGTAACGGAGGAAGTTCACCATGGCTAAGGAAACCTTTGCGCGAAACAAGCCGCACATCAACGTCGGGACAATCGGTCACGTTGACCATGGCAAGACGACCCTGACCGCCGCCATTACGCGCGTGCAGTCGCTGAAGGGGTTCTGCGACTACATCTCGTATGATCAGGTTGCCAAGGCCTCGGAGTCTGCCGGCCGCCGCGACCCGACTAAGATTCTCACGATCGCCACGTCGCACGTCGAGTACGCGACGGCGCAGCGCCACTACGCGCACGTGGACTGCCCGGGCCACGCCGACTATGTGAAGAACATGATCACGGGCGCCGCGCAGATGGACGGCGCAATCGTGGTGGTGAGCGCGGCCGACGGCCCCATGCCGCAGACGCGCGAGCACATCCTGCTCGCCCGCCAGGTCGGCGTGCCGGCGATCGTGGTCTTCCTGAACAAGGTTGACCTCGTGGACGACGGCGAGCTGCTGGACCTTGTCGAAATGGAGATCCGCGAGCTGCTGTCGAAGTACGAGTTCCCGGGCGACGACATCCCCGTGATCCGCGGCAGTGCGCTGCCTGCGACCAAGGTGACGGACCCGAACGACAAGGCCACGGAGTGCATCACGAAGCTGATGGAAGCGCTGGACAGCTATATTCCCGAGCCGAAGCGCGTGCTGGACCTGCCGTTCCTGATGCCGGTCGAGGACGTGTTCTCGATCGAGGGACGCGGCACGGTGGTGACGGGCCGCGTCGACCGCGGCATCATCAAGGTGGGCGAGGACGTTGAGATCGTCGGCCTGAAGCCGACGGCCAAGACGGTCTGCACGGGCGTCGAGATGTTCCGCAAGCTGCTGGACCAGGGCCAGGCGGGTGACAACATCGGCTGCCTGCTGCGCAGCACCAAGAAGGAAGATGTCGAGCGCGGCCAGGTGCTGGCCAAGCCCGGATCGATCACGCCGCACACGGACTTCCAGGGCGAGGTGTATGTCCTTAGCAAGGAAGAGGGCGGGCGCCACACGCCGTTCTTCAAGGGATACCGTCCGCAGTTCTACATCCGCACGACCGACGTGACGGGCGACATCACGCTGCCCGAGGGCGTGGAAATGGTGATGCCCGGCGATAACGTGTCGATTTCCGTGAAGCTGATCTCTCCGGTGGCGCTCGAGGACAAGATGCGCTTCGCCATCCGGGAGGGCGGCCGCACGGTCGGCGCGGGAACCGTGGCCAAGGTTTCGGTCGTGGTGCCGGAGAAGGCCAAGAAGTAGTAGCTTCCGGTGACGCGGCGCGCGGTCGGCGCGAGGCCGGCCGCCGAACCTGTGTCTGCGGGAAGGAGTCGATTTTTCATGGCTAGAGAACTTGCCATCCTCGCTTGCACCGACTGCAAGCGTCGCAACTACGTCACGACCCGCAATAAGCGGACGACGACCAATCGGCTGGAGATCAAGAAGTATTGCTCAGCCGAGCGCAAGCGCACGCTGCACCGGGAGACCAAGTAACCCGGTGAGATGTCGCGGGCGGTTTCCGTCTGTAGGCCAGTAGCTCAATTGGCAGAGTGGCGGTCTCCAAAACCGCAGGTTGGGGGTTCGAAGCCCTCCTGGCCTGCCAACCAACCGACGGGTGCGGAACGTGGACACTGGCTCCGCGACAGGCGGGGAAGGTTCCACTAACCTATGAACAGAGTGACAGATATTGGCCGGAAGATCGGCGCGTTCCTCGGCGATGTCGGTTCGGAGTTCCGCAAGACCAGCTGGCCGGAGCGGCGCGAGCTGGTGGAGTCGACCCTGGTGGTAATCACCTTTATTGTGCTGTTGTCCGTTGTCGTGCTGGTGTGCGACAAGGCGATTCAGTTTGTGCTGAAGCTGATCCAGGCGTAAGCCCAGAGGCGGATGCGATGACGAAACAGTGGTTTGTGCTGCACACGCTGACGGGCCAGGAGCAGAAGGTTAAGCGCTATGTCGAAGCGCAGGCCAGGCTGCAGGCCATGGCGGACTATATCGGTGAGGTGATCATCCCCACCGAGAAGGTTTCCGAGACGAAGAATGGCGTCAAGACCACGGTGACGCGTAAGTTCTTTCCCGGATATGTGCTGATCAACCTGTCGTTGTACGATGAGGCCAAGCAGCTGGTGGAGCCGACCTGGCGATTCCTGCGGGAGACGCCCGGCGTGATCGGGTTTGTTGGCGGCGAGCGGCCGATGCCGCTGTCGTCCGCGGAGGTTGACGCCATCGTCAGCCAGGCGGAGGCGAAGAAGGAGAAGGTCCGGCCGAAGATCGCATTTGAGCCGGGCGAAATGGTGAAGATCACGGACGGACCGTTCATGAACTTCACCGGCGCGGTGGACGAGGTTGATCCCGATCGGGGCAAGCTGAAAGTGTCGGTGGCGATCTTTGGTCGCTCAGCCCCGGTGGAGTTGGAATACTGGCAGGTCGAGCGGGTCACGGCCTAGGCCGGACCGAAGCAGTCAACCGTTGGTCCGTCTGCACCGGCTGGGAACCGGGAGGGCCACGAACGACGAGGCGCAATATGGCAAAAAAAGTAATTGGAACCGTGCGCTTGCAGATCCCTGCCGGTGCGGCCAACCCGGCCCCTCCGGTGGGCCCCGCGCTGGGCTCGCAGGGTGTCAACATCATGGCATTCTGCAAGGATTTTAACGCCAAGACGGCTGATAAGGCGGGCTTGGTGATCCCCGTGGTGATCACGGTCTACGGAGACCGGAGCTTCACCTTCATCATGAAAAGCCCGCCTGCGTCGGCGCTGCTGAAGCGCGCGGCCGGCCTGGCCAAGGGCTCCGGCGTGCCGAACCGCGAAAAGGTTGGCAAGGTGACGCGTGCGCAGGTTCGCGAAATCGCGAAGCTGAAGCAGCAGGACCTCAACGCTTCCAGCGAAGAGGCGGCAATGCGCATGGTCGAAGGCACGGCCCGCAGTATGGGCGTGGATGTGACGGAGTAGACGGGGGATCGAAACCATGGCAATACACGGCAAAAAGTATCGCGAAATTAAGAAGAAGGCGCCCCAGACTCCGGTCAGCATGGAGGAGGCGGTGGCGTTCCTGAAGGCTCACCCGGCAGCCAAGTTCGACGAGACCGTCGAACTGGCCATGCGTCTGGGCGTGGACACGAAGAAGTCCGACCAGACTGTTCGTGGAACCGTGAGCCTGCCGCATGGCACAGGCAAGAGTGTGCGTGTGGTGGTGTTTGCAGCTGGCGCACAGGCTGACGCGGCCCGGGCAGCCGGTGCGGATACGGTTGGATTTGACGATCTGATCGAGAAGGTCAAGGGCGGCTGGCTCGACTTCGATGTGGCCATTGCGACCACCGATGCCATGAAGGAAGTCCGCAAACTCGGCCGCGTGCTGGGTCCGCGCGGTCTGATGCCCAACCCCAAGACCGGCACCGTAACTGACGATATCGCCCCGGCCGTGACAGCTGCCAAGGGCGGCAAGGTTGAGTTCCGCATGGATCGCAGCGGCAACGTGAGCGTGATCTGCGGCAAGTTGAGTTTTGAGGCCCCGCGTTTGCTGGGCAACATGCATGCCGTGCTGGATGCCCTCCAGGCTGAAAAGCCGGCCGGCACCAAGGGCGCGTTTATCCGTAGTTGCACGGTGAGTTCCACCATGGGTGTGGGCGTGCGTGTGGTGCTGGCGGCAGTCAAGGAATAGCCTGGAGAAGGATACTATGAGGCCGGAAAAGAATTCAATCTTGCAGGAAATCACGCGGCGCTTCGAGGCGGCGGATTACGTGTTTATTCTGAATTATGGTGGCTTGAAGGTTGCCGAACTGGCGGAGCTGCGTCGCACGGTCGCGCCGCTGGGCGCGAAGGTTCAGGTGGTGAAGAACACCTACCTCGACCGCGTGGCCCAGCAGCTTGGCTGGGAGAGCGTGACGCCGTTTCTGGCAGGCCCGACCGCTGCGGTGGCCGGAACGGGTGACGCGGCTGAGGTTGCGAAGGCGCTGATGAAGTTTGTTAAATCACATGACAAGGCCGCGATCAAGGGTGTCTGCCTCGACGGCAAGGCTCTCGGCAAAGCCGACGTTGATGCGTTGTCCAAGTTGCCGCCGCGCGAAGTGATGCTCGGTCTGTTCGTCGGCACTCTGGCTGCGCCAATGATGCAACTGGTTGGTGTGTTCAACCAGAAGGTGCTGAGCCTGCTGTATGTCTTGAAAGCGGTTGAGGAAAAGAAGAGCAAAGCGGCCTGAAAAGCCCGGCTGTTAGAAAGAGGAGAAGAAAGATGAGCGAAGAAGTTAAAGTTGAAGTCACTGGCAAGATGAAGGAATTCATCGACTGGGTTGAGACGCTGACCGTGCTGGAACTCTCCAAGCTGGTCAAGGCGCTCGAGCAGCGACTGGGTGTGACCGCAGCGGCGCCGGCAGCGGCAGCAGCCGCGGCCCCGGCAGCAGCCGCGGCCCCGGTTGAGGAGAAGACCGAGTTCGATGTGGTGCTGCTGGAAGGCGGAACCAACAAGATCGCGGCCATCAAGGAAGTACGCGCGATCACCGGCCTGGGTCTCAAGGACGCCAAGGACCTGGTTGAGGGTGCGCCGAAGCCCGTCAAGACGGGTGTCAGCAAGGACGAGGCTGCAAAGTTGAAGGAGCAGCTCGAAAAGGTTGGCGCTAAAGTTGAAGTGAAGTAACGCGGCTTTCGTCGCGTCTTCTATGTGCAGGGCCGCCCGAACCAACGCCCGGGCGGTCCTTTCCCCTTTACATTCCGACAAGTGGCGTCAACGCCGTGGTTGCGAGGTTAGCCGATGGTAGAACGAAAAGATTTCGGCAAGCTGAAGGCTGTCGCTCAGCCACCCGACCTGATTGAGATCCAGACCAAGTCCTACACGGACTTTCTGCAGATCGATACCCCGCCTGGTCGGCGTGAAAACAAAGGGTTGCAAGCCATCTTCCGGGAAGTCTTCCCGATCGATAGTTACGATGGCCGCTACACGCTCGACTTCGTCAAGTACGAACTGTCTGAACCGAAAATGGGGCCGCTGGAAGCCCTTTCCGAGGGGGATACGTTTGCGGCACCGCTGCATGCGACGTTCCGGTTGAAGGATGGAGATGAAATCCGCGAGGAAGACGTCTACATGGGCGAGGTTCCGCTCATGACGCGCGATGGCGCGTTTGTCGTCAATGGCGCCGAGCGCGTCATTGTCAGCCAGCTCCATCGCTCGCCGGGCATCTGTTCCGAGCGCACCATTCATCCCAACGGGCAGTCGCTTTACTCGGTCCGCCTGATTCCGGACCGCGGTTCCTGGATTGAAATCCAGTTTGACACCAACGACATCATGTGGGTATATATGGACCGTCGGCGCCGGCGCCGCAAGTTCCATGCAACCATGTTTTTGCGGACGCTTGGCTTTGGCACGGACGAGAGCATTCTGCGCCACTATTGCAAGTTCCGTTCGCTCGAGGTCAAAGGCGCGCACACCGCCGCCGAGATCGAGCACCTGATTTTTAAGGATGACGTGATCGACGTCGATTCTCAGGCCGTGCTTGCGCGCCGCTACGAGCCTGTCACCGAGGCTGTGCTGCAGCAGATGGCGGCCGCCGGGTTCGGCAAGGTGGACGTGGTTGACGTTACCTGGGACGATGGCATTCTCGTCAAGACACTGCGTCAGGATCCGACGCATGGCGAGGAAGACGCCCTTAAGGAAATCTATCACCGGTTGCGTCCGGGAGATCCGGCTACGGCATCGAATGCAAAGCAGTTGATCAAGCGGCTGTTCTTTGATCCGCGCCGCTACGACCTGGGCCGCGTCGGCCGCCATAAGATCAACCAGAAGCTGGGCCTCGTCGGCCGCGTTCCGGAAGACCGCCGCACGCTCACCGAGGCCGAGGAAGGCGACAAGAAGGGCGAAGTCACCGGCATCGAAGTCATTGAAGCCATCCGCCACCTGCTGGACATCCGCATGGGGCGCGCTGTGGTGGACGACATTGACCATCTCGGCAGCCGCCGCATCCGCACAGCCGGTGAATTGCTGGAGAACCAGTGCCGCGTCGGGCTGGCTCGTACGGAACGGCTGATTCGCGAGCGCATGACGCTCTTTGATCCGGCCACCGGTGTGCTGTCGCCTGCCCGCCTCGTCAACAGCAAGTCGCTATCGGCCGTGGTGCAGGACTTCTTTGGCCGCAGCCAGCTCAGCCAGTTCATGGACCAGACCAATCCGCTCAGCGGCTTGGCTCACAAGCGGCGCTTGTCGGCCCTTGGCCCCGGCGGTCTCAGCCGCGAGCGCGCAGGCTTTGAGGTCCGCGACGTGCACAGTTCGCACTACGGGCGCATCTGTCCGATCGAGACGCCCGAAGGTCCGAACATCGGTTTGATCTCCTCGCTCTGCATCTATGCCCGTGTCAATGACTTTGGGTTCATTGAAAGCCCGTACCGCGTTGTGCGGCATGGCAAGGTTACCGACGAGGTGCATTACCTGGCCGCCGACCAGGAGGAAAAGTTCGTGATCGCCCAGGCCAACGCGCCGCTGGCCGCGGATGGCCGGTTTGCCGGCGACAAGGTCACGGTACGCTACATGGCGGAGTTTTTGGAAGTCGAGCCGGCCAAGGTCCAGTACATGGACGTGGCCCCGACGCAGGTCGTGAGTATTGCTGCCGGCCTGATCCCGTTCCTCGAGCATGATGACGCCAACCGCGCCTTGATGGGTGCGAACATGATGCGCCAGGCCGTACCGCTGCTGCAGACGCAGCGGCCGTATGTGGCCACCGGCCTCGAACGCCGTGCGGCAGCTGATTCGTGCGTCACCGTTCTGGCCGAGGAGGCAGGCGCCGTGGCCTATGTTTCCGCCACCGAAATTGTCGTGACGGATGACGGCGCGCTCCCCGCCAACCGGGCCAAGAAGGCCAAAGGCGTGCATCGCTATGCCCTGCAGAAATTCCGTCGCTCGAATGCCGGAACCTGCTTTAATCAGCGGCCGCTGGTGCGTCGCGGGCAGAAGGTGCGCAAGGGCGACGTGCTCGCCGACGGCCCCGCGACCCGGGATGGCGAATTGGCGCTCGGCAAGAACCTGCTGGTGGCGTTCATGCCGTGGAGCGGCTATAACTTCGAGGACGCCATCCTGGTCAATGAACGCGTGGTACGCGACGACATCTTCACCTCCGTTCACATTCAGGAGTTTGAAGTTGGCGCACGCGACACAAAGCTCGGCCCCGAGGAAATCACGCGCGACATTCCTAACGTGGGCGAAGAGGCCTTGAAGAACCTCGGCTCCGATGGCGTGGTGCGTATTGGCGCGGAAGTTCGACCGGGCGACATTCTGGTCGGCAAGATCACGCCCAAGAGCGAGACCGAACTGGCGCCGGAAGAGCGCCTGCTGCGTGCGATCTTCGGCGAGAAGGCGGCTGACGTGCGCGACACGTCGCTGACCGTGCCAAGTGGCACCTACGGCATCGTCATGGATGTCAAGGTAACCGCCCAGCAGCAGGATCAGCGCCGGAGCACCGCGGGGCAGCCGACGCCCGAGGAAAAGAAGCAGATACGCGATATCGAGGAGGAGCGCAAGCGCCGTCGCATCGAGATCGAGGACCAGCTGACCACCGCGCTCAGCAACATCCTGCTCGGCGAGAAGATCCCGCTCGATGTGTTTGATGTTGAGACCGGCGAGATTATTATCCCCGCCAACCGCAAGATCACCAAGATGCTGCTGGCCAGGCTGGCGCGTGCGCATAGTCATATCCAGATCGAAAGCAGCCCGGTCCAACAGAAGATCGAGGAGATCATTGACGAGTTTCGGCCCAAGTTCTCCGAGCTGGAGAATCAGGGCAGCCAGGTGTTCGAAGAGATGGACGGGCTGATGGATGAGGGCGGCGTCATCAAGCAGGTGCGCGTCTATATCGCCAGCAAAAAGAATCTCTCGGTCGGCGACAAGCTGGCCGGCCGACATGGCAACAAGGGCGTGGTGGCAAAGATCGTGCCGGACTGCGAAATGCCGTTCCTGCCTGACGGCACGCCGGTTGACATTGTGCTGAACCCTCTGGGTGTGCCTTCGCGCATGAACCTCGGGCAGCTGTTCGAGACCTGTCTTGGCATGGCTTGCCGCGTTCTGGGCATGTATGCAGCCAGTCCGGTGTTCGATGGCGTCCCCGAGGAGGCTATCGATAAGCTGATGCTGGCCGCCCGCAAGGAGCAGGAGAAGACCGAAGACGACCGCGCTTGGCTTTGCGAGGATGGCAAGGCCGTACTGTTTGACGGACGCACGGGCGAGCCGTTCGACCAGCGCGTGGTCGTGGGCGAGATCTACATGCTCAAGCTTCATCACTTGGTCACGGATAAGATTCATGCCCGCGCCACCGGACCCTATTCGCTTGTCACGCAGCAACCCCTGGGCGGCAAGGCCCAGTATGGTGGCCAGCGCATGGGCGAAATGGAAGTGTGGGCGCTGGAGGCCTACGGCGTGGCTTACGCGCTGCAGGAACTGCTGACCGTAAAGAGCGACGATGTGGCCGGGCGAACCCGCATCTATGAGTCCATTGTCAAGGGCCAGAACACGCTCGAAGCGGGCATGCCGGAGTCCTTCTCGGTGCTCATGCATGAACTGCGCGGGCTCTGCCTGGACATGAAGCTGCTGGGCGGCCAGAGTATCGCCGCCGCACAACCCACGATCTGATCACTCGGACACGGCAAACGGGAGGCCGACCTTGAACCCCTACGCAGCACGCGAACTGTTTGGTATTACGGAAGTTGGCCAGTACGATGCGGTCAGCATCAATCTGGCATCCCCGGAGACGATTCGCTCGTGGAGTCACGGCGAAATCAAGAATCCGGAAACAATCAATTACCGCACCTACCGTCCGGAGCGTGACGGTTTGTTCTGCGAGCGCATCTTCGGTCCTACGCGGGACTGGGAATGCGCCTGCGGCAAGTACAAGCGCATCAAGCACAAGGGCGTCGTGTGCGACCGCTGCGGTGTCGAGGTAACGGTTTCTCGCGTGCGCCGCCAGCGCATGGGTCACATCGAGTTGGCTGTGCCGGTGTCGCACATCTGGTTCTTCAAGTGCAGCCCGAGCCGCATTGGCTTGATGCTCGACTTGACCGCCAACGCGCTGGAACGCGTGCTCTACTATGAGGATTACCTGGTGACGGACCCCGGCGATACGCCGTTGAAGCCGCTGCAGCTTCTCGGCGAGGCCGAATATCACGAGGCCGTTGAGAAGTATGGCGAGAACTTCGAGGCCCTCATGGGCGCCGAGGCCGTGCGCAAGTCTCTGGCCAAGCTCGATCTCGATCAGCTCATGAATGACCTCGAGACGGAAATCGAGAACACGCGCAGCAAGCAGACGCGCAAGAAGATTACCAAGCGCATGAAGATCTGCGAGGGGTTCCGCGTCAGCAGCGGCAAGCCCGAGTGGATGGTTCTGGACTGCCTGCCCGTGATTCCGCCGGAGCTGCGGCCGTTGGTGCCGCTCGAGGGTGGGCGCTTTGCCACCTCCGACCTCAATGATCTCTACCGCCGCGTGATCAACCGTAACAATCGGCTGCGCAACCTGCTGCAACTCAAGACGCCGGATGTCATCATCCGCAACGAGAAGCGCATGCTGCAGGAAGCCGTGGATGCGGTCTTCGATAACGGTCGTCACGGCCGCGCCGTAGCTGGCGCCGGCAACCGCCCGCTGAAGTCGCTTAGCGACATGCTCAAGGGTAAGACCGGTCGCTTCCGCCAGAACCTGCTGGGCAAGCGCGTGGACTACTCCGGCCGCTCCGTGATTGTCGTCGGCCCTGAGCTCAAGCTTAACCAGTGCGGCCTGCCCAAGAAGATGGCGCTGACGCTGTTCGAGCCTTTCATTATTCGCCGCCTGAAGGAACGTGGCATTTGCCATACCGTCCGCACGGCGCGCAAGATGATCGAGCGCCACGACGAGCAGGTATGGGATATCCTCGAGGAGGTGACCAAGGGCAAGACCGTAATGCTCAACCGCGCCCCGACGTTGCACCGGCTTTCGATTCAGAGCTTTGAGCCCATTCTGATCGAGGGTGAAGCCATTCAGATCCACCCGATGGTTTGTACCGCCTTCAATGCCGACTTTGACGGCGATCAGATGGCTGTGCACGTGCCGCTGTCCGTCGAGGCGCAGCTCGAGAGCCGCCTGCTGATGATGTCCACGAACTCAATCTTCTCGCCGGCCTCCGGCAAGTCGATTATGACGCCCACGCAGGACATCGCGCTTGGCATCTACTACCTGACCACGATCAGCCAGCAGGATAAGCTCGCCGGCCGCATCGTCGGTAAGGGCGCAAAAATTGGATCGAACGAGCGCCTGCCGCTCTTCGGCGATACCAACGAGGTGCATCTGGCGCTGGCTGAGCAGGCCGTCGAGATTCATACGCGCATTCGCTATAAGAACCCCGATTTTGGATCTACGGGCCGCCGCTATGGCAACCGTGAGTTGCGGGTGATCGAGACGACGGTTGGGCGCGTGATCTTCAATGAGGTCTGGCCGACCGTGCTGGGGTATGTGAACGACAAGATCGACAAGAGCAAGCTGGGCGATCTGATTCTCAACTGCCACCAGGTCGCAGGTCATGCCCGCACGGTCAAGGCTCTCGATGATCTCAAGTCGCTCGGCTTCAAGCACGCGTGCCTGGCCGGCGTCTCCATGGGTCTTAAGGATATGATCCGCCCCAAGGAAAAGGATGAATTGCTTTCCAAGGCTGAAGCCGAGGTCGCCAAGGTCGACAAGCAGCACAGCTTGGGCGTGATCACCGACGGCGAGCGCCATAACAAGATCATCGATATTTGGAACGGCACAACCGAAAAGGTTTCGGACGAGCTCTACAAGACCATCGACCGCAACGTCACCGCGCAGAATCCGAAGCCGGTCGAGACCAACCCGGTTTACATGATGGTGGACTCCAAGGCTCGCGGATCCAAGTTGCAGATCCGCCAGCTCGCAGGCATGCGCGGCCTGATGGCCAAGCCGTCCGGCGAAATTATCGAACGGCCGATCACCGCCAGCTTCCGCGAAGGCCTGAGCGTGCTTGAGTACTTCATCAGTACGCATGGCGCGCGCAAGGGTCTGGCAGACACCGCGCTCAAGACCGCCGATGCCGGTTATCTCACACGCAAGCTGGTGGATGTGTCACAGGACGTGATCATTTTCACGCAGGATTGCAATACCGTCAACGGGATCGAGGTTGAGGCCATCACCGAAGGCGACGAGGAATTGGTGCCGCTGCGTGCACGCATTCTCGGTCGTACCGCCTTGCACGACATCTACCACCCAACCACCAACGAGGTGGTGATCCACGCCAATGACGAGATCGATGAGCCTTCCTGCCGCCGCATCGAGGAAGCCGGCATCGAGCGCGTCTGGATTCGCAGCGGATTGACCTGCGACGCCCCCTTCGGCATGTGTGCCAAGTGCTACGGACGCGACCTTTCCACCGGCAAGCTGGTGGATATCGGCACGGCCGTGGGCATCGTGGCGGCACAGTCCATCGGCGAGCCGGGCACGCAGCTGACGATGCGTACGTTCCATATCGGCGGCACCGCGTCGATGGTGGCCAAAACGCCTGAAATCGTCGTGCGCAACGGCGGCCATGCCCGCTACCACGATTTGCGCGTCGTCCGGAACAAGGACGGCCAGATGGTGGTGCTCAACAAGAACGGCGCCTTGGCCATTGTCAGCGAGGACGACCGCGAGCTCGATCGCTATACGCTCCAGATGGGAACCGTGCTCTTTGTGGATGACGGCGGACCGGTTAAGGTTGCTCAACGCGTGGCTTCCTGGGATCCGCACAGCGTGCCGATTCTGGCGGAAAAGAACGGGCGGGTTTCGTTCCACGACTTCGTGCCGGACGTTTCCGTCAAGGGCGGCCGCGACGAGCAGACCGGCATGGGCGCGCTAGTCGTTCTGGAGACCAAGGAAGATCTCCATCCCCAGATTATCGTCACCGACCCGGACTCGAACGCTGTGCTCGGATTCTACCACATCCCGGCTGGCGCCCATGTCATGGTTAAGGAAGGCGCCAAGGTCGCCCCCGGTGAGCTGCTCGCCAAGACGCCGCGCAAGGAAGCCAAGACCCGCGACATCACGGGTGGTCTGCCGCGCGTGGCGGAGTTGTTCGAGGCGCGTCAGCCCAAGGAAGCCGCTGAGATCGCCAAGATCGAAGGCGTGGTGGACTTCGGCCCGAACCAGCGCGGCAAGCGCTGCCTGCTCATCCGCGACGAAATTACCGGCGCGGCCGAGGAGCACCTGATTCCCATGGGCAAGCACATCGTCGTGTTCAAGGGCGATCGCGTGCGCAAGGGACAGCAGCTTACGGAAGGTCCCGTGGTGCCTCAGGAAATTCTCGATGTCTGCGGTCCGCAGGAACTGCAGAAGTATCTCGTCAACGAGGTGCAGCAGGTCTATCGTCTGCAGGGCGTGGAAATCAACGACAAGCACATCGAAATTATTGTCCGTCAGATGCTCCGCAAGGTACGCATTACCAACCCCGGCGACACCGATTTTCTCTGGGGCGAGCAGGTCAACCGCCAGAAGTTCCTCGAGATCAACGAGCAGGTCGCCGCGGATGGCAAGCGCCCCGCCGAAGCCCAGCCGGCACTCCTGGGGATCACCAAGGCGTCGCTCGAGACCGACAGCTTTATCTCGGCTGCCTCCTTCCAGGACACGACGCGTGTGCTGACGGACGCTGCGACCATGGGTCGTGTCGACCAGCTGCGCGGGTTCAAGGAGAACGTCATCCTTGGTCACTTGATTCCGGGTGGCACTGGATTCCCGCTGCACCGTCACATCAAGCTGGTTCCGCTGGCGGAACCGCTGTCGGACGAGGAGCTTGGCATCGGCCCCAGCGAGCAGCTCAAGAAAGCCCAGGAAATCCTCGGCGAATAACGAGGCCTGCGGTTGCTCGAAAAAGCCGGTCCGCGCTAGTGCGCGGGCCGGCTTCTGTTTGCCAGGTGGCGGCCGGCCGTGGAGTTGGTTTGTGTTGCGGCTGATGCCACAGTCTTCCAGTGCACGTGGATGGATTCGGCCAGCAGCTTGTCCACCGCGAACTGGCTGAAGCCGATCTGGAATACGTGCGACGGGAAGGACTGGATCACCTGGATCGGCGTGCCCGGCAGAATCCCCATGGCCATCATCTTCTGCACCTCGCGGTTGTCCCGCGTGGACAGGTAGGCCACAACACCTTCGCTCCCCGGACGGCCGTCGCACAGGGCGCCCACTTCGCGGATGGCGTCACGCTGCGCCTGCTCACAGCAGGTTCCGCGCGGAATCGGCTTGCCGTGTGGACAGGTGGGCGGATGTCCCAGCAAAACACAGATGCGATCCGCCAGCCCGTGCTGCAGGATGTGCTCGAACAGGCAGGCATCCTCATGCAGGTAGGTGGCGCTGGCGCCCAGCACGTCGGTCAGCAGGCGCTCGGCCAGCCGGTGCCGGCGCACCACATCCCGCCCCAGCACCATCCCGGTCTCTGTGAGCTGCAGGTCTGTGCCGGATCTCCGGACCAGGCCCATGGTCTCCGCCTCCAGCAGGGCAGCCTGCGTTTCCTCATCCGTCACGCGCGGCGCCTGTTCCGTTGTGCAGAGGTAGAGCATCTCCAGCGCTTCTTCAATGGCGGGTTTAAACATCTTGCCTCCTACGGTTACGCTATTTCTTGCATTGCTCCAGCAGCCTGGTCGGCACAAAATTTGTACTGATTCAGCGCTAAGCCCGACAGGCTGCTAGGCGTTGTTTCTGATTCGCTGGACCAGTTTTCGCACCCACTTGATCGAGGCCGGCTCTGCCGGCGCTTCCATGCCGCAATGCGGACACTTGACCTTCCGGCAGCCGCCATGCGAAGAGCAGCTCTGGCAGCCCTGCCGCGCGGCCTCCTCGTCAAACGTCTTCTCGCAGAACGCGCATTTCATAGCCGGACTCCTGTCCAGGTCAACACCGTATGCACCAGAAGACCCATGGCCAGAGCGATCACGGTGATGCCGATTGCGGAAACCAGGGCAAATCGCAGGCCACGCTCCTTCTTCATAATCAGCAGCTGCGCGACGCATGGCAGAAACAGCGTGAGCGTGATCGAAGCGACCACCAGTTGGTTGCCATCCAGCGCGCCGGCATGCTGCAGGTCGTACAAACCGGCAGCGCCATAGTCGCGCCGGAAGAAGCCGAACAGAAACGCCACGGCCGCTTGGTCGGGCAGCCCCATCCACTGCACCAGCGGCACCAGTCCGCGCACCAGCAGTTGAAACAGCCCCGTAATCTGGCCGATCCAGATCAGACCACTCGCCAGCAGAAAGAGCGGAAAGACTTCATAAAAGTACCAGACCATGCGCGCGTAGGTCTTGGCCAGCACATTGTCGAGACGCGGCAGGCGCAGCGGCGGCAGCTCCATGTAGAAGCGCGGCTTCTCGCCGGGCAGGAACCTGGCGGCCAGCACCCCCGCAACCAGGAAGACCAGCAGGATCACGCTGAACCAGACCAGCAGCGCCGCCGGATGACCGGCCAGCAGTCCGAGGATCACCCCCATCTGCGCGGAGCACGGCACGGCCAGCGCCAGCAGCAGGCTGGCAATGACCTTCTCCCGCGTGGTCTCCAGCGTGCGCGTCACGATCGTGGCCATTGTGTCGCACCCCAGCCCGAGCACCATCGGGATCACGGCGCGCCCATTCAACCCGATCTTCTTGAAGATCCGGTCAAGCAGCATGGCCAGGCGCGGCAGATATCCGCTGTCCTCCAGGATCGAGAAGGCCAGGAAGAAGGTGCCGACAATCGGGAAGATCAGGGCAACCGCATAGCGCACCCCGAGCGTGATCAGGCCGTATGGACCAATAAAGAGGTCGCGCAACACCTGCCACGGGATCAGGGCGTTGAACAGCCGGTCCACCCACGGCGCGATATAGCCACTGAAAATCGTGTTCTGCAAAAAATCCACCAGCGTTCCGGCCCCGAACACGCCCACAAATTGATAGAGACCGAAATACAACACCAACAGAAGAATGGGGACGCCGGTCAGCGGCCACATCAACCATCGGCTGAGCCGCTCCCGGAAGCTTAGCGCGCCCTGCGACGGGAACTGTACCGCCTCCTGGAAGTGTTGCTCGGCCGCCTTCTGAGTCGAAAGGGTGGCGTGGTAGTTGATCGAATGGGGGAGCATCCGGCGCGCGCCTGCGGCAATCTGCCCAATCCGGCCGGCCTGGGCCAGTTCTGCCTCGCCGCAGAGCAGCCCGTCATCCGCCGGCGCATCCTGTAACAACAGCAGCGCGCGCACGCGGTTTGCCAGCGGGCTTTCGTTACCCAGGAGCTGGGTTGTCAGCGCAATAGCAGTCTCAACCGCAGGATCAAAACGCACCCGGATGTCGTGGGCTGGCTTGGCCTGCGGGATCCGGGCGATCAACTCGCGTACCCCGGCCCCGGTGGTCGCGATGGTCTCCACAACGGGGATGCCCAGGAGCTGCTCCAGGCGGCGTGCATCGATGCGAATCCCCAGCAACCGCGCCTCGTCAGCCATGTTCAAGGCCAGGACCACAGGCAGGCCGGCATCCGCCAATTGGAGCGTCAGCCCCAGCATGCGCTGGATGTTCTTGGCATCAATTACATGCACGACCGTGCGTGGTGTTTCGCGCAGCAGCAGCGCCAGCGTAACGCGCTCCTCCGCGGTGATCGGCGCCAGGGAATAGATGCCGGGCGTATCGATCGCCTCGAACTTCCCGGTCGGCGTGGCCACCACGCCGCGCGAGACCTCCACTGTGGTGCCCGGGTAGTTGGAAACCACCACATAGCTGCCGGTCAGCCGGTTGAACAGCAGGCTCTTCCCCACATTGGGCGACCCCACGATCACAACCTTGGGCAGCGCCTCCGCCTGACCCGTGAGAGCAGGCTTCCCCTGAAACAGCTTGCGTATGACTTGAAAAGCCATGTTGGTTCGCGCCTCGTTGCTACGCTGACCCTTGACCCCTGCCTCCTGCCTTCAGTCTCGCCCGCAACGCCCGTCGCCAGCTGGCCGCCAGTCGCGGCCGCGCAGCTGCCAGGCTTACCGCCTCGCGCAGGCGCTGGTGCGCGGCGGTATCGAGCGCATGCTCCAGGCGGCAAGCATTGGCGTCCGCCGCCGCAGGTTCCAGCAGCAGAAACTTCACCAGCACCTCGCGGATCAGCTCATGCCGCGCCCCGGTGCGGTTGGCGATCACCGCGCCTGCAGGCGTCAGGCTCACCAGTCCATAGCGCGCATGCGTGATCAGCGCCTGCGCGGCCAGCCGCTTGAGCATGGCCACCACCGTGGATTTGTGCACGCCCAGGGCGGCCGACAAATCGCGCACGCGCGCCGCGCCCTGCGCCTGCTGCAGGCGCAGCACCGCCTCCAGGCAATCTTCCTGCGCCAGCGAAACGGGGAGAGGGGCTTTCATGTTTGCCTCGACCTACTTTGTTTGATCTATAAAACAATAATACCCCATCCGCCGCCGGAAGGCAAGCGGAAGATGGCCCGTGCTCCAGCCGCGGGCATGGTCTTTTTCTGAAGCAGGCGGGAATTATCACCACGGAGGCCCCGAAGAGCACGAAGTTCAACAAATCTGACGTTTTTGGTTATTTCCAGCGTCCGATTACTAGAATCTTCGTGTTTTTAGAATCTTCGTGGTGGAAGCCACCAAAGTGGCGCTTCAGGAAAAGACCATGCAGCCGCGGGTGCTTCCCCGTTTTGTTGACTTGCCTTGGGACGAAAGATTGAATCGTCAGGCAAAACATGGGAAAGTTCTCGCATGGCTAAAGAAAAAAATCCGAGTTCCGGAGTTGAGGCATCGGCCGGCTGGGTTAATCCGTTCGCTGCCTTGAGCAGTGCGGGGCTGCCACCCGCACCTGACGGTCAGGCTGCTGCCGGGGCGTCGCCCGTGCCGACCCGGTCGCGCGGGCGGGTGGATATTTCGCGGCAGAAGGCGCATCGCGGCGGCAAGATCGTGACCGTGATTTCGGGATTCACAGGCATTTCGCCGGCGGAAAAGGAGCAACTGGCCCGTACGTTGCAGAAAGCCTGCGGCACCGGTGGCACATGCAAGGAAGGGCGCATCGAGTTGCAGGGTGACCGGCGCGAGGACGCGGCGCGCCTGCTGACAGAAGCCGGCTTCCGCCCCGTATTCGCTGGCGGATAACGCGGAGAATTTCACTCTAGATCAGCATATGTTCGTGGCGTAGCTTCCGCTAGCAGCCTGTCGGCAGAAGGGTTGTACCTCCAGAAGGCTAAGTCCGACAGGCTGCTAGGCGCCCCGGCGCGGCGGG
>JBAXVM010000280.1:0-3836 GCA_037129105.1 bacterium
CCTGCCGATAGACGGGCTTGATGGTTTTCCACCCCTCCCACTTGGCTTCGTCGTCGTCAATCTGTCCGTTCAGATCGGGCTTCCCGTCAGGACGAAGCTTGGGGGTACCGTCCGCGCGCACGCCGTCCTGGCCGATCCATTCGGTCAGCGGATACGCCAGCCCCTGCTCCACGGCCTGCCGGATATCCGTCTCGAAAATGTCCGGCCCGACGTTGCCTGCCATTCCCATGGCCAGACTCGCCTGCATGCCGCCCGGCAACGCGATGCCGCTCCACTGCTTCAGGCAGAGCTGCGGGTTGTCGCGCAGGAAATCGCGCACGTTCTTCGGCAGGCGCTGCTGAACGTTGTAGCGGCTCGTGATCGTGATGGCTTGAACCGGACGAGAAGCCTCCTCATTGCCACGCGCGCTGATGGCGCTGCAAGCCAGAACGAGCCAAAACCATGACAGGTGGGCGATCGCCTGATTAACGCTACGATGTGCGTACGGCATTGGTTTCATACAATACCAGATTCTTGTGGCGAGGCAAATATACGCACGTGGAAATTCGGCTTTATTGAACTTCGTGCCTCGTTCCCCGCTCAATCCAGCTTCACCGGACTCTGCCCGCGCGGGGTCTGCTCGCCCAGCCACGTAGCCACGGCGGCACGCTGGGCATCCGGGCCGCAATCATACATCAGCAGCATCGTCTTGGCCGAAGGGATCTCATCGGCCAGATACGGATTGCCAAACGCCGTGATCACCAGGTTTCGCGCCCCGGGCATAACGGAATTCCAGAACTGGAACGCCAGGTGACCCACCATCCGGACCGTGCCGGCCAGGCAGTGCGGCACGATCTTCACATTCACGAAGACAGCCTCGTAGTCATCCTTACGCGCCAGGGACATGTCGTTGCAGGCGTGGTCCACCACCAGCCCGCGCTGGCGCAGTTCCTCATCCACCACCGTCAGATCGCGGTAGCGCTCGCCATGATCCTGCCCCAGGCCGGTGCCGCTGTCGTACTTCAGCGTAATCGTCAGCACCCTGGCGCCCGGCGGAAGCCGCAGTGGCACAAGCCCGGACATGTTACGCGACAGCGTGGCGGCCTGGTTGGCGATGGTGCGGGAGGCCACCTGATAGCCGGTCAGTTCCTCCGCGGTCACGGCTGGCACCGGCCGCCGCGTCTCCAGCGAACCAAGCCGCGCCTTCATGGTCAGCACGCGCCGCACCGCATCATGCAGCCGCTCCTCGGTGATCACCCCCTGCTCCACCGCACGCTTCAAGGCGGGAAAATCTCGCCACGGTTCGCAGAAGAGCACCACATCCGAACCCGCGACCACATTCTGCACCGCCAGTTCGTCTGCCTTCACGTGTGAACTGATGCCGATCAT
This sequence comes from bacterium, assembly GCA_037129105.1. Lineage (GTDB taxonomy): Bacteria > Verrucomicrobiota > Kiritimatiellia > RFP12 > CAIWXQ01 > CAIWXQ01. Next base: position 1,369 of record JBAXVM010000280.1, read on the forward strand.
GGGGATCGCATCCGAAACCAGGCAGCCGCGGAAGCCGAGCTCCTGCTTGAGGAAGTCAATCTGCAGGCGCCGGCTGAGCGTGGCCGGGATCCCGCCAACAAACCCCTCGCCCGGATCCACGCACGGCAAGGCAATGTGGCCGGCCATGATGCTCATGACATCTTCGCGAATCACGCGCTGCCAAACCTTGCCATAGGTCTTGCGCCACCGGGCCAGGGAGAAGGAATTGACCGTGGTGCAGATGTGCTGGTCACGGTCGTCGACGCCGTCGCCGGGAAAGTGCTTGGCCGTGGCCGCCATCAGGTCGTCGCGCTGCAGGCCGCGGATCACAGCCGCAGCCAGGCGCGCCACGCGCTCCGGATCGTCGCCAAAGGAGCGCACGTTAGTGACAGGGTTCAGGCGGTTGAAGTTGATGTCCACGACCGGGCTGTAGGTCCACTGTACACCGACCGCCGCGCCCTGCCGTGCCGCAGCGCGCCCCATGGTTTCGGCGAGCGCCTCGTCATTCGCCGCGCCCACAGCCATCTGGAAAGGAAACTCAATGCCGTCCGGAATGGCCGGTCCCGCACCGTGCTCCAGGTCAGACGAAATCAGCACCGGCACCGGTGTGCGCCGGTCGAGTTCCGTGGTCAGCGCGCTGATCTGCGCCGACGACCAGTCGTATACAAAGAGCGAGCCAAGATGGAACTGCTCGGTCATCTCGACAATGCGCGCCGGATCATTGCGCAGGGCCGGTGCCAGCACATCCCAGCAGAGCAGCTGCCCGATCTTCTCATCCAAAGTCATACGCTGCAGACGAGCCTCCGCCGCGCGCTCCAGTTTCTTCCAAGTCGCTGTGTTCATTTTGTCGCTGCCTTCCCTGTTACAGCGCCCCAGATCGCCTCGGCAATGGCCGCCATGCCGGTGTCGCCGGGATGAATCCCCACGCCGCCGTTCGCAAACTTGCGCTCCGCCTGCGTAGCCAGTTTCGGCACATTCTCAGCGATGCAGAGGATCACGGTGTCCGCCTTGAACTCAGCCAGCTCCTTGAACTTGGTTGCTATCGGATAGGTGGCATACTCCCGCTCGAAGTCGGCGCCATTCTCGATCCGCGCCTCCGGTGCCTTGCCGCCCGCCGCGTCCGCAAACCGCTGCAGCAGCAGATGGACATAATCCTTCTCCTGCGAACTGGCGGCCATGCCAAAGTTGTTGGTCCAGCCGATGTCCGCTTTCGGCGGATGACGGGTAATGCTGTTGCCGAGTAAGAGGATCCTCCTGATACGTGAACGTGTAGTATGCATAATTAGCTTTCCGTCTTCATTCTTCGTCGTCCATTTCCAAAATTGTCCGCGCCAAAGCGTTCAGCGTCAGGCACTGTTCGCGTGTGATGGTACGTTTTTGCCGGTGATAAGGGAAAGGCGCAACCATCAGAAGCCGTCCACGGACGCAAGCCTCAAAGTAACGCCCCGCAGGCTTGTACAGAGGCGCGAAACCGTTCTCGAGCAGCACGATCAGGGGCCGCCCCGCTTCCAGCGCGGCCCTGGCGATCTCCTTCTCGCCGGGGCTGATACAGGGCGAGACCAGGACCGCCCCATGCTCGGCGGCGTAGAGAAGCTCCTCCTTTTGCGCAGCCAACGCTTCCGGTGTGATGCGCCGCGAGATCTGAACCTGGCGCTTCAAAGGATGCTGGAGCAGGTAGCGGTTGCCAATGACCGGGCAGGCGAGATTCTGTCCTATCTGCTGGTCGGCGACAACGGTAAACAGGTCCGGATGCGCCCGCTTGGCCATCAGGCGCCGGGGGTTGTCTGCGATATAGTTCACCATGGCCTTCAGTTGCCCCTTGCGCAGCAGGATGCTGTCATGAAAGCCTTCCTGCCAGAGGGTGGAACAACCGGCGGCAGGGGCTGCCGCCGGCACGGGGACCGAAGCAGGTTGCAGGAGCACCCTCCTGCTCGGGTCCGGTGGCAGGAGCAGCCCCCTGCTCCTGCACTCTTGCGTGCTCACCCGCTTGAAGGCCTTGACAATATGCCCCATGGGCCTCTCTAACCGCTCCTTGACCCACAGGATGCCGTGAAAATGGTCCGGCATCACCACGCACTCGCACCCCTCAACCCCAGGATAGACGGCGGAGGTGCGCTGCCACACCTCACGCACAACCGCCCCAATAGCCGAAAGCTGCAAGAGCGGGTCGGCCGCCGTCCCTGCCAAAACGCTCAAGCAGTTGCGCCGCGGCTCCGTCACGACGGTAAGCATGTAAAACGACGGGGCGCAGTAGTCATGCGTCCAGCAGCGGTGCATCATGCCCGTTGTGCTCATCCGCAATTTTCCCTGCTACCGGCCCCCAAACACATTCTTCACGGCGCGCAGGTAGCGATACCCCCAGCGCATGTCGGGCAGGAGGTAGCTCCCCTCGGTCCATTCGTTCCAGCTGTTAATCGTGACCAGCGGCGCCTGGGCCGGGCGCGCGTCAAGCCAGGCCTTGGCCCGCC
>JBAXVM010000281.1:0-3797 GCA_037129105.1 bacterium
TTTTTTCATGGGTAGTTTCCTTTTTTTGAAAGCTGCTGTTTTTGTCGCCGGGCCACCTTTGTTGGCAAGACATGGCTTACAGATTGCTGACGCTCAACGCACTCTTCTCCGGAAACAACTTCAATATCTCCTCGCGATCCGCGCGGCAGATGCCGCGCTCGGTGATCAGGCCGGTCACCAGCCGGTGCGGGGTTACGTCAAAGCCGTAGTTGCTGGCCTTCACGCCATCCGGGGCAATGCGGACTTCGACGACGGCATCGCCAAGCTTTCCGCGCATGCAGAGCACCTCCTGCGGGTCGCGCTCCTCAATTGGGATCTCGGCCAGGCCGTCGGTCATCTGCCAGTCAATGCTGGAGGAGGGGACCGCCACGTAGAAGGGGACCTGATTGTCAGCCGCAGCCAGTGCTTTCAGGTAGGTGCCGATCTTGTTGGCTACGTCGCCGGTGACGGTGGTGCGGTCTGTGCCGACAATCACAAGGTCCACCATGCCATGCTGCATCAGGTGGCCGCCGGCGTTGTCCACGATCAGGTGACAGGGGACGCCGTGGCCGGCCAGCTCCCACGCCGTGAGCGAGGCGCCCTGGTTGCGTGGCCGGGTTTCGTCCACCCAGACATGCACCGGGATGCCGGCGTCGTGGGCGGCATACATCGGCGCTGTAGCGCTGCCGTGGTCCACGAACGCGAGCCAGCCGGCATTGCAGTGCGTAAGGATGTTCACCGGATCGCCGCGCTTGCGCGCGGCGATTTCGCGGATGAGCGAGAGTCCGTGGCGGCCAATGCTCTGGCAAAAGGCGACGTCTTCGTCGGCGATCTCTTGTGCGGTCTTTCGGGCGATTTCAATTTTTGTGGCAGGTGTGGCGCCGGATTGCATGGCCTGCAGTTGCTGTTGGACAGCCCAGGCCAGGTTGACGGCGGTGGGGCGGGTGGCGCAGAGCAGGCTGGCGGAGCGCGCCACGTCGGCGTCGAAGGCGGCGGGGTTGGCTTCAATCGCGGCGAGGTACATGCCATAGCCGGCCGTGGCGCCAATGCACCCGGCGCCGCGCACAGCCATGTCGCGGATGGCGGCGCAGACCTCGGCCACGGAGCGTAGCCGGAGAATCTCGAAGCCATGCGGAAGCGTGCGCTGGTCAATGATCCGGACTGCGGCGGGGTCGGAATCGTCAATCCAAACTGTGCGATAGGGTGTGCCGTGGATGTTCATGGGGAAATGCGACTTGCCTTCGTTTTGCGCAATCCAGCTTTCTTTGTGCCATACGCAGGCGGCGGCCTCTCTCGGACTACGGCGGGTTTCCAAGCCATTTTCGGTGGAAAATTGAAAATCTCTTTCAGTCGCAGCCGCAGTTTCGGAAAACCCGGGCTACGGAGCGTCTCGGCCCGGGTATAGGTTCCCGCCAGCCGGTAGCTTTCGCCATCCAGCCGATACACTTCGATCATGGACGGATCGGGCGTCACTAGCCAGACTTCTTTGACCCCATGCGCCGCATAGAGCCGCATCTTGATTCCCCGATCGTGCAACTCGGTGGAGTCCGAGAGAATCTCAATCACCAGCGCTGGCGCACCTTCGATATGCGTGACTTGGATCTGTTCCGACCGGCAGACTACCACCAGATCCGGTTGCACGACATCTGTGGCTGACAACTTCACATCCATGGGGGAGACAATCGCCCGACATGGCTTGCCGTCGAAAAACTCGTCCAGTTTGCGCCCTAGCTTGGTCTGGACAATCTGGTGTCGAGCCGTTGGCGAAGGCGACATGGCAAATGCTTCGCCCTTGATCAACTCCCAGCGTTCGTCATCCGGCCAGGTCCGGTAGTCGGCCCAGGTATAAGATTTATTCCGCGCTGTTGCTGTATTGCTCATATCCATCCGCAATCTCGGATTCCTTTTGTGACCCCGTTTGGGGCGGGTATCACGATCGCAATAATACCTCCTTAACGTCGGTTGCTCCAAGAGCTAAAGCGCAGCAGGGTCTACGCCTCCGGCGGCCTTGCGCCGCCGGAGCCTGATCTCAGACGGGAGCGCTCCTTTTTGGGGCACGAGCAGTTGGTCGTTGGCAGCTGTCAGTAGCCCCGGCCCGCCCCCGGGCCGAGGGCGGATTGCTATCCCTGCGGGTAACGATCGTTGTCGGCCGCCATCGTGGTCCTGCTCATAGCCACGTTGGATCACGCGGCCCGCGGCCCGGGGCGGGCCGGGGCTACTGGCTGCGCCATGCGCCTAGCAGCCTGTCGGACTTAGTCTTCCGGGGGTACAAACCTTCTGCCGACCAGGCTGCTAGTTGGCAACCCGCGGATAGCGGGTTGCGAAATCTCAAAACTGGCTATGCCGTTGACTCAACCTGCAGAACAGACAAAGTAGAAAGATGAAGAGGAAAGACGAAGTATGGCTGTCGAACCCTACATTGTCTTTCCTCTTAATCTTTCTACCTTGTCTTTCACCTAACCGTGAGCCAAATTGCCTGTTTTAAGAGGTCTCGTAACCCGCTATCCGCGGGTTGCCAACTAGGAGACTGTCGGCAAGAGGTTTCAGCGCGAACCAAGGTCTAAGTCCGACAGTCTCCTAGCGCTGGATAGCCGAAGAAGGCGGCGAGATCCGCCGCGAGCCAGGATGCGAATGGCGGTTTGTGCTTGGCGCACTCTTTTGAATACGCGATGATTCCGGTTCGTCAACACAGCGCATGCGATGTGGCAGGTGTGCCGACGGTAGACACAGGAGTTTACATGACACTTCCTCGCACGACGATCAAAACTACCAAACGAGCAAGCGTTCCAAAAAGGGTGCGCGCGCCGAAGGCGGCTGCGGTACCGCCTGTCTTAACCGGGCGCTTTGCGGCGCTGGATTTTGAGACCGCGGATTATGGGCGCGACAGCGCGTGTGCGCTCTCCGTTGTGATCGTGGAGCAGATGAAGATTGTCGAGTCCTGGACCGGCTTGATTCGTCCGCCGCGCCGGGAGTTTGTCTTTACCTATCTGCACGGGATCTCCTGGCGCGACGTGCAGGACAAGCCCGTGTTTGGCGAGCTCTGGCCGGAGGTGTCGAAGATGCTGGCGCAGGTGGATTTTGTGGCCGCGCATAATGCGTCGTTTGACCGCTCCGTGCTGCGGACCTGCTGCGAGCAGGCGGGTCATGCGCCCGTAAAGCTGCCGTTTCTCTGCACCGTGAAGCTGGCCCGATCGACGTGGAATATCGTTCCCACCAAATTGTCGGATGTCGCCCGTCATCTGCGCATTGCGCTCAAGCATCACGACGCCGCGTCCGACGCCCTGGCCTGCGCGCAGATCCTGATCCATGCGCAGCAGCAGGGGCGTTCGCACGAGGAGCTGTTTCGGCTGGCGCGCGCGTGAGGGGGGCCTAGGAGACTGTCGGACGTAGTACACGCAGTCGTAGGTACGACGACGTATCCTTCTCGTCCTCGTCGTCGTCCTCGTCCTCGAGGAAACCAGACGGGATCAACATCGAGGACGACGACGAAGGACGAGGACGATTACGAGAACTAGGAACCTGTCGGACTTAGGCCTTGGATCGTGTTGAATCATCGCTCTTCCGGCAGAGCACGCCAAGCACAAGCCGTTCGGCGGTACGCGAGGCGATCAAAAGCCACCAGCAATGGTTTACCAGCAAGCATGGGAGATTCTTTTTAGCTACGGATTACGCGGATGGCGCAGATTTGGTTTGGTTGTTGATGTTTTGAATGATACTTGCCATTCTCGCGTGCCGGAAATCTTTCTGATTCCATTGTCGTTCTCTTCCGCCTCCGGCGGCCTTGCGCCGCCGGAGCGAAAGATGCGCGCGCAACACGC
>JBAXVM010000282.1:0-3780 GCA_037129105.1 bacterium
CCAGGTCGCAGATGCGAATGGGGGCCACGGCGTTGATGATGCGGGTGGCGGCCTGCCGGGTGCGGTGCTGCGGCGTGTGGCGTGCGAGTGGGTCGGGGTGAGGGCGTTTCATCGGGATTGGCCTCCGCCCGGCGGGCGCCGGAATTCCGGACGCGGTTTTTTGCATTTTTGGACGCAGATGATCAGACCCGTTCCGCGCGGACGATCAGGCTCTTGCCCAGCGTCGGAAAGAGTCGCGCTTACAATCGGTCGTGCATCTGTTGAGGATAGAAATGTTTGCAGCGACGTCATTTATATGTGCTCTTTGCGCACTGCCACCCCGGGCGTGCCATCGAGGAGAGTTCCGTAACGGCGACGCAGGCACTGGCACTTATACGCATCCACCAGCCATCGCAGAACGGGCCTTGGGGTTAGCGCACAACCGAGGAAGACACAAAGGAAACGCGGAGCCAGTAGATTCAATGGGCGATAGCGCACCAGATATCTGGCATCCGCAAAGAAATCGATCAGATGGCCATAGTTGCGGATCTGGACCAGACCGACAAAGTTCCGCGCAGCCTGTTTGGCCGTGGCTTTGCGAACTGCGGCAAACTCCGGTTCACGGAACACGCGCCGGCACATTTCCACCCAGGTTTTTGTCGGTGATGGACGATAGATGGACGAAAGAAAGCGTGTCTGGCTGGACAATGTGCGCACGGCCAGATTAAAGTCCGGCCAGTAGTAACAGGTGTGGGTCTTGAGGATGGAGAGAAACGGATAGATGTGGGCGGTGAAGACATTCGAGTCAAATGGCTCGGTGATCAGGCTGCGCCGGTAGACCAGCGCGCTCAACTGCCCGACCGTTTCGAGAATGGCGTGCAGACCTGCAGGGTCGGTGCGGATGTCGATTATGCGTGCGTGGTACTTCGGTACCATGCGTATGGGCGTACGCGGGGCGTCATGAAACCAGTAGTACGGCCGGGTGATGCAGCCGATGCGGGGGTCCGCGTTCAGGATGTCCACGACCCGGCGAAACACGTCTTCGCCGAGCAGCAGGTCGTCCTGTCCCATCAGGAATAGGATGTCGTGACTGGCCAGTTGCGTACACTTGCGCAGGTTGCATGGATAGCCAAGGTTGACCTCATTAGCGAAAAAACGCAGGCGAGGGTCTCGGTAGGCGGCGATCTTGGCAGCCATGGCCGCGTGATCGTCAGGGCTGTCATTACAGATCACGACCTCGAAGTCGTGGTAGTCCTGTGCGAGAATGGTGGCCAGCGTCGCATCGATCAGGTCAAGACCGCGATACGTGGGGATGCAGACACTCAAGGGCATATGATCTAATTCCTCGTTCCTTAAGACCCTTGCATCATAGAAACTCCATTCCGCGTAAGCAAGAGTTGATAGTTGTCTCCGATCTGCGAATTATCTTTCCTCGTCCTTACAGTTTTTGGGGCCTGTCAGACGTGCTTGACGCGTCACTAACCCCCATCTACACTGCCTGCATCTTGCCTGGAGGCCGTGCTGTCCATGCGCGTGTTAATCACTGGAGGTTGTGGTTTTATCGGGTCCTCGCTGGCCTTGGCCTGCCGGCAGGCGGGGTGGGATGTTGTCTGCCTGGACAACCTCATGCGGCGGGGTAGCGAGATCCTGCTCTCTCGTGTGCAGACCGCCGGCGCGGAGTTTGTTCACGGGGACGTGCGCATTCTTGAGGACCTGGACCGGGTTGGTAAGGTGGATGCCCTGGTGGAGTGCAGCGCTGAGCCATCCGTGCTCGCCGGCACACAGTCTGGCAGTGCACGCTACGTGGTCGAAACAAACCTGACGGGCGCCACGAACTGTTTTGAATTTGCGCGGCGCCGGGGGTGCGGCGTCATTTTTCTCTCCACTTCGCGTGTCTACCCGCATGACTACCTGAATAAGGGTTGCTACCGTGAGACGGCGGAACGGATCGAATACGCGGGCGGGTTGGATGGCGTCTCGGCGGCGGGCGTGTCCACCGCTTGTCCGTTGATGGGGCGTCGTTCACTCTACGGCGCCACCAAACTGGCGGCTGAACTGCTGTTGCAGGAATATGCCGACGCCTTTGGCGTTCCGGCCATCATCAACCGCTGCGGTCTTGTCTCCGGTCCCTGGCAACTTGGCCGCAGCGATCAGGGCGTGGTTGCCTTCTGGATGGCCCGGCACCGATTCAAACAGCCGCTGTGTTACATCGGCTACGGCGGTACGGGGAAACAGGTGCGCGACATGCTGCACATCGACGACCTGTGCGACCTGCTTCTGCTGCAACTTGGACGCCTGACCCGGCATCGGGGCGAGATCTACAATGCCGGTGGGGGTGCCGCGTGCAGCGCTTCGCTGTGTGAATTGACTGCGCGGTGCGAGACGCTGACCGGCAATCACTTGGCCATTGCGGGTGAACCCCGCGGCCGGCCGGCTGATCTGGCCTGGTTCATCACGGACAACGGCACGACTGAGCCGACCTTCGGCTGGTGTCCGCGCCGTGGCGTGGACGCCGTGCTGGCGGACATTTATCGCTGGCTCCAGGATAACGACGCGCTGGCGCGCGGCATCTTTGGTGCCTGACATCAACGAGAGTATGGTTCCGCATGCAATCCATGTCGCCGTTTCTTTCGATCATCATCCCCGCTCACAACGAGGAAGGTTCGATTGCCGGCACCGTCGAGACGATCACGGCGCGCTTTGCGGCGGAAGCATTTGCGGATTACGAAATTCTCGTCGTGGATGATGGTAGCACCGATGGCACGGCGCGTTGTCTGGAGGAATTGGAGGCGCGCCTGCCGCACGTGCGGCATGTGTACAATCCTCCGCCCAACGGTTTTGGTCTTGCCGTGCGTTGCGGGCTGGCAAACTATCGCGGGGCGGCTGTGTGCATTGTGATGGCTGATCTGTCCGACGATCCCGATGATGTCTGGCGCTACTGTGAGCGCCTGCGCGCCGGGGCGGAGTGTGTATTTGGCTCGCGATTCATGCGGGGTTCGCGGGTGATCGATTACCCCGTGCACAAACTGGTTCTCAACCGTTTTGCCAACGCATTTATCCGCCTGCTGTTCGGCCTGCGATTCAACGATATCACAAATGCCTTCAAGGGTTACCGCCGGGAAGTGATTGACGGATTGCATCCGTTGCTGTCGCGGCACTTCAACCTGACCGTTGAACTGCCGTTGAAGGCGATTGTGCGCGGCTACCGGTTCGAGGTGCTGCCGATCTCATGGCGCAACCGCAAGAGCGGCACCTCCAAGTTGCGCATCCGGGAGATGGGCAGTCGCTATCTGTTCATCGTGCTCTACGTGCTGATCGAGAAGTGGCTCAGCCGGGGCGATTATCACCGGGTGAACACGCGCCCGCCGTCTCCCGGCGCGCCATAATGTCCGGCTTTCTGCCAACAACCAGAATCTGTTTGCCGAACCACGGCCACAGGACGGGCAGGCGCAGGTAACATTTGACCAGGAACAACGGCGGTGGCGTTCCTCCCTCAGGAAGCGGATGCCGTCAACTAGTCGCGTCCCTGCGTCGGGTTCAAGTCCATGGCGAAACGCTCGGCCACCTGGACATGGTTGATGAACTCGCCCCAACCGGATCCGATGTCGAGGACGTGCGATTCAGGCGGGATCATGGCGCGGAAATATTCGTGGCACAGAATGCGCCAGACGGCGTTCCGGAACCCCGCAATTACGCAAAACGCAGTCGGTATGTGTCCGCCAGTTGATCTGTTTGAGCGTTTATCGAAGGTAACTACTCAGGTAGCCCCGTCATAGGGCCAACCACAACAGCAGCATAACC
>JBAXVM010000283.1:0-3773 GCA_037129105.1 bacterium
GGATCGGGCTCCCCCTAGTCATTCAAATTGGCAGCATACGTTCCGATCGCGCCCATGCCGCCCATCATCCCGCCACCCATCATCCCGCCACCCATCATCCCGCCGCCCATGCCGCCTCCCATGCCGCCCGTGCCGCCCATGCCCGCCTGACCCGGCATGCCGGCGGCGGCGGCGGCGGCGGCGGCGGCGGCCGCGTCGATCGGGGTCCCGCCCGCAGGTCCCTGATGGGCGGCGGCGTCCAGGCCGCCCTGAAAGGAATCATCCACAAACAGACCCTGATCACTGGTGACCGCGGAAAATCCCATGGCGCGCAGGGCGTACAGCGCACCATCCGCATCGACATAGGACAGGTTAATCACATCGGAGCGCAGATCCTGGAAGGACAGATGCGCCTGATATTCGGCGGTCTTGGCAAAGACGGCTTTGATCACGCCATCGAGCCATGGCGCGTTGGCAGACACCTCCAGACCGCTCGGCAATGCCTCATGGACCGAGGAAAAGATCCACAGCTGCGGACTCTGCCGCGGGAGCAGGAGATAGCCGAAGTAGATAATACTTTTTTGATAGCCCGCACCGATCGCAACAGCTCGATACGTCACCGCTTCCTCTACCGGAATTACAGCTTCGTCGACGGTGCTGCGGTTACGTTGGAATCCATGATTCAGCTGCAGCTCGGTGCAGATGTCGTCGATCAGGTTCTCGACATCCTTGACCCGCAATTTGGGTAGCGTAATAAACCGGGAACTGGTGATTGCCGGTGGCGTCGCCGCATCCTCCTGGACCGTTGTGAGCTGGCCGGATCCGCTGCGAAACCCGCTCAAAAGGGCTGGGCTTAGAGCCACGGGGTCTGGTGCAACTTGCGCACCCACGGTTGCGCTCAGCAACAGGCCGCAGCACCCCCCCAAGGCAACACTCAGCAGCCGCGACTGCAGTCGCTGCGAAAATCTAACGGCGACTTCGATGGCTAACATGGCATTGACCTGAATTTACGAAAAGCGTTGCGACCCATAAGCATGCGGTCATCGGTCTTGGGATCTGGCGACTCACCTACTGACGAACACGACCGCTGATGAGCCGCGCTTGCCAGCACTTTTCGACGTGTACAGCGCCGGACTCCCGCGGGAGTCCGGCGCGTTATGGGGCCCGGGCAGCCGCCTTCATGGCCGATTCGCCCTGAAGGTGTGCCCTGCGCGTCCTCGTTTATAGCATGTGCAAAAGTTGCTTCCTGTCACAACCTGACAAGCTGCAACCCTGGCCGTCAGGGGAAGCCCCTGTCAGGCGCCGGCAAGGAATTGCTGCGCTGCGGCATAAAGCGCAGCGCGACGGCGCCTGAAAACACCTAAAGTGCTAATTAGTCAGGGAAAAAAGCTCTGCGGCCACCGCACTTCCACACACGTGAATACCCTCCACAGAGCCATATCCCGGTCGGGGTGGGTAGCGCGCCACGATCAGCGCGAGCGACAGACCGGCAGCGCCGATTTGAAAGTTTTGAACCCAAAACAGGCCGGTCTTGTCCGACCACAGGCCGTGCATGTTCTGCAGCATCGGGTTGGCAATGCTGATGACGGGCTTCGGGTCCACGGATGCCACACAGGGCGCACCGGCCGGGCCGACGGAGTGGTGAGTGATCAGGTAACGCGGCTGTTGCGGCCCGCGAGGGCCGTATCCGGCGATGGTGGCGACCGATTCGCTCGATACCCCGCAGCCGGCGCCCCGCGCGTGGTTGCTGATGCTGCCGGTGACCATCAGATTAGTCGTATCGATCTGTGGCGTGTCCAGAATGGCCGGCCATTTCGAGGCGTAGAACGGCACGAGATAACTCGGCGGCGCATTGATCTGCACAACGCAGGCGTCGTTGCCGCGACAGGGCAATAACAGCGTCTGGCTCGTGGCACTGGGGATGGAACGACATTCCGCGGCCGACCGGCCGCTGCTGAATAGCGTGGCAGCCAGGCAAAGGGCCAGCGCACTTTTCTCGCCAAACAGGCTGAATATTGATTTAACGTGCATTCCCCAAGGACGGCGTAGCTTCTGCGTTGAACTTCGGACCCCGCGTCCGGGATGTCCTGAAAATCCAGCCTAGCTGACCGCCAATCGCGAAACTGACACTGTCTGACAAGCCGAACGCCCGGCGCACTGGCTTGTTTGCCGGGACAATGGCAACCTGCGGCACTCTATCAGGCGTACTGGACGGGATCGCATGACACCCGCAGGCGTCCGGACTACAGCAACGCGATTTAGGGGGCTGTACGGGGCCCTCTGGATGCTGTGGTCCCTGGCCTACCTGGCCCCGGCACACGCACTGGATTGCGACTCCACACAGTCGTATTACCGCGACCGCGCCAGCGCGCTAACGCCCGCCCTGATCAGCCCGGCGACAATGACCGCCTACGCCGGCGTGCTGCACGCGGGCGTGGTTGACTATCCCGTGTGGATTCGTCTGCAGCTGCATTGCATCGAGCTGTCGGAGCCGGCCGCACGGGTGCTGGTGCGCATCGAGCCGCGCCAGCTCGATAGCGTCGAGGCTTACGACGAGAACACCGTAGCATCGGTCCGCCACTTCGAGCCGTTGAGAAATCTCCATGCCATCATGGGCTTTCAATTCGAGCTGCCGGCGGGCGCCAGTGAGCGGGTGATTTGGTTGCGGGTGCTCAATGGCGGCAGCGCCATCGTGAGCACCGCCATCCTCAGCCCCACCGAAAGCACGCGGCGCGGCAATGAGTTGCTCACGGTACTGCTCATCTTTGTGATTGTGGCTGTCGCCGTCAGCATTTTCGCGATCCTGCAGGTCGTCGTCTTTTTTGACGCCTTGCAAATCGGCTTCGCGGTCTACCAGTTCGGCACGGCGCTGTATTTGCTGCTGGGTTTGGCCATGGGACTGGACGCGTGGCCGGACAGCTGGACGTGGCTCTCCGCCCACGACCTGACGCGCGCGGTTGGGATCATGACGGCCGCGTCCGGCGTGTACTTTCAGACAACGCTCATGCGCGACTACCACCCTCCCGCCCGCATGCTGCGATTCTCGTTAGCCCTCATTGCGGGTCTGCTGCTCGTCGCAACCCTGATGCTATGTGGATTTTCCACCGTCGCAGCGCACGGATTTGCAGCGCTACTGCTCGCCAACGTCGTTTATTTCACCATGCTGGCCTTCAGCTCAAGCCGTTTCGGCACGACCGACGCCACGGTCGAAAGCAACTTGAGTTATTTCGCCATCATGGCGCTGACCTTCCTCCTCTCCCTCTATCGGCTGATGATGATAGTCGCCATAGAGGGGCTGGGATTTCGCTGGCCGTTCTCGCCTGCCCTTTTTCTCACCGCAATCACGATCATTCTCTCGATTCCCATTCTATTGATCACGTGGCGGCGCACCTGGCTGCGGGTTCGCCACCTCAATTCGCAGAAACTCAGGGCGGACCTGGCCGAACAACAGGCGGACCAGGAAAGAGCTGAGAACGAGCGTCAGCAGACCATGCTCGCGATGCTCACGCACGAGTTACGCACGCCGCTCTCGGTGATTGGTCTGGCAACAGACCAGGAAACACCCTCCGTGTCAGTGCGCCAACGGGCAAGCCGTGCGATCAGAGATATTTCCCGCGTGCTGCATAACGTGATGCTGGCTGATCGGGTCAACAACGATCAGTTGTCGCTGCGGGGGACGCCCTGGTCGGTGATGGAGGAACTCGACGCGTATCTGCAAAACTACGCGCTGGCAGAGTTCTATACCGTCACCGTCGACGAGGGCGTTCCGCGCACCCAGGTCAATCGCGACGCCG
>JBAXVM010000284.1:0-3736 GCA_037129105.1 bacterium
TTCTGCGGCATTTGCAGTGGTAGGGCGGGGCCGCCGGACCCGCCGCAAGCGCGAGACGAGGTTTTCGGATAGGCACTTAGACATTGAATCGCTCTGAAGCCTCCTGCCGACAGTCTCCTAGCCGGCGGCCTGTTCGCCCGGGAAGGAGCGGATCACCCGGGCTGGCACACCGGCGGCCAGCGAGTTGGCGGGAATGTCGTGCGTCACGACGCTGCCGGCGCCGATCACGGCGTTGTCGCCGATGGTCACACCCTTCAACACAATCACGCGCACGCCCAGCCAGACATTACACCCCAGGATGATCGGCGCCGACACGCCGGGCTGCCGCCGATCCTCGACGCTATGGTAGTCGTTGTCCATCAGGCACACATAGGAGCCAATCTGGCAGCCATCACCGATCCGGACCAGCGGGTGCGCAGCCCCCGCTGTACTGTCGGACGCCGCTTACGGTGCTACCCAGGCGACACGAAAGCCGAAGTTGTAGCACCGGAGGGACGCCGCGTTGTCGCTGCTACCGTAGATATAGCGATAGGCCGAACGGCAGAAGGTTGCCCCATAGGACCAGCTCCCGCCGCGCAACACACGAAACGCCCCTGTGGGCGGGCCGCCCGGATCCGTGGCTGCGCCGGGATAGCTGCCATACCAATCCCGGCACCACTCCCACACATATCCCCTGACCTTCCTGCTGCTGATGCTGCCGATCAACTACCTGATCGAGCTGCTGCTCGGCTTCCGGCTGCGCCTGCTGGCTGCCGCCCTGGCGCTGCGCGTGGGCATCACGCACCGCCGCGTGCAGCTGCTGCCGGGCTATACCCTCGAATGCCTGCCCGCGCAGCTGGCCGACCAGACCGGTACGGATCTGCCGCTGACGCCGCTTGAAGTACAACTGCTCGCGCCGGATGGCGGCCGCATGCTGCAACGCCAGTACGGCAGCGGCAACACGATCCTCTGGCTGGCAGCGGTGCAGAGCAGCGGCAACTGGCGCGTGCAGCACCCGCCGCAAGTCTGCTACACCGCGCAGGGGTGGCGCATCGAAGAGCAGGGCGCACGCACCTCCGCACCGCGCAGGGCTCCAGCTATGCGGTCCAGCGCATGCTCGTCAGCAAGGACAACAACCGGCGTGTGGTCTATTACTTCTACACCAACGGCCACTATTGGACCGCCTCGTATTTCGGCCGCGTCCTGCGCGCCTTCCTGGACCGCGCCATCCTCTCGCAAATCAGCACATGGACACTGATTCAGGTCTCCACGCCACTCACCTCGGCAAATGATGAGGCGCGGCTTTCCGCCGCCTGCGTCGAATTGTTCAGCCCGTCCGCAGCGCTGCGGCCATCAGGCGATAGACAAGCTTGGCCGCGGTGAATTCCGAGATGTGGCTCCCGGAAACCGGCGCCAGCTCCGTGACGTCGAAACCGACCAGACGGCGCCCCGCCAGCACACAATCGATCAGCCGCAGCGCCTCGTGCCAGAACAACCCGCCCGGCTCCGGGGTTCCGGTTCCGGGCATGACCGCGGGGTCGAAAGCATCCACATCGAAAGTCAGGTAGATCCGTGCAGGGAAATTCGGCGGCAGGACCAGCGGCGGAGGATTCACCTGCGCCAGTGTCGCCGCATCACAGCCGGCGATGGCATGGTCCTGACGGAAGACGGCCTCCCCGACCGAGAGGCTGCGGACCCCAACCTGGAAAACGGGGACCCCCAGGTCAATAATCCGGCGCATCACGCAGGCGTGGCTGAACGGGTTCTTCTCGTACTGGTCTCGCAAATCCGCATGCGCATCAAATTGCACCACGCCAACCGGTTCACCGCAGGCGGCAAAAGCCCGGACCGCGCCCAGCGTCACCGTGTGCTCGCCGCCCAGCACCACCGGAACACGCCCGCCAGCCAGGGCCGCCGCGACCCGGCGCTCCACCTGCAGTAAGACCTCTGCGGTCTCGCCCGCGCAATCCACGGCCGGTCCCGTATAGATCCCCGCGTAGGCCGGCACACTTTCGCCATCGTAGGCCTCAAGCTGCAACGACGCCTCCAACAAACTGGCCGGTCCCGCCGCGGTCCCGCGCCCATAGGACACGCTGTGCTCCAGCGGCACAGGGATAATTTCAAACCGCGCCTTGTCCGGCAATGCCGGTGGAACGTCAAGCGCAAGAAAGCATGGCAATTGGGGTGTCATAAGAGCATGTAGTCTAGCAGCTTGTCGGCCGTAGCGCCTGGTCAGCACGGATTTTGTGCCGATCCGGCTGCTGATTCCAGCAGGGCGATCATCTCTCTTTCGCCCGCGCACGCCAAGCACAAAAGGCGCCAGCAATTCGCATTATGGCGCCAAACGCCTTACGGCGTCACTACAAACGGCCTTGAACCGTCAAAAAGCCGTTTGTAGTGTGCCCGTAAGGGCATTCTCGTCCGCCATAATGAGAATTGCCGAAAAGGCGACGACTACGGTGGACGAATTCGGAAATCCCTCGTTATCCGTAGTCGTCGCCGTAGTCGTCCACCGGGGTATCTGCCAATTTGGAACTCAGCCAGCCGCGAGGCTACGCCGCAAACTAACAATCGGGTATCTTTTTCTGTTGCATGCAGGGAGGGGTGGTAAGATATGCTTCCCAAAAGCGAAATCAGATCTGCAACCTTTTGCTTTTCGGACCCGGTTCCGATAACTTCGATACGTCACAACAGAAGGATTAACAACATGCAGGAAAAACAAGAGACGCGCGCCCGTCCGATGTGGAAGAAAGCCGCTATGGCCGCAGCCATTGTCGTCGTGCTGTGTCTGGCCATCTTGGGCCTCCGTCATCTGCGGGCTTCCCCCGCCAAAACGCAGGATCCCCGCCTGGTGCGCGTCGCCGCGGCACTCAAGGCCGCCCATGCTGCCAAGGCTGTCACGAAGTGGCTGGAATGCTCGGATCAGGCCACCCTGGCCCTGGATCTGGAAGAAGGACGGATCGCTGTTTCAACAAACAAGCTGCGCGTGATCGCTCGGCCTGCCATTGTCAAGGAGGCCACGGCGCTGATCGACGAGGCCGAAGAGCATCTTCTCCCGCCACCGGATCCGAGCAAATATCCGAAGATGAACGAGCCCTGGGTTAACTCGCTGGAGATGCAGTTTGTGCCGGTCAAAGGCACGGAAGTGCTGTTTGCCGTGGTTGACATTTCCAACGGCGAGTACCAGAAATTCAGGCCGGAACACGACAGCGGCGATTACCAGTTCCAAAGCTTGAAAAATTTTCACCAGCCCGTGGTGTCGGTGACCTGGGAAGACGCCAAAGCCTATTGCGCGTGGCTCACCAAACGTGACCGCCGCGCCGGCAAGATCGCACTCCACCATGCCTACCGACTGCCAAAAGACTGGGAATGGAGCGTCGCCGTCGGGTTGAATGAAAAGAACACCGGTTCACCACAGGCCAAGGACGAATTGGTGTCCAACGTGTATCCATGGGGGCCTAGCTGGCCACCGCCAAGGGATACGGGGAACTACGGGGACTCGCTGAGGCTGGATGACTATCCCGTCACGTCGCCGGTCGGGTGCTTCAAGGCAAACGACTTTGGACTCTTCGACATGAGCGGGAATGTCTGGCAATGGTGCGAGGACTTCTATGATGGAAGAAGCGGCGCGCGGGTGCTCCGCGGCGGGTCATGGGGCGTCGGAAATCCCCGGCTGTTGCGCTCGGCGTACCGTTTCAGCGGCGAGCCCGGCGGTCGCGACAACGACATGGGCTTCCGGGTGGTTCTGGCGACTGTG
>JBAXVM010000285.1:0-3702 GCA_037129105.1 bacterium
GGGCCAGGCCGCCGCCCAGCGTGCCCAACCAAAGATACGAATCGTCGGCTTCGATCGCACTGATGGTGGGCGAATCGAAGCCGCTGTCGCGGTTGTAGAAAGCGCGTAGCGCCTGGTTGCTATCGCACACCAGCAGCCCGTGATCCGTTGCCACCAGGGTGGCCTGCGGGAGCGCATAGACGCCGTGAACCGGCACCCAGGACCGGCTGGACGGGATTTCCACGGCCGCCTGCCCGGTCGCACGCAGCAGATACAGCGCCTCCCGCGAAGCCAGCCACAAGCCGTTCGTGGTCGGCCACATCCCTTGCAGATCTGCCAGCGCGGCGTTTGTCTGTGCCGGCGCCCATGTGCCGCCCGCCGTCGGCAAACGGGAAAAAAGCCCCTTGGCTGTGGCTGCCCAGATGCGATCCTGCCAGAGGCAAAGTGCGCGCACCGGGGACTCCGCAGACCAGGCCATCTCGTCCTTCCAGGCGCGCGTGTTCGGATCAAAGGCCCGGATCTTGCCGTCATCACCGCCAACCCAGACCAGCTCCTGCGCCAGCGCCACGCCTTTGACAATCCCCCCGCCCTTTGGCTCCAGGACCTCAAAGCCGCTCGGAGTCTGCTCCGGATCATGCACGCTGAGTCCATGATTGGTCCCCATCCAGATGCGCCGTCCATCCGGCGCCATCGCATAGATGGTGTCCCACTTGATGGCATCGTGATCGCCGGCGTAGCTGTATTTCTGCCCCGCCTGCAGCAGGCGCACGTTCAGGCTGACCCAGGTGCGCTTCACCAGATCGTAGCGCCACACACCTGCTCCGGCAGAGCCGACAACCAGCTGATTGCCCTGGCGGGCCAGCGAAAGGATATGGCTGGTCGGCGAACCGGCGCGATAAGGAATCTCCTTCCACTCCCGGGTCTTCGCATCACGCCGCCAGAGCCCCCCGTTGGACCAAAGCGCGGCCCATGCCACCCCGTCATTCATCATCATCTGCCCGACAATCAACGAGCGATCACTCGCCTGGGGCGGGACCTTCCACTGCTGAAGCAGCGTGCCGTCCTGCAGGTTGAAGGCGTAGATCCCCAGATTGTCGCGCATGCCGATGAGCAGTTCCTGTCCGTCGGTCGCCAGCGAGAAGGCCTGGTCCATAGGCACACCCGCCGGGGCGGGCCACTCGGAGAAACGCTCGCTCTCCAGGTCAAACCGGACCAGCTTAACATGCTCATTCACCGGCGAAAGAAACCACGCGGTATTGCTGGAGCAAGCCATGGCAAGGGCATGCCGGGGAAGCAGCGGCGTGCGCTGGGCAAGCGCGGACCACTGCCCGCTCTGTTTATCGAAGCAAGCCACACCTGCCATATGATTGGCCCACACCCAGCGCCCCGCGCGCATAAGCCCCAGCATAAAGCCGCCGCCAGCAGGAAACACGGGGTCCTGAATCACCGTGGCCTGGTCCTCGTCGTTGTTGCGCACGGCCAGCCCCTGCCGGCAGGCAATCCAGACACGGTCCGCGTCCGGCAGGATCGCGACCACGCGGTCGTGCGGCAGTCCCTTCGCCGAGTTGAGCGTGCTCCACCGGCCGGTGGCCGGATCGAAGGTCGCCATCCCCTTGGTCCACTTCCACGTATCGCTGCCGACCAGCACCTTCTCGTCCTGCATGGCCAGGCAATTGACCTCCTCGCTGAGAATCCCCTCCGCATCCATATAGACGCGCCATTTTCCCGTACGCTTTTCAAAACAGGCCAGCCCTTCGTCATCGCCGGGCAGGAAGGAGAAGCCGCCAAACCAGACGTGCTCCGGGCTGGCAGCCATGGCCGTAATATGCGTGCAGGGGAGCTGCCGGCGCAAGGGGTAGCAGGCGAGTGCGCCAGCGGCCAGCGGCGTGGCAGCCGGCAGCGCGGATGCTCCGCTGGCGCGCACCACCGCAGACTTCCCGCGCAGTTGCTGCCGCAGCGCATGCTGGATGACATTGATGCCGAAACGCATGGCCTGCTCGCGCTTGGCCTCATCAATCACATGCACATAACTTCCGTTGGGATAGCGCTCCCAGGCACACGGCAGATCCGTATCGTGCGTATAGACAGCCACGAGGCGCCCATTCTGCACAACCCCCAGCGCCTCCGCCGGTCCACCGTAAAGGTCGACCACCTTCGGGACTGCCGTCATCGGATAGAACCCCTTGATCAGCGGATGGTCGGCTGCGATGGGCTTCAGCTCCGCCTCCGGCAAAATCGTCGCGATCATGCGCCGGAATGACAGATCCGCGCCCCCGCAATCGTCCGCATACAGGAAACCGCCCCGCTGCAGGTAGAGCCGCAGGTTCGCGATCTCCTCCATACTCAGCCGGAAGACGCGATTCCCTGTCATGATCAGCAGGGGATTCCGGAAGATCTGCGGATCATCCAGCCCCACGGACTTGAACTCCACCGAGGCCTTCATGCCCGTGCGTTTGGCCAATTCGCCCAGGAGCCCCGGCACGGCCGTGGGATCGGTGTTCCACTCGTAAAACTGGCCGACCACAAGCTGATACGTGAACGTGCCGGTCAGCTGCCCGTCCTTCTCCGCGATGACGGCATTGCCATCACCTGCCTGAACCGGTGCATTCTGTGCACGCGCCACCGGGCAGAAAGCCAAGCTTAAGACAACCACCACTGTCGCCAGACGTATAAACAGCGATCTCATGTATGCGCACTATTTTATCATGCACGCAAGGTAAGCACCAGCGGACCAGCAGGTCTCATGATGGCACCAAAAAGCCTTACGGCGTCACTACAAACGGCCTCGAACCGGAAATAAGCCGTTTGTAGTGTGCCCGTAAGGGCATTTCTACTTCGCGATTGCGCCATCATGAAAATTGCCACGCCCCCATGGTCTTTTCCTGAAGCTGTCGGGAATTCTCACCACGAAGCCGCCAAAGTGACGCTTCAGGAAAAGACCATGCCACGCCCCCTGCTGGCAAGCCAGGCGCTGCAAACGGCCGCGGATGGCACACACCAGGCAATGGCCAGCCCGGCGATGAGCAATCGAAACACTTCCGTGGCCACACGTTCGTTGCCGACAATCTGCCCCATCGAATCCGGCGTGGCCCACGGCAGCAGAAAGAGACCGATGTTCAGCCCAATGTACGCAAAGAAGATGGCGCCAAACATGGCCACAATGACCTTCCGACCCACGGATAGCCCGGCCGCCAGCAGGGTCCGAAACCCGCTCTGCGGATCGGCCCGCTGCACCTCTGCCACGGCCGAGGCCACGGCAATGGACACATCCATGGCAACCCCCAGCGCCCCGATCAGAATCGCGGCGCCCAGCAGCGCGGGGAAATCGAAACCCTGCGCAGAGGAGTAAAACGCCAGCGCCATCAAGTCGCCGTCATAGCGTCCGGACAACCCCAGCCACTGCCCGAAGAGCAGTCCGGCGCCCGCAGCCACCGACAGTCCCAGCACCACGCCCAGGCAGGCACCCGCCGCTTTTCTCCCCCAGCCAAAGAGGATGAGGTAGGTAACCGCCGTCACCACAAACACACATCCGATTGTCAGCGGAAGCGGCATCGCGCGCGTACGCACAAGTAGCAGCAGAAACACACCGATGATCCCGAGGGAAGCGGCCAGCGCAGCCAGCGCCCGCCACCCCATCCATCCGCTCACCAGCACCACGGCCACGCAAACGATCAGCAGCAGCACAAGCAAACCGCGATCCCGCTCAAACTCGGACAAGGCCGC
>JBAXVM010000286.1:0-3700 GCA_037129105.1 bacterium
AGCGCCTGACGGCGCCACTACGAACAGGGCGCAGAGCCGTTTGTAGTGCGCCCGTTAGGGCGTTGCTATTGGAGAAGCGCCGGATGTTTTCCCGAGCACCTGTTCCAATAGCGTGATGGTACGTTCCTCGTCGAAGTCCGCCTCGACGGTCGTGCGGGCGACGCGGGCGAGGCGGGTGCGCGCGGCTGGATCGTCGAGCAGGTCCCGGATTGCGGCAGCCAGCGCGGCAGCATCTTCTGGCGCTACGAGACGGCCATTCACGCCATCCCGCACCACTTCACCTGCCGCGCCTGCTGTGGTGGTCACCACGGGTGTGCCGAGCGCCATGGCTTCGAGCAGCACATTGGCTACGCCGTCGCGGTCGCCGCTGGCCAGCCGGCGGCTGGGGAGCACGAGGACGGCGGCCTCACGGATGGCGGAGCATGTTTCGTGCGGCGGCATCTCGCCGCGGAGCGTAATCATGCCAGCCAGATTGTGCGCGGCAATGCACTGTTCCAGCCGGCGGCGCTGCGAGCCTTCGCCGATGATCTCACATGTCATGGAAGCGTCGCGCAGGCGGGCGCAGGCGGCGAGCAGCAGGTCGAAACCTTTTTTCGGCTCCAGCCTGCCGATGGCCACGATGCGGCGGTTTTTTCGCATGGGTTCAAACGTGTATTCGTCCAGCGGCAGGCCGTGCCGGATCAGGTATACGCGCCGGGCATCCACACCTGCCGCGCACACGGCGTCAACCGCCGCCTGTGAACAGGCGCACACGGCTGCCGCAGATTGCAGGCGGCGGCGGGTCGCGGCCGCAGGCTGCGCAAAAACATCCCAGGCGTGGACGCTGCAGGTAAACGGCACGCCGGCCTGCCGTGCTGCCAGCCGGGCGATGTCCGCGGGGAGATGCGCAAAATGTGCATGCACGCCAGCAGACCCGGAGGCGTGGATCCGTTGTATCAGCGCCGCGGTTTGCGGCAGGCGGCGCAGGAGTTGGAACGGCAGCCGTGGCAGGTGGAAGATCAGCGGCAGCGCGTGGCGCAGGGTGGCGGCGACAAGTTTGCCAACCCGCGGGCGTACCGTACCGCGCGCCGGGAATTGGAGAGCGGAGCTGCCGTGCAGCGACACCACGTCAATCTTCCAGCCGCGCCGGCGCAGCGCATCCACCTCGCGCTGGATGAAGGTCTCGCTGGCGCAGGGGTGGGTGCCGAGGAGGTATGTGAGGGTGGGGGGCATGGGTGGAGGTGTTAAGCTAAAAGCAATCGAGCCTGTTCAACATCCAACGTCCAACGTCCAACTTCCAACGTCCAAGGGAAATGCAGCCGCAACAGGCCTGTCTCGCATTGGTTGGGCGTTGGATGTTGGATGTTGAATGTTGGACGTTGAAAACTACGTCTTGTGCTAGTCGCTTTCTTTGGGAAGAACTAAGTCCGACAGGCTGCTACGGTCCTCCCACATTCACGACATAATCCGCGGCGCAGTCGTAGAGGCCGCTGCTGGTGGCTGGCTTGGAGTAGAGGCGCAGGATGTACTGGCCGGCAGGGAGCGGGGCAACCAGGATATCGCGGCGGATGCCGCTTTCGCGGACGGAAAGGTTGGCGCTCAGGTCCTGTCCGTTTTGTGTGAGCGTGGCGCCCAGGAGGATGCCCTCCGGCGCGGCGAGAATGACACTGGTGGGCTTGCCGAGGGGCGTGGTCAGGGTGTCGCTGAAGGCGTTGGCCAGGCGCAGGCCATCGCGGAAAAATGCTGGCTTAAGGTTGGGCAGTTCGCGGAAGGCGTCGTCGGGAATCGGGTTTTCGAGGAGCTGCCAGTTCTCGCTTTCCGGCAGGTGGTCGAAGATCAGCTGGTTCGGCGCGGTCTGGTAGTAATAGTCGCGGCGCGCGAGGTAGTCGGTGGTCGATTCGCCGGGCTGGCGTGCGCCCCAGGTGGCGTCCAGCAGACACCACTGGCCGTCAATCTGCACGCTATTCCAGGCGTGCTGGAACTTACTGGTCAGGTTGTCATCCGCGGTGCCGCGATAGCCGCGCACATCGCCGATCACGAACGTGGCGTCCATCCCCACGCTGGCCGCGAGTGCATCGAACAGCCAGGCGTATCCGGCACAGACGCCGGTGCCGCGCTGGATGACGCTCAGCGGGTCCTGCGGTTGAGTGTAGGTGTTGGCGCCAGCGACCATGTCGGCCCAGACCTTCCAGTCGTAGGTGATATGGCTGGTCATCCAGTCATAGATGGCTTTGGCGCGCTCGGCTTCGTTCTGGCAGTTGCGCGTGATCTCTTTGGCCAGGTCTGAGACTTCCTTGGGAATGGGCTGGCCACGACTGGCGCGCAGTGCCGTAAAGACTGGCAGCTCATTGGTGTTCACCAGGCGGTTGGTGATGGCCGCCCGCCAGGCGCCGCCCGCCACGCCGCGGAGGGCGGAAAGCTCGTTGGTCGGGGTGTTGACCCGGCGTGTGCTCCCAATGGCAGGTGCGAGATTGGTGGCTGCGAGACGGGCGATCGGCAGCAGCGCCGGTGCGCGAAAACGCAGCTGTTTGGCAGGTGACAAGCCGCGTGCGGGAAGCGCCAAGGGCGGGGCAAACGCAAGGTCCGTGGCATCCTCCGGCAGGCGCGCCGGAGTCGCCCTGGGGAGCAGAAGCGGCAGAAAGGCAAAGCCTGCCACCAGGCATACGGCGATGCCAAACACGAATAGTCCGACGCGCCAGCCGCCGCGGACAGGAGGAGGCTTTGGCAGATAGGAAGACATGACATCAATACCCTGCTGAGAACGGCTGCCCGCGCTGCGCTTAGGGTTTCAGCGAAAGCCCGCATTCGCGCGCAAAAACAACCAGTGACTGCCACTCCACAGCGGCAATCTTCTTTAAGATGTCCAGATTCATTTCCTGATATGCGTGGATGGCAACATTCCGGAAGCCAGTCATGGCCATCATGGCGCGGCAGGACTCCTGCGAAATCAAACCTGCTTGAGCCAGGATGCGAAAAGCGTCCGCGCTGGATTGTGGCATGCCCAAGTGGTCACGTGCTACCAGATGCATCGCCAGGTCAATGGCCGCCTGGCACGCACGCTCGAGATTCAGTGTCAGCGCGTCAATGTGCGTAAAGTTCTGAAGCGCGGGATCGGCGGCAGCCTCTTCCCGCATGCGCCGGATCGAACGCTCGATAATGGCACCTTTGTTCAGACAGACATCATCCGGCTGTATAGGCACGTAAAATCTCCTGTCGCTCATCCTGAAAACACGCATAGAGGCCAAGCAAGTTCGCCACCATCAGTGCGACCTCGGAAAAGGGACGCCGGTAGATGCAGTGGCCGGTCAGAAGCGCTTGGCGAGCATAGACGAGATTCAGAGAGGAAAGCACGCCAAGGTCAACCTGCCGTCCAAGTGCTTGCGTCAGCAGGGTAGCCAGGTTGGCAAGTTCAAGAAGCGGCAGCGAGGTGCCCGGCGCCGGTAGCAAGGCCAGATCGATGTCGCTGTCCGGGCGCAACGCATCACGCGCTGCACTACCCAGCACATAAACGGCAATGACACGCGGCTCGCGTTCCAGAATTGGAATGATTGTGGAAAATTCCATACATTTCCTCATCAGCGTCACAATATTACGCTGGGATGCGAAAAGACGCAATCGTATATGGGGGCGCATGGGGCGCATCCCTGTTTATGTTGCGCGCAACATAAACAGGGTTATGTTGCGAGGGACGTTATGTTGCGTGGCGGGATGTCCATGCAAG
>JBAXVM010000287.1:0-3686 GCA_037129105.1 bacterium
GCCGGTGCGGACCGGCAAGCATACGCGCACGCCGGTGCCGGTTGCCATACGCCGCACCGACTGGACCCCGGACAGCGTGCAGACCTACGACGAAACCGCCTGCCCGCAGGGCGCGCTCGGCGCGCTGCAGGGCCGCGCCTTCATGGATCTGCTGTTCGGATCGTAGTACAGCGCGGCCGCCGGATTGGCAGTGCGTCGGATATGCGTTGGTAATACAGAAGCAGTTATTCCCAGCAGTTCTCATGATGGCGGACGAGAATGCCCTTACGGGCACACTACGAACGGCTTCATGCGGATTCTAGGTCGTTTGTAGTGACGCCGTAAGGCGTTTTGGCACCATCATGCGAATCGTCGAGTTTTCCGCTCCCTTCTTTTCGCCACCTGCGGACTCTGCTATCCTGACACCTGAACCCCGACACCTGACACCTGAAACCTGCCACCTGTCATTCCAAGGATCTCTATGAACATTCTCGTCACCGGCGGCGCAGGTTACATTGGCAGCCACACGGTTGTGGAGCTCCTGAATCAGGGGCACCAGGTCACCGTGGTGGACAACCTGTGCAACAGCAAGGAGGAGTCGCTGCGGCGGGTGCGGGAGATCACGGGCAAGCCGGTTGGCTTTCACAGGGTTGATCTGCTGGACCGCGCGGCGCTGCAGGCCGTCTTTGCCGGGGCGCGCTATGAGGCGGTGATCCATTTTGCGGGGCTCAAGGCCGTGGGCGAGTCCGTGCAGAAGCCGCTGGAATACTACCACAACAACATCACCGGCACGCTGGTGCTGCTGGAGACGATGCGGGCGCAGGGCGTCAAACGGCTCGTGTTCAGCTCCTCTGCCACGGTGTACGGCGTGCCAAAATCCATGCCGCTGCACGAGGATGCCGCGCTCGGAGCGACCAATCCGTATGGTCAGACCAAGCTCATGACCGAGCAGATCCTGCGCGATCTGGATGCTGCTGGATCGGGGTGGGGGGTTGCACTGCTGCGTTACTTCAACCCGGTAGGCGCGCACAGCAGCGGCCGCATCGGCGAGGACCCCAACGGCATCCCCAACAATCTGATGCCGTTTGTGGCGCAGGTAGCCGTGGGAAAACTGGCGAAGCTGCGCGTGTTTGGCAACGACTACCCCACGCGCGACGGCACCGGCGTGCGAGATTACATACATGTGGTGGATCTGGCGCGCGGCCATCTCGCGGCTTTGGACTATCTGGTGCGGAAGCCATCTCTTGTGACCGTGAACCTGGGTACCGGCTGCGGCTACAGCGTGCTGGAGATGATCCGCGCGTTCGAGAAGGCCAGTGGTCGCCCGGTGCCTTACGAGATCGTGCCACGCCGGCCCGGCGATGTGGCCGAATGCTATGCCGATCCGGCGCTGGCGCAGCAGCTCCTGGGGTGGAAGGCCGAACGCGGCGTGGACGACATGTGCGCAGACCAGTGGCGCTGGCAGTCGCAAAACCCGCGTGGCTACGAATGACCCTAGGAACCTGTCGGTCGTAGACCTTGGATCGATCTGGTGCCTTCTGCCGACAGGCTCCTAGTAGAGCAACCCGCGGATAGCGGGTTGCGTTGCTTCGAAAACAACCAGGATTTTGAGGCTTTTTTCGCGGATATCGAACCCGTAATGGGCCGCGAACTCCAGATAGCAAGGATGATAAGTTGCGGGTTTGTGCTCGCCTTGGATTATTTTCGCGAACGAAATCGCTATTGCGGGTGGCTTATTGTGGAAGAAGGGAGTGTTTGGGTACGCTGCCCGATATGCAAACCATGACAGACGCGGAATTGCTGGAGGCTTTCACGTCCCGGCAGGATGACAGCGCCTTCGGTGTGCTCGTGGCGCGACACGGCGCCATGGTGCACCGGGCCTGTCTGCGTTTGCTGAAAGACCATCACGAAGCCGAGGATGCTTCGCAGGCGGTGTTTCTCGTGCTGGCGCAAAAGGCGGGCGGATTGCGGAAAGATGACCTCGCCGCGTGGTTGTACCGGGTGGCGCATCACGTGGCGCTCAGCGGCGCAGCCCTCGTCGGACTGCTCGCCGCCGAAGCCTCAGCCGCGGTGCCGGAAACGCTCCTTCCTTCCATATTGGCGACCGTGAAATCAGCCTTGGCGACAACCGCCACGGCCACGGGCTTGCCCGCCGCAGCCCTTGGGGCGAAAGCGGGCGCCACATCAACAGCAGCCATGCTGGCGAAGGGAGCAATGCAGGCCATGTTCATAGCGAAAGTAAAGAAGGTGGTGGTAATAGCGGTGATCGGCGTGGGAATCGTCGGAATCGGTGTACCCATGGTGATGTCTGCCCCGCGACAGAAGGCTGTCGCGACGCCACAAACCGCGCCCAAGGGCAAGTCGTCCGCCAAGTCGGCTCTCGACATCGTGATCCCCGAGGTGGCTTTCCGACAGGCAAATTATAGCGATGTGCTGATGTTCCTCGTGCACGCATCGGCACAGAATGACCCTGAAAGCAAAGGCATCCAGATCGCCATAGCGGACACCAATATGGCACCCGACAAACTACTGAACGCGCTGGTCACGCTGAGCGCCAAACAGATTACCGTGCGAAAAGCATTATGGTTATCGGCGGAACAGGCCGGATTTGACCTGCAAATCACCAGCAATGTCGTTTGGCTGACGGAGCGTAAGAAAGAACAGCCGAAGTGAACTTGCGTAAACGGTCGTTGTTCTGTCGTCTCGCCGTCGTCGCCTGGCTGCTGGCTTGCGCGTGCGCGCAGGTCCGGCTGCTGGGCGCCGAGAGGGACGAGTCTTCGGCTGAAAGGGTTGCCGATACGCAAAACTGGCCGACTACTTTTCGCCTCTGGTCCATGACGCTCGGATGTACTTGCTATGTCATTGCGCCAACGAATTCCAGGTCGGCGATCATCATAGATCCCGGGACCGAGCCGCTTGCACTCATCCGCTTTCTGGAGCAGACCAATCTGGTCGTCAAGTATGTGTTACTAACCCACGATCATTGGGATCATGCCCAAGCCGTTCCGGCCATTATGAAAAGGTATAAGGATGCGACGTTGATATGCCATGAACACTGTCCTGAATTCGCCGGATTAAGATCCAAAGTAGGCCAATTCCGCGTGGCGGGAATCAAGGGCCATGGGCTGGACAATCGTACCGGCACCATCACGCTGGAAGGTATCACGCTGAAGGCCTGCCGGATAACCGAGCATTCGATTGGACATGTGCTCTATTACCTGGAATCGGGAAAGGAACGCTATTTCTTTTCCGGCGACCTCGGCCAACTCCCAGCGACTTTTACCTGCGGAAACGACAAAGTCCGGCAATATCTCCCAAATCTTCCTAAAATAGTAGTCGTGCTTCCCGGACATGGCCTTGACTATTTTGCGTCGTTTGTTGCCGATCTCCTGGGAGAAAAACAACCCGCGCCAGCGCCTGCGGCGAGCACGAACGTGAAGACAGCGGCAGCCAGTCGCGCGGCTGCGAAAGCTGGACGCGGCCGGCCTGTTGGCGGACAATGATTACAGCCGGAAGATTGGGATTCCTTTCCCATAGTCAGCCGTACTCGTCGCGGATACTCGACAACCACTTCGCCATCGGCGTCGGGGTGCGATTTTAGTTGGTGGATCGACGAAAGAATCCGGACATGCCCGAACGCATAAACCTTAAATATTTGGAACTCTCGCGACAGGCCAAGCCTGTGAATGGAGGAAATGACGGTAAAG
>JBAXVM010000288.1:0-3651 GCA_037129105.1 bacterium
AACGCCCGCCGCCGCAAGCTCGGCCTTAAGTAAGCGCCATTCCGCCTATAGGCGCTCCGGGCACTTTCCCTGCCGCCGCATGATTCCCCAATCTGCTAGCGGCGGCGCGAACGTAGGCCGATTCTGGCGGTTTGAAAACCGACAGGGCTACGAACGGATTTCCGCGAGCGGTGACACGTATGCCGGCGACCGGTGTGACCGCCGACGCCAGGAGCCCGCCAAAGCCGTTTCCAGCGTGCTGGCAGGCCGCGAAGGACGTCAGGCGAGAGGCGTTCGCCGTCGCTCGGTTCGCGGTGGCCAGCGCAAAAAAGCCGATGGCGTGAGTGGCCATCGGCGAGACGAGCGGAGAAGCGCGGCGCGCGCAGGGAGGCGAAGGTTCAGAGCGGCGGTTCAATCTGGTCTTTCATCCGGTAGGACTTGCCCGTGATGATGACCGTCTCCGCGTTGTGCAGCAGGCGGTCCAGCAGCGCACTGGCGATCATCGCATCATTGTTGAAGATTTCGGGCCACTGCTTGTAGGCCCGGTTGGTGGTCAGGATGATGGACCCCCGCTCGTAGCGCTGGCTGATGAGCTGGAAGAGCAGGTCGGCGCCGGCCTTGTCCATCGGAAGATACCCCAATTCGTCGATGTACAATATGTCCGGATACAGATACCGCTTGAGTTCCGCGGGCAGGCGGTGGGTGGCCACTGCGGCATGGAGGTTGTTGAGCGCGTCGACCGCGGTGGTGAAGAGCACCGAGTAGCCCCGCTGGCAGGCCTCGTAGCTCAAGGCGGTCGCCAGGTGCGTTTTACCGGTGCCGACGGTGCCGCAGAAGATGACGTTCCCTTTCTTCTCCGCAAAATCGAGCCGGAAGAGGTGCTTCACTTTCATTTCGTCGATTTTCTTCGGCCAGTCCCAGCGAAAGTCGGCCAGGGTCTTGACGACCGGGAAGCGGGCGGAGCGCACCCGGCGCTCCCGCGCCCGCTCCTGGCGGGCGAGGTATTCGCCTTCGAGCAGCCGCTGGAGATAGTCGACCAGGGACCAGCCCTTTTCGGCCGCCTCCCGGGCCAGCGCTTCGTAGTGTTCGGCCATGTGGCCCAAACGCAGGTATTCGAGGTATTGCTGCAACGGAGACGG
Source organism: bacterium (assembly GCA_037129105.1). GTDB lineage: Bacteria > Verrucomicrobiota > Kiritimatiellia > RFP12 > CAIWXQ01 > CAIWXQ01. Next base: position 1,119 of record JBAXVM010000288.1, read on the forward strand.
CTTCATGTTTGATGGTAGGGGGACAGGTCGGGCGGGGGCAGTTCGAGGTCCAGCAGATCGCTGCGGCGGGTCAGTTGCAGCGCCCCCGGCGCCGGCAGGAACCGTTCGCGCTGCTCGAGCAGGTTGGTAATATATTCGCAACTATAGGCCCCAAGTTCGTGGGCATCGGCGACGGCCCGGGCCGTTTTATCGGCCCCAAAGATCTCACTCAGCGCCACGATCTTTTGGAGATGATGACCGACGTTTAACCGGCGCTCGGCCAACTGCTCCTGATAGGCCTGGGCTTGCGGGCACAGGGCCAAAAACCGGAGCTGGATCTTTTGCGCCCGCGCCGCCCCGCGATCCAGTAAGAGCGTCTGCTCGTGATCGGGATGCACAACGTCCTGCTGGCGCTCGAACGAGCGCACGTGCTCGGCGACGAGGTCTGTCCCGGCGAACAGCCGCAGCCGATCCGCGTACAGTTTCAGCGTGAGTTCACTCGACGCATGACGCGGTGGCACCGAGTAACGGTTCGTGTCCACGACGACGCGGCACCGGTTGCTCACCGGGCCCGGACGGACGACCCCCGTGTCGTACGGGTGCGCCGGCAGCGGTTGCAGCTTCGGCAGTTCTTCGGCAAACAAATCTACCGGCCGCCGCTTCGTTTCGCCGTGGAAGCGCACGTTCGCCACCGTCTCCTGCCAGACGCGCCCCGCCGGGTTGAGCGGCGCAAAATCCGTGATCTCCAGGCCGGCAAGGAAGTTCTTCTTCACGTAGCCCACCCCGGTTTCAACCCGACCTTTTTGATTTCCCTTCCGCGGGGCGCACGCCTTTGGCCGGAAACCGTAGTGACCTGCCAGATCGAGATAGGCCGGGTTGAAGATTGTCGGCCCGCCGTACGGATGCTCGAGCACGGCCACCTTGGGATTATCGTGCATGATTTCCCGCGGCACGCAGCCAAAGTATTCAAACGCGGCGCGGTGGCAGTACAGCCACCACTCCAGGCTCTGGCCGAGGGTAAATTCCACAAACAGCTTTCTCGACCAGCACAGCACCATGACGAAGAAGCTCAGCTTCCGGCGCGTGTTGCCCACGCGCACACTGCCCCATTCGCCAAAATCCACCTGCGCGCACTGCCCCGGGGCAAACGACAGATGCAGGAACGCCTCCGGCGCCTTCGGTCGCACCTGCCGCACATAGTCCTTCACGATCGTGTAGCGGCCGCCGTAACTCTGCTCCTGGAGCCGCTGGTAAATCTGCTGCGCCGTGTAGGGGTGCGCCGCCAACAGCCGCGCGATCGTGCCCTTGAACGCATCCAGCTTGCTTTCGCGCCGCCGCTCCGGTGCCGCGTCCCGGCGCTGGTACTTTTCTCGTTGGAGCCATTTCCTCACCGTGTCCCGGTGCACCTGGAGCGTCGCGGCAATCTTCGTGGCCGACAGGTGCTCCGCGTCGCGCAGGTAACGGATCTGATGATACGTGTGGTAGTCGATCATGACGCCGCCCCCTCCAAGGCGAGGACCTGGTACAGCGGTTCCTCGTACGCGATCAGTTCCGCCTGGATCAACTGCCGCCGCGCCGCGACGATCTCCGCGGGGGCCAGCGACAACAGCCGGCCCAGGCTCTGGTCGCCATAATACGACAGGCCGTGCTCGTCGCCCACGGTCACAAGCACCAAGTACAGCGCCCACGCCTTCGCGTCGGCGCGCCGCAAGTGACCGTCGCGCACCAACCGGTGATCGATAAACCCAAAGCCGACCGGCACGCGCCGCAGCCTTTGGATCGAGAGGATTCGTTTTTGTGTTTTCATTGGCTGATTTCGAGGAGTTGGCCCATTACGGCCTGCCCCTTCTCGTACAGCCTCGCCGTCGTCTGGTGGATTGCGTTTTGTAACGTATCCCCAGTCAATTGCGCGATAAGTCCCACCAGCACCGGGTCTTGCGTCTTAAAGTCCGCCGGCACGCGATTTGTAACGCAATCGCGTACCACACCGACGCTATCCAATTTATTCTCTATTACTTGCGCAGATTTCATCGCGATTTGTAACGCAACGCCTCGATCCGTCACTTTCTTCCTCTTCACTCGTTTCCAGTACTCAGGGTGCGCTATCCGCCAGGCCTGCACCCGTTCGATATTCCATCGCGCGCGCCAAAAACCCTGGTTCTCAGGACGCTCCCGCCAGCGTTGCAGATTCGCCGCCTGCCGGGCCTTTTTACACTCCGGTTTTGTACAGTACAACTGGTCGTGGCGATGCCGACAATCAGGTTCGAACAATACTGTGCAGTTCAGGCAGTTCCGGGGCTCGGTGACGGGCATCGTCCGCCAGCTTCAACCCCCGTCCACCGAGCCACTCAAGCCCGTTGAAGAAAGCGTCCGGTGGGGAAGTAAATCGACCCTCGGAAGTAAATATTTCTTGGGGAAGTTCCTGGAAGGAAATCGACCCGAAGTAGATGCCGGACATCAAACCGCCAGGATCAGCGGACTATCAACCCGCTGCTGGCAGGCTTGCAAGTCCGCAGCCATCGGCCGCACCAGTTTCCGCAACGCACCGATGAGG
>JBAXVM010000289.1:0-3642 GCA_037129105.1 bacterium
GCGTAAAGCCGTCTCTACCCAAATGCAAGTCAATGAATTGCAGATGCGCCCCTTCCATGCCAGATTACTCTGTAACAGGCATGCACGAAGTTCGGTTGGATGTTGGTTGTTGGATGTTGAATGTTGAAATCTCTTGCGTTCATTTGTCACAGCAAACCATAAGCGTGTGTGGCGGGTGTCATGGAGCGGCAAAAAAGTTGTCAGAATAATGTCATGTTTTGCGAAGTGGTAACCCAGGTGGCCCGGGCGCTCCGCGCACGGGCAGGCTCCCGTACCGATGCGGGTCTGGCGCCAGCCCGTGCGCGGAGCGCCCGGGCCACCTGAGTTGGCTGCATGTGGATGCCGTTTGTCATGCCAAGTGTCTATTTTGTCAGCGTTGCCGCGGTCTCGACGAGGCTCAGCAGTTCTTTCACGCGCGTATCGAGCGCCAGTTCCTGTGTCACGGGAAGGAGCAGGCGTGCGACATCCGTGTGTTCGCGGAGCACATATGGGCTGCCGCGCAGCTTTTCGGCAAAGGCGGCGGCGCCGGCGGCGAGGCGGAACTGCGGCCGAGCGGCGCGCAGGCTCGGAGCGATCATTTCAGGGGTGATGGGTTGGGCGATCTCCTCGACCGCGCCGGTGTCCACGCGGCGATAGCGCACGCGCACCGTGCCCAGGGCCGTGCTCTTCGCGGCCGGTGTCAGGTCAAGCTCGTACAGGGCTGTGACCGACTGACCGGACCCGACTTCGCCGGCGTCCACGGTGTCATCGCGGAACTGTTCGGCCTTGAGCGCGCGCCGCTCGTAGCCGAGCTGGCGGAAGCGGCGCACCGCCTCGGAGGACCATTCCACCTGGATTTTGACGTCTGTGGCGATGTTGTTGATTGTGGCGGCCAGGTCGTCTACAAACACGCGTTTCACTTCCTCGTCCGAGTCGAGGAAGCGGTAGACGCCCTGTCCCTTGTTGGCCAACTCCTCGAGCAGGGCATCGTTATAAGTGCCTTCGCCCACGCCGAAGACCGAGCAGGTGACGCCCTGTTTGCGGAAGGCTTCGATCTCCCGCAGGATGTCCTGGGCGTTGTCCGCGCCCAGGTTGGCCACGCCGTCGGAGATCAGGATCACGCGGTTTTCGCCCCCGGGTGTAAAGGCCTTGGCTGCCTGCTGGTAGGCGCGGTGCATGCCGCCCTCCAGGTTGGTCGAGCCGTTGCATTGCAGGCGGTCGAAGGCCTGCAGGATGGCCTGTTTCTGCCGGGCGGGCGTGGGGGGCAGCACCAGGCGCGCCTGGTCATCGAACGAGATGATCTGGATCTGGTCCGCGGCCCCGAGCTGATCCACGAGCAGTCGCAGCGCGGTGCGCGCCCGTCCGAGGCGGTTGGGCTGCGCCATGGACCCGGAGGTGTCCACGAGGAAGGTCAGCATGGCCGGGCGCTGTTCCTCGCGCCCCAGGCGTCTTCCTTTCACGCCGATGCGCAGCAGGCTCAGGCCGGCTTCGCCAAAGGGGGAGGGGGCGCCTTCGACGTAGACGCGGAACGTGGCACGATCCGGCGCCGTGTCGCCGTAATCAAACGCGTTGAGGATCTCCTCGGTGCGGACCACATCCGGCTCCGGGAGCGCGCCGGAGCGGAGCGCCTGGCGTGTCAGGTTGTAAGAGGCGGTGTTGACATCGATCGAGAAGGTCGAAAAGTGGTTCTCGGTCGTGGCGACAAACGGATTGAAGCCTGTGGCTTTGGCGCGCGGCGCGCGTGGGGCGGCGGGTTCGTTTGGGGGACCATCCTGCCCTGCCAACGACGGGCCAGTAGCGAACCCCGCGGGGCCGCCGCCGGCGCTTGTACATCCGCTGGGACTTACAGATCCTCTAACGTTTGCATTTTCGGTGGTGCTTCTTGCGTAGACCTCAGATGTTTGCGGCTCTTTCTTAACCGGAGATGGCTTCGTGTCAGGCTTGGCGGCGGATCCTATCCCAAGCTTTTTATCTCCGCCCGGCGTCCAGCTCTCCACCGTCCAGTCTTCTTGTAAATCCTTTTTGCCACCCTTTTCGTGTTGTGGATACGGCGAGGTCAAACCATAAACCACGCTGCCGCCACCATGCTTATTGCGGGTGGGTTTGCCCGCGGCGGCGACAGAGGCGAACGATTCCGCCGCAGGCTTCCCGTTGTCTTCGCCTGCGCCGCCATACCTCTTCAGTGCCAGTTCGCGTCCTTCGGCCGTGCGGCTTTCGTACCACCGGTTGCCGCTTTGTTTGACACGCGACGCCGAGGCGTGGCCAATCTGCGCCTTTTCTTCGAGTTTTGAGAAGCTGTCGTCAAAATTGCGCACGATCGGTGCGTCGGTATCCAGAGCGTCAGCCGGGGCTGAGCTGAGCTGGATAGACGCAGCAGCGGCAGATTCGTCCGGGGTTTGCATGCTTAAGCCGCGCCCCGTGTAGAATCCATACGAAAGCCCGTCGGAATCGCCTTCGGCACTTTCTCCCGGCGTCACAGGTTTTGGGATTTCGCTTTGCGTGCGGACAGTGTAGTCAAAGGCCAAACCATCAGTCACGATTTCTGGCCGGCCGTCTAGTTGGACGGCTTCGTTCAGGCGTTGTTTCTTGTGCTTCTTTTCTAGTGGTCTGCCGTTGCTATCCGTTGACCAGAAGCCTGTCGGCGCCCTTGATGCCAGGGCTGCGCCGGCCGCGGACGTGCCGCGGTCGTAGCCGTTGTAGCCGTACTGGCGGGACATGGACGAGAAGAGCACAAAGTAGCTGAGCCCGGTCACCACGAGGGCGCTGGCCGCAGCCACCAGCCAGGGGCGTGAGCGCGCCATCCAGGCGATCACGCGGTGCGGGTTTTCTGCGGGTACGGTCAGCAGCGTCATCTGGTGGTGCAGATCGAAACGCGGGGCTGTGGTGTCATCCTTGGCCAGGCCGTCGGCGAGTGTCTGCAGCACGGGCGACAGATCGCGGGCGCAATCCTGGCAGGAGGTGCAGCTGGCCAGATGGCGGCTGAAATCCGCCTCGTCCCGTTCGGTCAGGTCCCCGAGCAGGAACGGCGTCAGCCATTTTTCCTGATCGCATCGCTGGTTCATTCCATCCCACTTTCTTCGCGTCGCTTGACTTCGGCCGCCAGTCGTTTGACGGCAAAGTGCAGCAAGTTCCCCACATACCCCGTGCTCTGGCCGGTGATGGCGCTGATCTCCTCGTAACTCATCCCCTGCTGCAGCCGGAGCAGCACCACCTGGCGTTGCATCGGGTCCAGCACGCTCAGGCAGCGCAGCACCCGGGCTTCCCGCTCGTCTGGCGGCGTATCCACATGCACGCCACCGGTCGAGCTGTTGACTTCCACCTCCTGCTCATCCTGGAGTCGCCGGCGGCGGGCCTCGGCGCGGATCTGGTCCACCGCCTCGTTGTGCGTCACGCGGAACAGCCAGTTTTTCAGCCGTGCATCCGGCTGCATGCCCGGTTGCCACTGGCGGAAGAGCTTGACCAGCACATTCTGTACGACATCCTGCGCCAGCGTGGCGTTGTTCAGCACGCGGGTGGCATAACGCAGCAAGGGCGCCTGATAGGCGTCAATCACTGCTTCCATGCCCATTTGCCGGCGCGTGGAAGCCGCGGCATCTGGCTGCGTGGCGGCTGTCATAGGTCTGTCCGGTCCGGTTGTGTGTGCCGTCTCCAGCATATAATACG
>JBAXVM010000029.1:0-17870 GCA_037129105.1 bacterium
AAACCCATGGCGTTCGATCCCGGTCCCGATTTCGATTTCGATTGGTTGCCCCAACAGAGGGTTGTCTTGCTCTGTATTCTCTGTGGCCTCCTGTTCAAGAAAACCGGGTAACTGCCCGCCGCGCCGTCAGCCAAGATGCTTGCCGGATTCCAGCTGCCCCAACAGGCTCTGAATCAGGTGCACGTGTTTTGCTTCCTCGCTCTCCAGACGAAGCAAAAGCTCCTTCACAAAGAGCACCGAGCAACCGGCAGCCAGATCCGCATAGAAATCGCGGGCCTGCGTTTCCTTCTCGAGCGCTTTGCGCAATATGGCATCGGGTGTCGATAATCCATGCATGCTCGTCACGTTTCCAGCCTCCTCACCTGTCGTTTCAAACGGCGCTCCTCTGGCCGCGCCGTACAGACGGCCTCGGCGGTGAGATCATAGCCGCGGCCACCGATGATACGCACACGTAAAAACTGCCCGCTCTGCGCGCCGGCCGGCACGCCGTGCACGCGTGTCACGCCATCCACCTCTGGCGCTTGCCGCACCAACCGCGCCTGCCAGACCCCTGTGGCACGGTCTTTCTTTTGTCCGCGTCCGTGCACCGCCTGCGACAACAGCGCCTCACCCACGGTCCCGGTCAGCATGTTTCGCCGTTCGGCCACCACCTGCCGCTGCAATCGCAATAACCGGTCGCGGCGCGAGGCGGCAACCGCGGCCGCGGGCGTATCCGCACGCGCAAAAGCGGCCGTACCTTCCTCTGGAGAAAAGGCAAACACGCCCAGATGATCAAACTTCGCGGCCGCAACATAATCGAGCAGATGCTGAAAATGCGCCTCAGTTTCGCCGGGAAAGCCCACGAGGCAGGTGGTGCGCAGCACGATTCCCGGCACGGCTCGCCGCAGCCGCTGCGGCAGTTCCGCCACAGCGCGCACCGAGTCGGCTCGGTGCATGGCGCGCAGGATGTCCGGGTGGCTATGCTGGATCGGCAGATCCAGGTACGCGCACACATGACGCGCGGACGCCATCACATCCAGCATCTCATCCGTGACACGCGAGGGATACCCGTACAGCACGCGAATCCAAAAGTCGCCTTCCAGCGCGTCCAACTCGCGCAACAGCGCCGGCAACTCCCCTGCCGCAGACGCTCCGCCGGCCCGTCGCTGCTCGCGGCCGTAACTGGTCGTGTCCTGCGAGATCAGGTTTAACTCGCGGACGCCGGAGCCCAGCAGCGCGCGTGCCTCCGTCAGCAGATCCTCTCTGCCGCGCGAGCGGTAGCGTCCGCGAATGCCGGGAATCGCGCAAAAGGCGCAGGTGTGGTTGCACCCTTCCGCCACTTTCAGGTACGCAAACGGCCCGCCACTGAAACGCAGGCCGGGCTGCTGCGAGGTGAAGAGACGCCTGGGCGCGTGATCGCCGACGGCCATCACGCGGCGGTGCCCGGCCACCACCTGCCGCACGATCGTTGCAATGCGGTCCAGTTCATCCACGCCCACAAAGGCGTCCACATCGGGAAAGGTCTTGGCCACCCGGCTGCGATAGCGCTGCGGCAGGCATCCTGCCACAATCACGGCCCGGCAACCACCGGCCGCCTTGTGACGGCAGGCCCGCAAAATAGCCTCGGACGCCTCGGCACGCGCATCCGCAACAAATGCGCAGGTGTTGATCAGGATAATATCCGCGGTTTCCGGCGAAGGCGCGAGTTGCAGATTCTCCGACAGCAGCACGCCGGCCATAACCTGCGAATCAACCAGATTCTTCGCACAGCCCAGGCTGATGAAGCCAACGGTGAGCGATGCGGCGGGCAACCGGTTCTGTTCGATCGTCATATGGCCTGCTAGTCAAAATACGGCGCAGCAGGTTTCTGAATGCGCTGGACCTTGATGGTGCCCGAATGGCTGCCGTGGGCTTTTTGTGACTTCCTGGACAGGGCCCACACCCCAACCAACAGCAGCACCAGGATCACCGCGGCGATCAAACCGATGACTGCGGGCATCCAGTGCAACGGAATCCATCTTCCGGCCAGAAGCCGGCCGGATGCCGCCGGCTCCCCAGCGGCCACAGACCGGAGTCTGGCGGGTTCCTGCCGCGGCGCCGACTCCTGGAACGGCATGCGCAGACTCGGCCGGCCAGGCGCCGGACGCACCCGCGGCGGAGCCGCTTCGCCGGCCTGCGCCGGATCCGCGATCGAGCAGACGGCTGCAGAACGGCCGGCAGCCACGGAAAAAAGATCGGGCTCCTCAGAAACATGGACTGCAGTCCCTGCGCCCCGCTCGGTTGCGCCGGGGTCCGGAAGGTCCACAGCCGGTCCGGCAGCAAGGGGTTCTTCCATCGAGCGCCGCGCCACCTGTGGCGGCCGCGAGCCGGTATAGATCTCCATAAACTCCCGGAGTAACGGCTCCGGGTCCAGACCCAGAGACTCCGCATAGAGCTTGATAAACCCCCGCCCGTAGATCGGCGCCGCGATCCGCCGGAAGTTCTCTTGTTCGAGATCTTCGACAATTTGGGCCATCATGCGAGTGGATTCCGCCACCTGCGAAATGCTCTGCCCTTTTGCCTCGCGCGCCAGCCTGAGAGATTCTCCGAGTGCCATAGCTGTTTCCTGTCAGGGTTCCGGTTTCAAAGTTCAGGGTTCAGGGTTCAGATTTCGTTGGCGGTTCGGCGGTTTCTGACACCTCAGCGACCCGGTTGCCATTGTTTGGCATCTCGGCATCCAGATCAATGAGAATCTCGCGCGGCTCCGCACCGCGTGTCGGGCCCACAAATCCGCGTTCCTCAAGAATGTCCATCACACGCGCCGCCCGCGTGTAACCGATGCGCAGCCGGCGCTGCAGGGAGGACGTAGACGCGCGCCGCGTGTCCCGGATCACCTGCAGGGACTGCTGGATCAGTTCCTCGTCTGCCGAATCGTCCCCTTCGGCACCCGGCACATTTCCACCGGTGCCCCCCCCTGCCCCTGCCTCTTCCTCTTCTTCGGCTGACAGTTCCTGCACCTTGTCCAGCTTGGTCGCCAGAGCCATGTCGAACGCCGGCCCCACCTGACTTCTGACAAAATCAGTGATACGCAGGATTTCGCTGTCGTTCACCAACGCACCCTGGGAGCGGATCAGCCGACCATTCTTTGGATTCAGAAAAAGCATATCGCCACGGCCGATGAGCGTCTCGGCTCCCTGCTGGTCAAGGATGGTCCGGCTGTCGGTCTTCTGCGCGACCTGAAACGCGATACGCCCGGGGAAGTTTGCCTTGATCGTGCCGGTGATCACATTCACGGACGGCCGCTGCGTGGCGAGGATCATGTGGATGCCGACGGCACGCGACAGCTGTGCCAGCCGCGTGATGCTCTGCTCAATCTCCTGCCCAACCGTGATCATCAGGTCCGCCACTTCGTCAATCACCACCACGATGTAGGGGAGCTTGGCGGGCAGCGACGTGTCGCTGGTTGAACCGGCCACACCGTCGAGCGCCAATTCTGCCTGCTGGGCGGCGGAGGTGCGCGTGTTAAAGCCCACGATGTTGCGCACCTTGGCGGCCTGCAACATCTTATAGCGGCGGTCCATCTCCACGATGGCCCAGCGCAGGGCAAACGCAACTTTCTTGGCGTCGGTCACCACCGGCACGAGCAGATGCGGCAGGTTATTATAGGCCGGAAATTCCACCCGCTTGGGATCCACCAGCAGTAACCTCAATTCATCCGGCCGCCGCGACATCAACAACCCCGCCAGAATGGCGTTGAGGCAGACGCTCTTGCCGGAACCTGTCGCGCCGGCCACCAGCAGATGCGGCGCGCCGGCGAGGTCGAAGATCATGTCCGTGCCGCCCACATCCTTGCCCAGCGCCAGCGGAATTTCCATCTTGTTCGTGGCCCAGGCGCTGCCCTGCAGAATTTCGCGCAGCGTCACCATGCGCGCCTTGGGGTTCGGCACCTCGACACCCACGACGTTCTTGCCCGGCACGGGCGCCTGGATGCGCAGGCTGGTGGCCTTGAGGACCATCTGCAGTGTGTTGGCCAGCTGCGCGATGCGCTCGACCTTGATGCCAGGCGCCGGCAGCAGCTCGTAGCGCGTCACCACCGGACCAGGCTCGACATGCGTCACCTCCACCATCAGGTTAAACTGCGCCAGCGTGTCCACCAGCTGCTTCGCCATCAGGGCGGTGTCACCGTGCACGGCCTCACCCGACGGAATCGAATCCAGCATGGCGATTTCAGGCAAACGATAGTTGACAACGGCGGAAGGCGTAGGCGTGGCGACAACGGCTTGAACCGCAGAACGGCTGGGCGGCTTGGCGACACTGGCGGAAGGCTGTCGGACAGCCGGCGCGTCTTCTGCCGCAGGGGCCTCGGCTGCCGCCTGCTGTGCGGCCGCACGGGCCTCCTCTGCGCGCCGGCGCAGCTCGGTGCGACGATCCTCCTCGGTTGTCCGTGCCGGCGTGGCGACGGGCTCCGGTTCCCGGGGTGCGGCTTCCGCAGTTCGTGATCCGCGGTCCGCACGCTGCCGCCCGCCACTGCCGGTAAAACCGCGCTCCGCCGCCTTGCGCTCCTCCTGCTCGGCGAGCAAATGCGCCTGTGCGTTGCGCGTGGTCGCCTTCTTCTCCGCCGCGGCAGCGCATTGCTGCCGCCAGGCACGCCAGCGCACCACCGCGCCGCGCACCAGTGCCACGATGCGGGACGGCCCGACCGCCATCACGCCGGCGAACACCAGAATTGTTGTCGCCAGCACCCCGCCCCCCACCGGGCTCAACCACCGTTCCAGCGTGCAGGTCATCAGCCAGTTTCCGACAGCGCCGCCGGCGTTCGGCGTAATATTCAGCTCATCCAGCACGCCATCCAGAACGCCGCCTGCCAGCTGGATCAGCGCACATAACGCCAGCAAAAAGACCACACTCCATCCGGTCCTTCGTCCGAGCCCATCCGAGCGGTTGAAAATCAGCATGCCGGCCATGGCAGCCACCCAGACCGGCACAGCCCAGACGCCCACCCCGAGCAGGTTATAGCTGAAAAAGGCCACCCAGGCGCCGGCCACACCAATCAGATTCGCCGGCGGTTTGTTCGGCGGCGATTGCAGCCAGGAAATATCCCGCCAATCGTATGTCAGCAAGCCCAACAACGCAAAAATCAGGACCGGCACCAGTGCCAGGCCAATCAAGCGGTGTACGCTCGCGGATAACTCTTTTTTTTTCGTATCATCCATATGCGTCGCCCTGCAACTGCTCGCCACACCCAAAAACAGGCCCTGACACCGTACGCAATCAGGATAGAACGTACCTTCATCCGCCCATGGCGTCAAGAACGCGTAATGGTGTATGATCACCACATCAGCCGCCATGACTTCAAAAACAAGCACCCGGATAGTTTGCGCCACGCCAGAAGAACAACCCCTTCCAGGCGCGCGCACGGCCTTGCTCCTGCTGCTGGGCATCAACCTGTTCAACTACATTGACCGGCAGGTGCTGGCTGCCGTGGTTCCGGACATCCGTCGTGAGTTTCTCACCCATGAAGCGACAGGGCCCGGCCCCCTGGCCGCGATCATGAACTGGTTCCAGCAGTCCTTCGGCTTCCGGCCTGAAAATGCGCTGATCGGTCTGCTCTCCATGGCTTTCATGGTCGTCTATATGACGTGTGCGCCGATCTTTGCGCGCCTGTCCGAGCGCTGGTCACGCTGGATGATCGTCGGCGCTGCCGTAATTGCCTGGAGCCTGGCGACCGGCGCGTCGGGGCTGGCTTTTTCATTTGGCATGCTGTTGCTGACGCGCTGCTGCGTTGGCGTAGGTGAAGCCGCCTACGCGCCGGTCGCGCAGGCCATGCTATCCGACCTGTATCCGGTAAGCCGGCGCGGGCGCATACTGGCCTGGTTCAACATGGCGATCCCGGTGGGGAGCGCGCTCGGATTTATACTGGGGGGGTGCATGACCCGGATGTGGCCGGAGGACGGTTGGCGCTGGGCCTTCGGCCTGGTCGTGCTTCCCGGACTGTGTCTCGGCGCGCTCGCCCTGCGGCGCGGCCGCACCGAGAACCTGCATCCGCTGCTCGCGCCGGACCCGTCCGCACGCTCTGTGGCGCGACCGCGCCTGCGCGACTATCTCAACCTGCTGCGCACCCCGTCCTATCTTTTTTGCACGGCCGGAATGTGCTGTTCGACGTTCGCCATCGGCGGCATCGGGTTCTGGATGGTGGACTATGTGCAAACCTATCGCGGGGCCGGCCAGCACGCCGCCGAAATTTTCGGCCTGGTCCTGGTGGTCTCCGGCCTTTCGGCCACCCTCCTGGGTGGCATCGTCGGCGACCGACTGCGGCGACGCTGGTCTGGTGCCTATTTCATCGTGTCCGGCCTGGGCATGCTGGCCGGATTTCCGGTCTTCCTGCTCATTCTCAGCCCCGCCATCGCTTTCCCGCTGGCCTGGGTCTTCATCTTCCTCGCCTGTTTCTGCCTCTTCTTCAACACCGGGCCCACCAACGCCATCCTGGCAAATGTTACCCAACCGGCGCTGCGCCCCATGGCCTTCGCCTTGAATATTCTCCTGATTCATGCGCTCGGCGATGTCCCCTCGCCGCTCCTCATCGGGCTAATCACGGACCGGTTCGGCGGCGACATGAACGTCGCCTTCCGGGTTGTAGCCGCCCTGTTTGTGCTCAGCGGCCTGTTTTGGCTGCTGGGAGCACGCTTTCTGGCACGTGACACAAAGCTGGCAGAAGAAAACCCGCCGGCCAACTAACCCCGCAGATTTTTTTTTTTCGTATTGCGTTCCACTGTACATTGTTCTACGCTGCTCCACACACATTCGGTGCGGAGTCGCCGATGGTTAATACCGACAAAACACGGCCTGCTGCGTAACAAACGAAGGAATCCGCCATGGGCACGGTTCTACGAGTCCTTGTCGTCTTTATACTCATCCTGAGTGGTACGGCCTTGTTTCTGGCCATTATGCTCTACGGCAGGCGTGAGCTCCTGATCAACCGAACGCATCTGCTTGAGGAGCAGTTCCGCAAGGTGGTCAAGACCATCGAAGCCGAACCGGCTCCGGAAGTTCAGCAGAATTATGTCTCGAAAGACATCTCACCTGTAACCAGCAAGGAAATGGAAAACCCGGAGCGCTCGACGTTCTGGAACACCTATCAGCACAAACTGGAAACGCCCAACCTGCCCACAATGACCTGGGACTCAAACGAAAAGCAGCTCCAGATCCGGCAGTACTATCAGCTGAAACTTAACCCGGTCAACAACAAGATGGAGAAGGTCAAGCATCCGGTCAACCAGGGCGAGTTCTCGACCGAAGGCGAAGGGACCATGCGCGAGATTCTGGATGTGCTGCTTGATCGCGCCACCAAGCAACTGGCCACGCTGAACAAGACGCGCGTCGAACTCCAGAAGGTCCGCGAGGAGCTTGCCACGACCATTGAGGAGCACAACAAGCTCAAACAGGAAGGGCGCGCGGACAAGAAAACCATTGACGAACTTCGCAAGGAGATCGACAACCTCAAGGAACAGATTCGCGGCCTTGAACGCAAGGTTGCCGGACTGGAAGAGGAGAAGAAAAACCTTACCGCCGAGCTAACCGAGGTCAAAACCGATCTCGAAGCCAAGAAAACCATGATTGAAGAAATGACTAAGAAGATCAAGGAACAGGAAGCGACCATCAAGCGACTGATGAAACCCACTATCGTCAACGCCGGCAATACCCAACAGGCGGAGGCCTTCCAGGGCACCCCAGGCGTCAAGGGCAAGGTTGTCGCGGTTGACGAGACCCTCAAGTTTGTGGTGGTTGAACTAAGCGAGCTGGCCATGACGGAGTTGCTTGGCGAGCAGCGCGACCGCCCCTTGCCGCAGGTCGAGCTGATGATCCGGCGCGCAGGCTTCAAGTCCACCTCAGGTGAATTCATCACGCGCATCAAGTTCCGTCAGGTCCTGCGCCAGAAGAATCTGGTCGTAGCCGACATCCTGATCGACTGGCAGCAGTCACCCGTGGCAAAAGATGACATTGTCTTCTTCTAAACTACTGGCGCTGGCGACGGTGGCACTTCTTGCGATCGTTGCCAGCGGCTGCATGTCAGATCCAGCCGCCGGCGATCTACCGTGGGCCAAACCACAGTCGTGGGAAGGCTCCCCTGCCCTGCCGCCCAGCATGAGCCAGCCGCGGTAGTCCTAGGAGACTGTCGGACTTAGGCCTTGGGTCGCTCTGAAGCCTCTTGCCGACAGTCTCCTAGTTAGCAACCCGCGGATAGCGGGTTGCGATACCTCAAAAAACGACCAGAATGCCAACTGCTAGTGGTATGTCCCCGAAATAGATGGACCGGCAATGGACATCCGCGATTCGTTGACCTCGCTTTGATTCACCACCCGCTGCGCTGGCTTTCTATTACCCACATCTCACCTCAGTAGCCAAGCTGCACCCGCTATCCGCGGGTTGCCAACTAGCAGCCTGGTCGGCAGACGGTTTGTACTTCCTGAAGGCTAAGCCCGACAGGCTGCTAGCGAACCACAGTCTCTATAATCTTACTTTTGTTCAATTTTGTATTTGACCCGCAGACACGCATGTGTTTAGCTTCACAGCGTTTTCTGCTTCACAGTTCCCGTTGTGCACATTGCCTGCGAATGTAGGGCCCATCAGGCACCTTCCAACAGCCGCAACACGAGTAGTTGGCATGACATCCAAACGCATGATCGAACGCTTGAGCCTGTACCGCAGGCTGCTGACTGGACTCATGGCGGAGAAGGCGCAGAGTGCCTTCTCACATCAGCTATCCACGGCCACCGATGTTACACCTGCGCAGGTGCGACGCGACATGATGGGGATCGGATTTTCCGGTAATCCGTCGCGTGGTTATGACGTGCACGATCTCCATGATGCGATCACACAGGTGTTGGATGCACCAACTGTGCAGGAGGTCGCCCTGATTGGAATTGGCAATCTCGGCCGCGCCATCCTCTCCTATTTCTCCGGACGCCACGATCGGCTCGCTATCACGGCAGCCTTCGATACCGACCCGGAAAAGGCCGGCCGTGTGATTCACGGATGTCGCTGTTATCCGATTGACACCATGGCCTCGCAAATCCGGGAGCGCGACATCCACGTCGCCATCCTCGCTGTTCCGGCGGACAGTGCCCAGTCCGCGACGGACATCCTGGTCGGCTCCGGCATTCACGGCATTCTGAATTTTGCGCCTCTGCGCCTGCGCACACCGGGTTCAATTTTTGTGGAAGACATGGATTTGACGACGTCACTCGAAAAAGTGGCCTTTTTCGCGAGACGGCGGACGCAACCGTGAGGGCCTGAACGTGATTAAACCGGATATTGCACACATACTCGAAAAGCATGCTAAGGCTGGGCGTGATGCGCTGATCCCGATCCTGCAGGAAGTGCAGGAAGCCGTCGGATATCTCTCGCCGGAAGCTGTGATCGAGGTTGGACGGCACCTGAAACTCCCGGCAAGCAAGGTGTATGGCGTAGCGACCTTTTACAACCAGTTCCGCTTTCAACCCAAGGGCAAGTACCACTTCATGGTCTGCCGCGGCACGGCTTGCCACGTGAAGGGCTCCGCAAAAATCTTGGAGACGCTGGTTAAACATCTCAAGATTGAACCTGGCAAAACGTCGCGGGACCAGCTCTTCAGTCTGGAAGTTGTGGCCTGCATGGGCGCCTGTGCGCTTTCACCGGTGATCTGCCTGAACAATGAATTTCACGCCAAGGTTTCCCCCGCCAAAGTGGTCAAACTGCTAGATGCCTGCCGGTCCCGTGAAAACCACAAGCCTTAACCTTCGCGTCTATACGCCACACGTCCAAGGAGTCGCAACATGAAACGCTTTCGCAACGCAACGGAGCTGGAGCAACATCGCGAAGCTCTGGTCGCAGCCTTCGACCCACAGCGCGTCCGCATCACCGTCTGTGGTGGTACGGGCTGCAACGCCCAGGGATCGATTGCGCTGGTGGATGCATTGCATCAGGCCGTCGCACGCCATCAACTCGCGTCGACCGTCGACGTCAAGGTTACCGGGTGTCACGGATTCTGCGAGAAAGGTCCGATCGTTGTCATACGTCCCGCCAACCTCTTCTACGTTCAAGTCAAGGCGGAAGACGCCGACGAACTGGTACGCGTGTCGCTGAAAGAGAACGGCATTGTTGAGCGCTTGCTGTATACCGACCCCACCACGGGCAAACGCATCGTGCATGAGCAGGAAGTGCCCTTCTATGCCAAGCAGACACGCATCATCCTGGCTGAGAACGGGCACCTGGACCCGACAACCATCGACGATTACATACTGCGAGGCGGATACGCGGCACTGGGCAAGGCTCTCAGCTCCATGACCAGCGCAGAAGTTGTCGAGACGATTAAAAAAGCCGGCCTGCGCGGCCGTGGCGGCGCCGGTTTTCCGACCGGTGCAAAATGGGAGATCTGCGCCAAGCAACCGGGCAAGACCAAGTACGTCATCTGCAATGCCGACGAAGGCGACCCGGGCGCATATATGAACCGCTCGGAAATCGAAGGCAACCCGCACTTGATTCTGGAGGGGATCATTATTGGCGCCTACGCCATTGGTGCCAGCAAGGCCTACATCTACTGCCGGGCCGAGTACCCCCTTGCCATCGAGCACTTGAACAAGGGGATCGCGCAAGCCAAGGCGATGGGACTGCTGGGACAAAACATTCTGGACAGCGGATTTGACTTCAACATCGTCGTAAAGCAGGGCGCCGGCGCCTTTGTCTGCGGCGAAGAAACCGCGCTGATGCACTCAATTGAGGGCAAGCGCGGCATGCCGCGGCCTCGTCCGCCCTATCCACCAGTATCCGGGCTTTTCGGCAAACCAACCGTCATCAACAATGTTGAAACCTGGGCTAACGTCCCGCTGATTATCAACCGCGGAGCGCAGTGGTTCAATGGCATCGGCAGCGAGAAATCCAAGGGGACAAAAGTTTTTTCGCTGGTCGGCTGTGTCAACAACACGGGCCTGGTGGAAGTGCCATTCGGCACGCCGCTGCGCCGGATTATTGAAGACATCGGCGGCGGCGTGTCCAGCGGTCGCACGTTCAAGGCCGCCCAGATGGGTGGACCTTCGGGCGGATGCATCCCCGCGTCGCACATCGACACCCCTGTGGATTATGAATCCTTGCAGGCGCTGGGCGCGATCGTCGGGTCCGGCGGCATGGTGGTCATGGACAATTCGACCTGCATGGTGGACCTTGCAAAGTTTTTCATGGGATTCATTCAGAACGAGAGCTGCGGAAAGTGCATCCCCTGCCGGGAGGGCACGCGCCGCATGCTGGAGATTCTGCAGGCAATCACCCGTCCGAGCCGTAAAGAGAAGGACATGGATGCCATTCTGCGGTTTCAAGGCGTGATGTACCTCAAAGAGCTCGCCGAGTCCATCCGCCGCTCCTCGCTCTGCGGACTTGGACAGACGGCGCCCAACCCCGTGCTCTCGACCCTGCGCTGGTTCCGCGATGAATACGAGGCGCACATTTACGAACGACGCTGTCCGGCAGGCGCCTGCCGGGAAATGGTCGGCGCGCCCTGCCAGAGCGGCTGCCCTGTGGGTACCGAGGTCTGGCGCTATGTGGCGCACATCGGCCGCGGCGAGTACGAGGAGGCCTATCGCGTCATCCGCCAGGCCAACCCCTTCCCGTCCGCCTGCGCACGGGTATGCAACCACCCGTGCGAAGTCATGTGCCGCTGCGGCACGACCGGTGGCGAACCGATCGCGGTCCGCACGCTGAAGCGGTTTGTGACGGATCGTGTTGACCCGTTTAAGTACCGGCCGGCACCCATCGCCAGGGCTAACGCTCCCCGGGTGGCCGTGATCGGCTCCGGGCCTTCAGGTCTGACCGCTGCACATGCACTTTCACTGCAAGGTTACCGCGTGACCGTGTTCGAGCGGGAAAGCCGCGCCGGCGGCATGCTGCTGTCTGGCATTCCGGAATACCGCCTGCCCCGCGAAATTCTGCAGCGGGAAATCGACTCTCTCGTAAACGCAAACCTGGAGCTTGTCTACAGCAAGGCGCTCGGTCGCGACTTCACCATCGAGAGCCTCAAGAAAGACGGCTACGACGCCATTTATGTCGCGATCGGTTCACACCAGTCGAAAAAACTGGGGTTGCCGAACGAAGATGCAACCGGCATCATTCCCGGCGTGCAGTTTCTGAAGGCCTACAATCTGGAAGGCCAGGCACTGGCCCGCGGCCGTGTTGGCGTCATCGGCGGTGGCAATTCTGCGCTCGACGCCGCGCGCGTTGCCATCCGGCAGCAACACGTGACGGCTGTCACGATCTACTACCGCCGGTCACGCGACGAGATGCCTGCGTATGCGGAAGAGATCCAGGCCGCGCTTGAAGAGGGTGTCCTGCTGGAAACACTGGTTGCCCCAATCGGCGTCCTGTCCGCGAACGGCAATTTACGTGCCATGCGCTTCATTCGCAACGAACTCGGCGCCCGCGATGCCAGCGGACGAGCCAAACCCGTGCCCGTGCCAGGCTCGGAGATGGAAGTGCCGCTGGACACCCTCGTGGTCGCCATCAGCGAGGAACCGGAGACCGCCGCCATCGCCGAGATGAAGACATCTCGCAGTGGCTCGCTGATTGTCAACGAAGAGTCTCATGTCACATCCCTGCCCGGCGTGTTTGGCGGCGGCGACGTGGTCACCGGCCCCAACACCGTCATCGATTCCATTGCCGCTGGCAAGCAGACAGCCATCATGATTGACCGTTACCTCTCCGGCAAACAGTTAAAGACCTTGCGCAAGGTCCGGCTACCGGGCACGTATATCGAGCCGCTTCCGTCCGACGAAGAAGCCAGCGGCGAAACAACCACCGGGCGGGTGACCGCGCCGCATCTACCGGCGAAACTGCGGCACAAGAGTGTTTGCGAAGTCGAGCGATGTGTGAGCGAAAGCGAAGCGGTTGGCGAGGCGCGTCGCTGCCTGCGATGTGATCTGGAATTCACCGAACCGGCCTAAGGAACCATCCGGCATAAGGAATCATCATGAATACCATCGATATCGAAGTCAACGGCAAGCCGGTGAAAGCCAAAAAGGGAGAAACGATTTTGTCGGCTCTCCGCCGCGCCGGCATACAGGTGCCTACCCTCTGCCATCTGGAA
The DNA here is from genome assembly GCA_037129105.1 of bacterium. Classification (GTDB taxonomy): domain Bacteria; phylum Verrucomicrobiota; class Kiritimatiellia; order RFP12; family CAIWXQ01; genus CAIWXQ01. The sequence goes on from JBAXVM010000029.1 coordinate 13,067, forward strand.
GATCTGCCGCCTTCCGGCGCCTGCCGTATGTGCGTGGTCGAAATCGCAGGGTTCCAGAATCTGGTCCCTTCCTGTTCGTACCCCGCAGCGGCAGGAATGAAAATCTTCACACATTCGCCCGTGGTGCTGCGTACGCGGCAGATGATTATTGAACTCCTGCTGGCCAACCATCCTGACGACTGCCTCTACTGCGTGCGACAGGGCAACTGCACGCTGTCAAAACTCGCCCGCGATCATGGCGTGCGCACCCGCCGCTTCCGTGGCGCGCGCAACCAGCGCGAGATGGACGTTTCCGGCCCCTCCATCCAGCGCGACCCGGACAAATGCATCCTGTGCGGCAAGTGCGTACGGGTGTGCGAGGAGATCCAGGGCGTCTCCGCCATCGACTTCATTCAGCGCGGATCCAAGGCCATGGTGGGCACGGCCTTCAACAAGGGCCTGAATGTCTCCTCCTGCATCAACTGCGGCCAGTGCATTCTCGTCTGCCCCACCGGCGCGCTGCACGAGCACTCGCATGTGCAGGAGGTGCTCAAGGCGCTGCATGACCCTGATAAATTCCTGGTGGTACAGCACGCGCCAGCCGTATCGGTCTCCCTGGCCGAGGCCCTGGGTATGCGCCCCGGAACCGATGTGGACGGCATCATGGTGGCGGCCCTGCGCCGCATCGGATTTGATCGCGTGTTCGACACGTCCTTCACCGCCGACCTGACCATCATGGAAGAGGCGTCCGAGCTGGCCCATCGTGTCCAGAACAACGGCGTTCTCCCCATGATGACCTCCTGTTCGCCGGGCTGGATTAAATATGTTGAACAATTCTACCCCGAATTTATCCCCAATCTGTCCACCTGCAAGTCGCCGCAGCAGATGATGGGCGCCATTATCAAGACCCACTTTGCCCAGCGCGAAAAGATCGATCCCGCAAAGATCGTCTCCGTCTCCATCATGCCCTGCACGGCCAAAAAGTTCGAGTGCGAGCGCCCCGAAATGGGCCGGACATTTGCACCCGATGTGGATTTTGTACTGACAACCCGCGAGCTGGCCGAACTTTTCCGGGTGGTCGGGATCAATCCGGAGGCGCTTGAGCCCGAGACCGCCGACACCCCCTTCGGCGAGCGGACCAGCGCCGGCAAGATCTTTGGGGCCTCCGGCGGCGTCATGGAGGCTGCCGTACGCACGGCCCACTGGATGCTGACCGGACAGGAACTGGAAAACCTGAACGTCAAGGAGCTGCGCGGCATGAAAGGTGCCAAGGAACTGCGCGTCAACATCGGCGGCCTGGAAGTCGGCGCGGCGGTCGTTTCCAGCCTGGGCCAGGCGCGCCAGCTACTGGAAGAAATCAAGGCCGGCCGCAAGGATCTGCATTTCATCGAGGTCATGACCTGCCCGGGCGGATGTATCAACGGCGGTGGACAGCCCATCGGCGCCGACCTCGCTGCCGTGCGGGCACGCATGAAGGCGCTCTACCGAATCGACGGCGATGCGCCGGTCCGGGTAAGCCACAAAAACCAACAGGTACAACGGCTCTATGCGGAATTTCTCGGCAAGCCGCTGGGCCACAAGAGTCATGAATTGCTGCACACGTCCTACGCCAAGCGGGACGTGGCAATCTGAGGATCATCCCCATGAGTGACGCCAAGCGTATTCTGATTGTTGACGACGATACCGACCACCTCGAACAAGTCAGCCTGATTCTACGGAACGCCGGCTATGAAGTCTGCGTGGCCCAGAGCCGGCAGGAAGGCGAGGAGCAGATGCTCGCAAAAGCTCCGGACCTTGCCATACTCGACATCATGATGGAAGAGAAGGATGCCGGCTTTGTCCTCGCCCATTACATCAAAAAGCTGTATCCCGACACGCCCGTCATCCTGCTCTCGGCCGTCCGGGCCACCACCGGTCTGGACATTTCAACCCGCGCCATGGATGCGGAGTCCTGGATCAAGGCTGACGCCATCCTGGACAAGCCGATCAGGCCCGACCAATTGAAAACGGAGATCCAGCGCCTGTTATCCACGCCCGCCAAGGCGAACTAGATGATTCTCCTTTCAGGATCGCTGCCGCAAAAGGCTGCTGATTTATGACTCCAGCAAATGCGTTGCCTGCCCCACCCCAGCCCGGCGCCGCAATCACGAACCCCAGCGTCATGCTCGTGCTGGTTGTGGACGGCGACTCTGGCACACGGCAGGACATCCAGCGGGCGCTGCAGGATTTCTCCGTTTCTCTTCCGGACGCCGAAGGCGAAATACGCTTCCGCGTCGCTGAGGCGGACACCGGCGAGCAGGCCCTTGAACGCATGCGCGCCGAACGGCCTGCAATTCTGCTGCTTGATCACAAGCTGCCCGGCATGAGCGGGCTGGAGGTGCTTGATCAGATGGCCAGGCCTTTCACGCCCGGCGAACTCCGCAGTGCCATTCGAAAAGCCGCCTTACACCTCATGTTGCAGCGCCAGGCCAGGCATCTGACCACCGAGCGGCGCCAGGTCCGCTATCAGTTTATCTCCATACTGGCGCATGAGCTCAAATCGCCGCTCTATGCGATACAGACCTACCTGCAGTTCATGCGCGACCGAACGGCCGGCAATGATCCCCAGGCCTACGACCACATGATCGACCGCAGTCTGGTCCGCGTGGATGGCATGGAAAAACTGATCAATGACCTGCTTGACCTCACCCGCATCGAGTCCGGCAATCGCATACGCGCGCTGGACCCACTCGATTTGCGTGCCGTGGCCGCAGATGTCATTCAGGGGTTTGCGCCGGCCGCCGCGCGGCAGAACATAACCGTCACACTGCACCCCGGCAACCCCGTCAACCTGATCGCCGACCGCACCGAGATTGAGATCATGCTCAACAACTTGATCTCCAACGCGATCAAGTATAACCGCGACAATGGCCGCGTGGATGTCACGCTCACCGCGGACGACGCTTCGGCCACACTGGTCGTCGCCGACACCGGCATCGGCATGGCACCCAAAGACCTGCCGCAACTTTTTGCCGAGTTTGTCCGGATCAAGACGCCCCTGACGCGCAACATTCAGGGCAGCGGGCTGGGACTTTCGATTGTCAAACGGCTCGTCACCCTGTACAACGGAGACGTGACCGTGCATAGCGCGCCCGAGGCTGGCACAACCTTTACCGTAACTCTCCGGAAATAACTGCCATGAACCCGCTCCCCCCCCTCACGTACAGCGCGGGCGCCACGGACTTCATACAGGACGCGCACATCACGTCCCTGCTGTCCGGCCCCGCACCTGAAGCCGCACACGTGCGCGCCATCATCGCCCGCAGCCTGGCCAAGCAGCCCCTGACCGTCGAGGAAACAGCCGTCCTGCTCCGGGCGGAGGCACCTGATCTCGTGGAGAAAATTTTCGAGGCGGCGCGCGAACTGAAGCGCAACGTCTACGGCAACCGCATCGTGCTCTTCGCCCCCCTTTACATCGGGAACCTGTGTGTCAATGACTGCCAATACTGTGCGTTCCGCCGCTCCAACCCGGCCGCTGTCCGCCGCGTCCTCACCGACGCCGACATCCGCCAGCAAGTCACGGCACTGGAAAACGTCGGTCACAAACGCCTGATCCTTGTGTACGGCGAACATCCGCAATTCGACGCCGATTTCATCGCCAACAGCGTTCGCCTCGTCTACTCCGTCCGCGAAGGTCACGGCTGCATCCGGCGCGTAAACGTCAATGCCGCGCCGCTGAACGTGGACGGGTTTCGCACGGTCAAGGCTGCAGGCATCGGCACCTACCAGGTGTTTCAGGAGACCTACCACCACGAAACCTATGCGCAGCTCCACGCGGCCGACACGCGAAAAGGCAACTACCTCTACCGCCTCGACGCCCTCAGCCGTGCGCAGGAAGCTGGATGTGACGACGTCGGCATCGGCGCGCTTTTCGGGCTGCACGACTGGCGTTTCGAAGTGCTCGGCCTGGTCAGCCACGCGCTGCATCTGCAGGCGCGCTACGGCGTGGGCCCGCACACCATCAGCTTTCCGCGCATACAGCCCGCCTCCGGCGTTAACCCCGATACGCGCCATGCCGTGTCGGACCGCGACTTTATGCGTCTCATTGCCATCCTGCGCCTGGCCGTGCCATACACCGGGCTGATCCTCACCGCCCGCGAGCGCGCCGGGTTGCGGCGCGAGGCCCTGCGCTTCGGCGTCTCGCAGATTGACGCCGGCAGCCGCATCGAGCTTGGTGGTTACACCGAATCCGGCGACGCCCAGGTTCTGGAGCGCGAGCAGTTCGCACTCGGCGACCTGCGTCCACTCGACGCCGTGGTCCGCGAACTTCTTGCAGACGGCTACGTTCCAAGCTGGTGCACCGCGTGTTACCGCCTCGGGCGCACCGGCGAACACTTTATGGAGTTCGCCATCCCGGGCTTCATCAAGCGCTATTGTACGCCCAATGCCCTGACCACACTGGCGGAGTATCTGGCTGACTACGCCTCACCGGAAACACGTGCCGCCGGCGAACGCGTGCTGCGCGAAGAGCTGGCCCACCTGCCCGAGGGCACACAGAAGACGGAATTACTTGCACGACTGGCGAAGATTGCCGGAACCGAGGAACGCGATTTTTGCGTTTGAGTAGTCAGAAACGCTACAGCAGTTTTCATTATGGCACGCCCCCTGCCGCCTCGTGCGGCAGGAGGCAGAGATTGGGGCAGAAAGGCGCGCATTTCCGTCCCAATCTCCCGTCCCCGCGACCCAAGGTCGCGGGGGACGGCGCCATAATGAGAATTGCTGGGTTCCTGGCATGGTCTTTTCCTGAAGCGCCACTTTGGCGGCGTCCACCACGAAGATTCGAAGA
>JBAXVM010000290.1:0-3598 GCA_037129105.1 bacterium
CAAGCTGCTAGAACAGACTCTTGCGGAAATCAAACTTGAGACCTTCCTTGGTGTTTACCTTGATATCCTGCTTAACGTCCTGCTTAACGTCCACCTTGACGTCCTCCTTGATCATGACTCCGCTCTGCCGGAGTTGCTGGGCGTAACCTTCCAGAACCTTTACCTGGGCGTCGGTCAGCTTGCGATCGTTATCCAGGACGGAAAGAAACGCGCGGATGTCCTTCCAACGGGCGTACCCGGCATCGGTAAGTTGCAGCGTGGGAGAAAGTTGTAGTCCTGCCTGCGCGTCGATTGCGGCCACATAATCTTCGCATCCTGCGCGCGTCAGCCGCAACTTATGCAGACCGGATGCGAGCTTTATTTTAGCCGGAGTGGTGCCCATGACCACGCCATCAATTTCGACCGAGGCGCTGGCCTCCACGGGCAACGCCTTGTCGCCCTTGATCACCTGGTTGTTCTCGCCCACGCGGATATCCGTGAGGGTGATCTCCGCACCTGCCAGGTCACGCAGCGCGCAGGTGATGTTGACTTCCACCTTCCCGGCGGCGGCCGTGGCTTTCAGGTCCCTGGTCTTGTCCATACAGCTTTGCGCGATTTTGCTGGCGGCCGTGCGCAGCAGTTCGTTGACAATGTTGCCGTCGTTACGCTTCACAGACGTGCCGTACTTGAGCTTCTTGGCAGTTTCCACATCGTCACCCGCCACCGAGCCACCGGTGCCACCATCGAGAACCTTAAAGGTTGTCTGCAGCACGTAATCCACCGTCGTGAACGACAGCTGTTCGTCCTTAAACTGCGACTCATTCGCCGCCACAGAATTGATCGCCACCACGAGCACGAAATCGGCGCCCAGCTGCTGCCCCATGCGCAACGCGCCGGCCTGGTCGGTTGGCGTCTGCACCACATCCGCGCGACTGATCACCTGAAAATCAGCGCCGCCCAGACGCCCGGCCAGGGCCGCCTCCAGCACAGCTACCTTTTCGTTATAATTGGCGCCCGCGTTATTGCGGACAAAAATGGCAACCTTACGAGGAGACACAGCCGCGGCAGCGGGCGGCGCGGCCTGTTGCGCACCGGCCTGCCATGCCAACGCCGCGAGTCCAACAACGAAAGACATCCGTGCATATGCCGTCATGGTTCTCCCCTTTCGACTGGGCAACCGGATCGCGTTGCGTCCAGCATGGCCAAAGCCGTAAGCAGTACGATACCACCATTGACAGGTGTAGCGTCAACAGGAAAAGACCCAGCAATTCGCATTATGGCGCAATCCCGGCGGGTCCGGCGGCCCCGCCCTACCTGAATTGCCACGAAAAACGGCGGATTACGGCAGGTAGGGCGGGGCCGCCGGGGCCGCCGGACCCGCCGGGCGCCATAATGAGAACGGCTGTTAAAAATGCACTAGCTGGTATCAGACACGGCAGTCTGTTATAAAAGGGGCGCCATTCGACATGGTGATGGAGGTGTGGACATGGCTAAGCACGTCGGCGCTGTCAATGAACAGGACGTCCGGGATGTCGCGGCGCTCTTTGCCGGTGTGTCAAACCAGCAGGAAATGCGCCGGATGCTGGATGAGATCCTCACGCCATCCGAGCTGCACAACCTGGCATTGCGCTGGAAACTGATGCAGCACCTGCAGGCCGGCGTGCCGCAGCGCCGGATCGCCACGGAGCTCGGCATCAGCCTGTGCAAGATCACACGCGGTTCGCGCATCCTCAAGCGGCCGCAGGGCATGATCCGCGGGATTCTGGAAAGAAAGGGCAGAGCAGCGGGTGCGTAGCCCCCGCTGTACTGCCCACGGCAGCGGGTGCGCAGCCCCCGCTGTACCATGGAGGACTGGCGCTTGAATGGCATTGTGAACGACAAGATCCGCAGCCAGATGGCCAGCGCCTCCTGGATTCGCCGGATGTTTGAGATCGGCATCGAACGCAAGCAGCGGCTGGGCGCAGACCGCGTGTTCGACTTCAGCCTGGGCAATCCGGATGTACCCCCCCCGGCGGCCGTGGCGGACGTCTTGCGCAGCCTGGCGACGGCTGCGACCCGGCCGCTCGGGCTCGGATATGTGCCAAACGCCGGCATCCCTTCCCTCCGCGCCAGGCTGGCGCGCAAGCTCGCAGCAGAACAGCAGTGCGAACTGGAAGCCCGCCACGTGCTGGTGACCTGCGGGGCTGCCGGCGCCCTGACGTCCTTCTTTCGCGCCGTGCTCGACCCCGGCGACGAAATTGTCTGTCCGGCGCCGTACTTTGTCGAATATGGCGCCTACTGTGGCCACTTCGGCGGCGTGCTCAAGCCGGTGCCGTCCACACCTCCGGACTTCCAGCCGGATTTCGCCACCATCGAGCAAGCCATCACCCCCAAAACCCGCGTGCTGCTGATCAACTCGCCCAACAACCCCGCCGGGTGCGTCTATAGCAAAGCCACGCTGCAGGCGTTCAGCGCGCTGCTCACCCGCCACAACGCCAACCGGGAGCGCCCCATTTTCCTCGTGGCGGACGAGCCCTACCGGTTCCTGGCCTATGATGGCGTGCCGGTGCCACCCGTGCTGCCGCTGTCGCCGTTCTCCGTGGTGGTGGGCTCATTCTCGAAAAGCCTGTCGCTGGCCGGCGAGCGCGTGGGCTACCTGACCGCAAATCCCGCCATGCCCGGCGTGCAGCTGCTGCTCGATGCCGTGACCATGACCAACCGAACGCTGGGTTTCGTAAATGCGCCGGTGATTGGCCAGGCCCTGGCCGAGGCGCTGCTGGACACAGGGGTGGACCTGGCCGTGTATGATCGCCGGCGACACGCCATGGCCCGGGTGCTAACAGAAGCCGGCATCTCCTTTGCCATGCCGCAAGGGGCCTTCTATTTCTTCCCAGCCGCACCTGGCGGCGATGACCAGGCCTTTGTACAGGAATTACTGGGCGAAAACATTCTGGCCGTACCGGGCAGCGGCTTCGGCTTTCCGGGGTATTTCCGCCTGACCTTCTGCGTGGACGAGTCCGTGATTCTGCGAGCCGCGCCCGGCTTCAAAGACGCGGCGTCCCGGAAGCGTATTACCAGATGAACCGATTGGAGAAGACGGACGTTTAGAAGAGCGGAAGAGTGGAATTCAACTTTCTACATTGACACGAATGCCCTTACGGGCACACTACAAACGGTTTTTTGCCGGCTCAAGGCCGTTTGTAGTGACGCCGTAAGGCGTTTCAGCACCATAATGCGAATTGCTGCACGATTCTTGCACAGGAGAACGATCATGACGTCCGGCCACACTCAATGCACGGCACTTGGCATGATGACACCCGGCGGGTCCGGCGGCCCCGCCCTACCTGCTCTATCCGTGTGGGTTCCGGTAGGGCGGGGCCGCCGGACCCGCCGCGATCATGCCAGCATCCGAATTGTCACTCGATACGCGTTGGCCCTGCTGGTTGCTCTCGGGTTTACCGCCCGGGCGGCCGCGGAACCCAAGCCCTGGCGAGCCGGCAACCTGCAGGCCGTAGAGGTCTGGACACAGGCAACTCAGAAACAGCAGGCCGGGAACACCAATGTCTGGATCGCCCGTGGCCTGCGTGCCGATCGATCGGCGCGCACGGTTGAGTTCGTGGTGGAAGCGACCGGTCTCACG
>JBAXVM010000291.1:0-3593 GCA_037129105.1 bacterium
GATCCACTTCCTGTGGCGCCCGCTCTTGCCGGACGCCAACGACGACATGGTTTTGGAGGCGGCGGTCGCCGGACGATGCCGGCACATTGTCACGTTCAATGTGAGGGATTTTGACGGAACAGAACGGTTTGGCATTCACGCATTGCCGCCCACGGAGTTCCTGCAAATACTGGGAGAGAAACGATGAGCACACTGAGTCTGAGATTGCCCGATTCACTGCACACCACAGCAAGGTCGCTGGCCAAGCAGGAACATGTCTCGATCAACCAACTCATCTCCACGGCGGTCGCCGAGAAGATCTCAGCCCTTATGACCGAGGACTATTTGGAAGCGCGTGCCAAGCGAGGCAAACGGCGAGATTTCGAGGCTGTGCTTGCAAAGGTTCCGGATGTCGAAACGGAAGAGAAAGACGGCATCTGAGAAATGCCGAACTAGGCGCGGGAGGCGACGGAATACCGCGCCTCCGCTTTATCGTTGGGCAACAAGAAGACAATGAGAAACAAACTGACAATCGTGTGGTTTGCATGGGCCGCACTGGTGGTCACGCTTCGGTGCCACGGTGAAGACGAGCGCATGGCCGAAGCCAGACTCCGGACCGCCGCGGAAAGTCCGGTCCTACTCCAGATGGTGGACCAGGCTTCGATTATCGCTCATGTAGTCGTCACTAATCTCGAATGTGCCAAGTACTGGGATGTAACCGGCAACAGGGCATGCACTCTCGCGTGTTCTGTCAGCGCTTCCGGGTTTGTACGGGGATTTTTCATTGAAGGAGCAGCAGGCCCATGCTCAAGCCGCCGAACTGGAAGAGCCGACAAAGTGTGCGACGAAGCGTGCGACGAAGCGTGCGACGAAGTGTGCGACGAAGTGTGGGAGCTAGACCTAGTGCAAGCGAGTGTTACGTTGCGCGGCTGAGCAAAAGAAACCAAAACTGCAGCATTTATCGGTTATCATGCGATCTGTTCTAATGATTGCAAGTCCGTCTAGGCGGCATTTCAAGTGCAGCAATCCGGGCTCTCTTCCGGTTGCGCTACAGCAGCATGGGTGGTGTTCAAGTTGCGGCTGCCGATGCGGCTACAGCGAACAGATCTTTCACCTGTTGACTAAAGCATCGATGTCGCAGGAAAAGCAATCTTCTGGCACGGGGAAGTGCCGTCAGCATCGGCGCGGTGCGTTCACGCCTCCCGCTCGTGATCAATCCAGGCGGCCCCGCGCCGAGGGCTGGGCGTCGCGGATCGGGTCGCGGCGCAGCCGCCCGATGGGAAGCGCGTCAGATTGGCCCGTATGCAAGGATTGAGCCGAAGGGGCAGGACTCTTGTCCGCCCCGAGGCGAATACGCCGCAGACGGGCCAATATCACGCGCTTCCCAGCGGCCCGATCCGCGACGTGCGTACGCAGGACGCAGTTCCTGAGCAGCGTCGAAGGGGCAACACCAACTTGAACGGCGTCAACTGCGCTTCCCACGTTCAATCGTTGCGAAAACCTGAGCACCGCGGGCGATCGAAGTCGGCTCCGCCAATTCCCTCCGCTACACATGCCCCAGCGCATCGATGATGGACATGCGGCTGGCGCGGCGTGCCGGGAGCACGGCGGCGAACACGCAGAGCAGGCAGAGGCAGACCAGGCTCAGCACCAGGTAGGCCGGCACGAAATGCACCTCCAGCGGGACGCGCACCGGAATGTTCGGCGGGATCCAGGTCGGCCCGGCCAGGCGCACCCCAAGGATCGTCAGGGCCGTTACCACGGCGCCGATGGCGGAGCCGACCGCCCCGAGCAGGAGGCTCTCAATCGCAAACATGGTCACAATGCCGCCGCGCCGAAGCCCCAGCGAGCGCAGGGTGCCGATCTCGCGGGTGCGCTCCATCACAGCCATGCCCACGGTGTTCACCACGCTGAGCACCACGATCACCAGCACAATGGAAAAGAGAAACGTAAAGAGCACGTTGAACATGTTGCGGATCTTGAGGTACGAGATGCGCAGCTCCTCCCATGTCCGGATTTCAACCGGCACGCCGCGCCGCCGCAGTTCCGGCTGCCAGGCGGCGCACCAGGCAGCGGTCTGGCGAGGGTCGCGCAGCAGCACAACCAGACGATCCGCGCCGGCCGTATCGTAGAGCTTCCGCGCCAGGCCGAGCGGCACGCTCATGAGGATGTTATCGAGCGCCTCCACGGGCGAGTCCACGAGCTGGACCATGCGCACATCGAGCGCGTTCATCTGGCCGTCGACCGTGGTGGCCATAAAAATGGCCTCGCTGCCGTTGGTGAGGCCGAGCAGGCTGGCAAGCCCCTGGCTTACGCCGACCTGCGTCGGCTGGGCATCGTCGAGCTCCGTGCCATGAAAGAACGTCAGCGTGCCGATCGTCCCGTGGCCGCGGGCGCGGAACCGCCGCGTGTCTGCGGCATCGCGCCCCTCGGCGGCCGCAATGGAGGAAGCGCGCCCATTGCTCAGCAGGCCCACGATGTTCAGTTGCGGCGTGGCATACAGCACGCGGGGATCTGACCGCAGGGCCGTGGTGATCGTCGCCAGGTCATTGCTGGACAGCAGGTAGCGCTCGGGGTGCAGGGCGCCGTGCTGCAGATAACCCTCGCGAAACAGGGTGAGGTGCCCGTTGCCATAGGCATAGACGTAGGAGTCCTCCAGCCCGCGGAAGACGTAGCTCGTAAATCCGCCAAACAGGTTCACGGCGGCGAAGCCGAGCGCCACGGCGCCGATGGTGAACGCAGAGCGCCGTTTGTTGCGGAGCAGGTTGCGTCCGCCGATGACCAGCCAGTGCATCATGGCGTGCCCCCCTCCGCGGCGGAAGTGTCCGACGTGCGCACGTCTTCCTGCACGCGGCCATCCTGCAGGCGGATGCGGCGGCTGACCCGCGCCAGCAGGCGCTGGTCATGCGTGGCAAAGAGGAAGGTGGTGCCGCGCGAGGCCTGGAGGGTGCGCATCAGGTCCACAATGCGATGCGCGTTCTCCGAGTCCAGATTGGCCGTGGGTTCATCCGCAATCACCACGGGCGGCGCACTGACCAGCGCCCGGGCAATGGCCACGCGCTGCCGTTGGCCGCCGGAGAGCTGGTCCGGCCGCTGGTGCAGGCAGTCGCCCAGGCCGACCTCGCCCAGGATGGTCTCCGCCGGCCCGCGCAGGGCGCTGCCGCTCACGCCGCGAATCACCAGCGGCAACATCACATTCTCAAGTGCGGAGAGCACCGGCAGCAGGTTGAACTGCTGAAAGATGAAACCGACCGAGCGGTTCCGGTGCTCCGAGCGCAGATCGTCGGACATGCCGGCGGCGTCGCGCCCGTTGACCTGCACGCACCCCGAGGTGGGAACATCCACCAGCCCCATCAAGTGGCAGAGCGTGGACTTGCCCGAGCCGGACGGTCCCCAAAGCGCGACGAACTCGCCGGCATCAACCGTCAGGTCAATGCCGCGCAGGGCATTCACAGTTGTAGCGCCCAGCTGGTACACCCGGGTCACATTTTCAAGCGCAATCAGCGGCATCGGCCGGTCTCCCTCGACGACAGCGAAAACAGCCGTGAAGATACCACGCTCCTCGCCAGGCCAGCAACCCCGGTCTTGCAGCCGGCAGCAAAAAGGGCGCATCC
>JBAXVM010000292.1:0-3573 GCA_037129105.1 bacterium
TGACCCCGGTTTTCATCGTCTCCGCCACACAGGTGATGAGCGATGTTCCCATGCTGGCACTGTGGGTGTGGGCGGTTTATCTCTGGGTCTCTGGAGAGCGCCTCCGCAGTATGCGGCGCCTGTTGTGGGCCTCGTTGCTGGTTGCGGTTTGCGCGTTGACCAAGTACTTCGGGATGGCGCTTATTCCCTTGCTTCTGGTTTACAGCGGAATGCGCCACAAATGCTTTCGCCGCCACATGCTTGCGCTGCTTCTGCCGGTGGCATTGCTGGCCGCATATCAGTTGTTGACCTGGCGACTATATGGTCGCGGTTTGTTGCTGGATGCCGCCGATTACACAACCATGAGGACGAGCATCGCATGGATATCGGCCGTTGTTGGCGGACTGCTGTTCGCTGGCGGCTGTCTTCTTCCTATCGTTCTTTTGACGCCATTCCTGTTCGGGCGGCGGATGTTGTTGATTGGTGCGTTTGGCCTGCCGGTGTTGTCCGCATTGCTTTTGTCGGCTATTGGGGCCAGCGGCATACGATGGCCCTTTGATGGTTTCGGGTTGATTTCTTCCCTGCTGGCCTTGGCTTTCCTGGCGGCGGGGTTGGTGTGGATCGTTCTGCTGGTCGCCGAGTTGCGCGTCGGCGCCGATGCCTCGGCCGTTCTACTTGTGCTATGGATGGCGGGCACGTTCGTCTTTTCCGTTTTCGTCAACTGGAGTTTGAACGGGCGTACACTGTTGCCCATGGTGCCCGCCTGCGGCTTGCTGTTTGCCCGGCGGTTGCGTCCGGGAAGCCTGAAGGCCGGAAGGGGATGGTTGCTTGCGGCATTCGGTGGTGCGGCGGCACTTGCACTCGCGCCTGCCTGGGCTGACTATCGACTGGCAAACTCAAGCCGGTTGATGGTTACGCGGATTCACAGTGCCTGTCGCGACCGCACCGGCGAACTGTGGTTTCAGGCGCACTGGGGGTTTCAATACTACATGGAGCAAGCCGGCGCCAAACCGCTCGACCTGCTCCGCTCCAGTCTGAAACCTGGAGACCGGGTTGTCATTCCACGCAACAACACCAATGTTCGGCCGATGGATGAGTCCTGGTTGGGCGTGGTGCAGGTGCTGACCGACACACCTACGAGTTGGCTGACGACCATGAACCCGGGAACGGGCGCCAGTTTCTACTCCGACATCTGGGGGCCTTTGCCATATGCACTCGGACGCGGCGATCCGGAGCAGTACGCCATTCTGCCGATCATGCGCGAGGTGAACTTGAAGGATACTGCGCGTGCTTTGAACCAGGCTGAGGGGCCCTGAGACGGCACACCGCGCGCAGGACGTCGCCGCGACCGCAGCTGACCGTGACGGCGAACAACAGGCACGCCACGGGAAGCAGAAATAGTGCAGCGAGAACATGGATCGCGAGCCGGACATCGGGCTTCGGGCGATGGCTGCCGGAGCGCAGGGCGTCGAAAAGCAGGTTTGGCGGACCGGGGAGCAGATTCAGCAGGGAGAGCAGGATCCCGGAGGGCCCGTATTCCCACGAGGTTGTTTGCCAGGCGAGTGGTGTAAACCCGTGCTGCACGAGCAGGCGCTCCAAAACCGGCCGGGAGAAATGAACCAGGTGATGCGGCGCATCCCAGTGCAGCCAATGCCGGCCAAACAGGCGGACGCTCCATCCGCCGGCGTTGGGCACCTCGACGATCAGCACGCCATCCGGCTTCAATAACCGTGCCATGTCGCGGAGAGCACGTGCCGGATCGGGCATGTGCTCCAGCACGTGCCACACGGTGATAACATCAAACGAGCCTGCGGGCCAAGGCACATCGGGAAGGTCGCCGACGAAAACTTCGAAACCAAAATGATGGCGGATGCTTGCGGCCGCTGTTTGTGACAACTGCGTTCCTGCGACGTTGTAGCCGCGCGCCTGCAGGGAGGCGAGAAAAACGCCGCGGCCGCATCCGACGTCCAATATACGTGCCGGCGGCAATGGCAACCAGGGGCGCACCTGCCGCACACGCCAGCGACGGAACAGGCGCGCCAGCCATTCGGCGGGGCCAAGGAAGCGGGCCGCCGTGTCCGGCGCATAGTATTCATCCTGGTATGCGGCAGACAGGGTGACTGCATCCGGTGTGGCGCGTCGCCGGATCAGGTCGCAATCGTGACAACGAAGGAAATCTTCGTCCGGATGACCCGAAAAGCAAACATGCAGGTGGAAAACTGCGCTTCCACAGCCCGGGCAGGGCCGCGGCGTGTTCGTCGCTGCGGCGGAGGCGTTCGACGGGGCGCGTTGTGCAAGACCTGTCGGCATGGGATTACAGGATCGCAGCTACGGAGCAAATCGTTCCAGCACTAGCAGCATCCGCCAGTCCACTGGTGTTTGCTCGGCGGCACGTTGGGCATGATCGCGCAGGAGTTTTGCCACAGGTTCGAGATCAGGTTGCAGTGCCAGCGCCCGGCGCCAGGCAGCCAGCGCTTCCGGCCAGCGGTTCCGGTCGGCATATGCGGCACCGAGCTCCCACCACGCAATGGCAAAGGTGGGCCGTTCGCGGAGAAGTTCGCGGAACCTGCGTTCAGCTTCCGGAATGTTGTGGCACCGCCTGGCCAGCATGGCGAAAACCAATTTGGCGTTCATATCCCGCGGGTTGGCTTCGTTCAGGCGTATGGCTATCTGCCGGGCTTCGTCCACTTCGTCATGTAATGTGAGGCAAACCGCAAGATCGGCCTCGATCTGTGATTTCTGGAACCCCTGGTTCACCGGGTAGGACATGGCCTGGCGAAGATGCCAGATGCCTTCCGGCAGTCGGCCGTGGAGACAAAGGTCGATACCGAGGTTGTGGTGGGCCAGTCGAGGCCAGGACGTTACTTGAATGGCGCGGGTGAAGAGAGTATCGGTGTTGCGCCAGTACGAAACTTGGCGCAGGGCGCATGTTGCCAGCGTGAGGATCACGGCGCCGCCTGCGACAGTCAGTGCCGCGTCAACCGAGCGAGGGCGGTTGCGCATGATTCGGGCAATGCCCCAGGCCAAGGCCAGCGAAAGGCCGATGGACGGCCAGTACGTGTAGCGGTCTGCGTAGGCCTGGTTTCCGACCTGCACAAAGCCTAACATGGGGGCAAGGCCGATGATGAACCAGCCAATGCCGGCGGCATACGGGAAAAGGGAATCGTATTTCGGGGCCGCAAAGCCGGTGGGCCCGCGCGTCCGGGCGGCGCGCGATAATCCGCAGCGCCAGAAGACAGCCGCCAATCCCAGGCACGCCAATGTGCCGGAAAGAAGATGTTGCCAGGCAATCGGTCTAGCCAGTGGATATAAAACAGCCAGATCTGCAGGCAGCAGGGATTGTCGGACATAGATGCCGATGGAGGCAATGGCATTCAGAAGACGGAAAGCGATGGGGACCACATCCGCGCTGCGGATGGCGCCACCCATGCTCTGCACGTAGAGGGTGATCATGATTCCAATCAGGCAGATCCAGAGGGGTAACTCAATGTTTCGCCAACGCACACGGCCGGTGGTGGTGTACTCGAGCAGGATCGCCAGGATGGGAAAGGTGATGACCGTTGGCTTGGCCATGAAGGCCATGGCGAAGAAGAT
>JBAXVM010000293.1:0-3552 GCA_037129105.1 bacterium
CATGACCCCGCTACCCGTTCAATGAGAAATCCCCCCACAAACCCAGTAGCGCCAAATTTGTTGGGTTGCGGTTGTCGCCCGCCTTACTCTATTATTACCCCATGCCAAAAATCACGCTTCATCCGCCGAAGAAATAACGGCGTTGTATACGCGAAGCAAGTAGCCCCGCGCTATATTCCCGACGATGAATACCACTACAATAAACCCTTGGCCTGCCGATCTGCTGCAGCAGGCGCGTGCCCTGAGTGCGGAGATGACGGCCTGGCGGCGGGATTTCCATCAGCACCCGGAGATCGGGTATGAGGAGGTTCGCACCGGCAACCGGGTGGCGGAGTTCTGCGCGGCCCAGGGGTTGGCTGTGCGCCGGATGGCCGGCACGGGCGTGGTCGCGACGCTGAATGCCGACAAGCCCGGCCTGGCCATGGCCTTGCGGGCGGATCTGGATGCGCTGCCCGTGCAGGAGGAGAATGGCGCCATCGACTATGCCTCCGCCATGCCAGGGCGCGCACACCTGTGCGGGCATGATGCGCATACGGCCATGCTCATGGGGGCGATCCGGTTGCTGACGGCGCAGACGGCACAAATCCCACGGCCGGTGCGTTTTATTTTCCAGCCCGCCGAGGAGATCCTGGATGGCGGCGCGGAGCGCCTGCTGCGGGAGAACGTGATGGACGGCGTGGGCGAGATCTACGGACTGCATATCGTGCCCATGCTTCCCACCGGGACGCTCGGCCTCCGCGCCGGGGCGCTCATGGCCAGCATGAATCGCGTGGATATCACGATCGAAGGCAAGGGCGGTCACGCGGCCTATCCGCACGCATGCCTGGACCCGGTGCTGGCCGGGTCAGAGATTGTGATGGCCTTGCAGAGCCTGGTTTCGCGGCGGGTGGATCCGCTGGCGCCGGCGGTCTTGAGCATTACGCAATTTCAGGCGGGCAGCGCGTTTAATATCATCCCGTCGCGGGCGCAGCTTGCGGGCACCGTGCGCTACCTCGCCCCGGAGCTCAACAGCCGCATGGCACGCTGGATCGAGGAGGTGGTCACCGGCGTGGCCGCAGCGCATGGTCTTACAGCCACGGTCAACTATCAGTACGGCACGCCGGTGCTGGTCAATGACGCCAAGGCTGCGGCCAGGCTCAGCAGCACCTTTACGGACTTGGGCGGCGCGGTTTGTGACGTACCGCCCTCCATGGGCGGCGAGGATTTCGCCTACTATTTGCAGAAAGTCCCGGGTGCCTTCGCTTTTCTGGGGGCAGGCGACGGCACACCTGCCACAGCCAACGGATTTCATCACCCCGGCTTCAACATTGACGAGCGCGCCATGCCCTGGGGCGCCGCGCTTTTGGCCTGTATCGCGATGAGGCGGTCTCCCACTTGAGTAATCCCGGCAGGTTCGGCGGCCAGTAGCCCCGGCCCGCCCCGGGCCGAGGGCAGCGTGTGGTGGCACTGGGTTTGTATGCGCTTTGCGTGCGCTGATCGCGATCTTACGCGTCGCGTCGGAACTCATGAAAGGCCTCTTGCACGGCCTGAACCAGATTGCGCGAACGATGGAAGCCACGCGTTTCGATCAGATGTCCGGCGGATGGATTATTCCGCCAGTTTGTGTCCTGGAATGGAGCAGGCGGGCGACTCGCCCACGGCCTTGATGGAATAGACTCCGCCCTGCGGGCAGACTGGCATGCGGCCGCCTTTGATAAATGGCAGAATGGTCGTGGCCGCCGGTATGTCTGCGTCCGCCTTGTTATTCGAGAGCGCCCACTGCTGTTTGGCGCGATCGATCATGCGCAAGTTGTTGACACATGAGCTGTCGGGCGGAGAAGACCGCGGGTTGCTTTTGCCGGAAGGTGGCCTCCCCCGTGCGTTCATAGCCTGGTTTCGTGCCATCATAAAGGAAGGAATGGCAATGGCGGACATCATGGCCACCGGCATCACGGTCATGCCGAGGACCATCTGCCGGCCGCCCTGTGAAGTTGTGCCGCTCGTGGAGATGCCGTCCTTCTCATTGACCAGGATGAGCGAGGCCTGACAAGCTTGCTGACGCTGCAGCAGCTGCATCACTCCGGCCATTTCTCCGCCGCCCGGCGATTGCTGCAGGTAGTGCGACTGAACTTTCATCATCGTGTCAGAAAACCGGCGGTCAACATAGGCCACCCCGTTGTTGGGTTTTGTCAGGCTGCCAAGTACTTTCAGGCGCGTGGCACCCGTGCCTTCGGCGGCGGCGATGGCCTGGCGCACAATTTCCGTCGAGGATCCGAACAGGAACATGTTGCGGTGCACGGCAAACGTCGGCGACAGAGGGAAGGGCATGGGCAGCGGCAAACCCAGGGAATACAGCGTGGTGGGGCCGTTGGTGCTGATCAGGATCGGAACCTGTTCTTTCTGCAACGCGCGCTGGATTGCGGTAATCAATGTCGCATCGCGCACGGTGCAGCCGAGCAGGAGCGAGGGCGAGGGGATGGTCAGCCCCTCTGCGCCGGCCGCTTTGCCCGCAGGCAGCTGAATGGTCTGGGAGGAGGAGAGCTGCATCGAGAAGAACTGCTCGGCATCCAGCGAGGCAATAACGGCGTTGACGTTCGTGCCGAGGTTCTTGGCGGCTTCCGCCATCACGGCATCGAAGCCCTGGGCTGCTTCCGTGCCGCCCACGTTTCGCACCGCGTCATTGATTAACTTCCAGAACTGCCGCGGGTCGGCTGTGCCGGCGCGCACCAGCACGGTGTCGGCGGGAAGGTATTCCAGCGTGGTCAGACGCTTGGGCGCTCCGCCCACAAGCCCCTGCCAGAGAGGCAGCGTGGCGGCCGCCGGATCGCGGTAGACAAACATCTTCAGATCATTAAGGCCGTCGTTGCGCGGAACCATGCTGACGCCCAGACCGTCGATCGCATACAGGCCGCTGGCCTTGATAAACGCCGGCAGGCGATCCATGGCCTGCACGACCGGGTTTTCGCCGGAGGGATCCGTCGGGATGAGCTTGGCAAAGCCACGCAAGGTCGCGGCCAGTTCCTCGATCACGCCGTCTGTGTTCGCAATGATCATCAGGTCGCCGCCGGGATCCAGATGCGACAGGATCGCGTTGAATTCGGCGCGCACAGCCTCGGGGTTTGCGGCCGCGGGCGCGGCTGCAACCGGCACGGAACTGGCAGCCGCCGTACCTGAGGCGGTGGTTGCGCCGACTGCGGCTGGGCGCGGCGCGGACTGCGTAACCTGCGCACCAGCCATGTTTCCCCACACCAGCGCGGCCAGGGCCACGCACGTTGCCAACAGTTGTTTCTGCATGTCTTTGCTTCCCTTTATTAGTGCTTGTGTCAAAAACCCCATGATCATACACAAGTCATCGCCAATCCGGCAATGAACGAAAACGCTGTGCCGTGATCCGTATAGCGGGGGCTGCGCACCCGCTGTACTTTGCCCACGCTCAGGTTCAGGCGCCCCCCCGTTTCGAGGGGTCAGCCCTGAAGCGAACAAATTGTGTTTGTGGGCGGGCGGGTATGTGATATACATATTGCATGGCAAGACAATTGCGATTGGAATTCAAGGGGGCGATCTATCACATTA
>JBAXVM010000294.1:0-3540 GCA_037129105.1 bacterium
ATCCCGTCTGGTTTCCTCGAGGACGAGGACGACGACGAGGACGAGAAGGATACGTAGTCGTACCTACGACTGCGTGTACTAAGTCCGACAGGCCGCTAGGCTGGTTTCAAGTCTTCGTAGAACTTGGCGGCGCTCATGGACATATAGGGGCCAAGCCACAGGAACCCGATGCCGCAGGTCAGCAGGCAGAGCAGTATCCAGCCGAAGAATCGCCAATGCAGGCAGAACAACTTCCATTTGTTGCCGCGCATAATCTGCTTGCTGCAACGGATGGCGTCTAACGCATCCATCTGGGGGTTGTCGGCCAGCACATACCACGTCTGGGAATAGCGATAGGCGGCAATAATCCCGGGCACAACGAGCAGCAGCCACCAGAGAAATATGAAGATGCCCATCAGTAGATAGGCCAGGAATGCCGTGCCGAAGCGCTCAAATCCGCTGAAGGCCTGGCTCATGGATCCGGATCCGGTGCGCGACAGACTGATCCAGAAACAGGCTATGCCAAGTGCCAGCGCACCCGAGATCAGCAGGCTGCCGAGGCTGAACACGAGCCCGATCAGGGGGATATTGGTAAGCAGGCTGAGCGCGACCTGGATTAAGCCGATTACCACCGTAACGCCAATGGCAAGCCCCCAGTTTCCTTGCAGGCTGAGGCGAGCGGCGCTCATGAGTTCCCGGTTGGGTGTGCTGCTGGTGTAGGCCTCTGCGTTTGCTGGATTGTCGGCCACGGTTTTGGGCGGCGGGGGTGGTGCGATGACGTGCGCTGCAAATACAAGATCAGGCACGGTACTGGCCATGCGCCAGGCCGCGCCGAACTCTTCGGTCCAGACCAGGTCTGCAGGCTGGATCTTGCCGCTGGCAGCGAGTGCGCGGAAATCTACATCCGTCACCGGGCCGTGGCGTACTCCGCTCTTCGCGTAATACCAGGTCATGGGGGGTGATCCTTCAGGTGTTGCTAAACCGGTTGGTGTCGAAAAGTCGTATAGCTGTGATTGAAACAGAATGCCGGCACATGGTCAAGCCGTGCACATCGGCAGCGGGCGCATCTGGGGCGCATCTGCGATTCATTGACTTGCCGCTGCATTTGGGTAGAGACGGCTTTACGCCGTCTACCCGCAAATCCCAGACAATGGACGGCGTAAAGCCGTCCCTACGGTTGTGATCCTGTCGGCCGCAGGTGCCGGATCAATCTGAACGCGACTCCCGACAGGATCACAACGGCAGTTCGTTCTGGCGGCAGCCGGCCTTGGGTGGCGGCTGCAGTCCGAGGCGCTCGCAGGTGAGCGGCGTGGTGACGCGCCCTTTTGGCGTGCGCTCAAGGTACCCCTCCTGGATCAGATAGGGCTCGTAGACTTCCTCGAGTGTGTCGGATTCCTCACCCACGGCCACGGCCAGGTTGTTCAGTCCGACCGGTCCGCCGTTGAATTTCACGGCAATGGTCTCGAGGATGCGTTTGTCCATCTCGTCGAGTCCGTAGGGATCAATTTCCAGGAGCGAGAGCGCCGCGTCCGCCACCGGCTGCGTGATGTGGTTGTCCGCGCGGACCTGGGCATAGTCACGCACACGCCGCAGCAGGTTGTTGGCGATGCGCGGCGTGCCCCGGCTGCGGCGCGCGATTTCGCGGCTGCCTTCCACGTCGATGCCGATCTCCAGCTTGCCTGCGGAGCGCGTGACAATGGTCTGCAGATCGTTGTGGTCGTAATAGTCCAGCCGGTTGGCGATGCCG
This sequence comes from bacterium, assembly GCA_037129105.1. GTDB lineage: Bacteria > Verrucomicrobiota > Kiritimatiellia > RFP12 > CAIWXQ01 > CAIWXQ01. The sequence goes on from JBAXVM010000294.1 coordinate 1,727, forward strand.
AAACGGGAGCGCAGCGGCGCGGAGATCAGCCCGCTGCGCGTGGTGGCGCCCACCAGCGTGAAATGGGGGAGCTCCAGCCGCACGGAGCGCGCGTTGGGGCCCTGGTCGATCATGATGTCGATGACAAAATCCTCCATGGCCGAGTAGAGGTACTCTTCGACCGTGCGCTGGATGCGATGGATTTCGTCAATAAATAGGATGTCGCCGGGCGCCAGGGAGGTGAGCAGCCCGGCGAGGTCTCCCGGCTTGTCGATGACCGGCCCGGAGGTGGCCTTGACATTTACGCCCATGGCATCGCCGAGAATGTAGGCCAGGGTCGTCTTGCCCAGGCCGGGCGGACCGGAGAGCAGCACGTGGTCGAGCGGTTCTTTACGCTGGCGCGCCGCTTCGACTGCCAGCAGCAGACGGCCGCGCACCTTCTGCTGTCCGACAAAGTCCTCAAAGCGGGACGGGCGCAGCCGGTTATCGAAAGCGGCATTGCGCTGATTCATTGCTTCGGCTGGACGCGGTTGCATGCAGCATGTGTATCAGAACTGTGACGCGCGGACAATGCAGGAGTGTGGGGCGAATTGCTGTATTGAAGCCACAGGGCCGATGGCGGTATACTGAGACGTGATCCATTTCGGGAGTGTGTTCTATGTTGACCTGGAGCCCAGCGTTGCGGGGTCGTTCGTTGCTGACCCTGTTGGATATAACCAATGACGAGATGCATGAGCTGATCGATCTGGCGATTGCGCTCAAAGTGCGCCGCCGAAATGGCATTCGAGGCCAGTTGCTCCATCGGCGTCACATTGCTCTGGTTTTCGAGAAGAGCTCCACCCGCACCCGCACGGCGGCCTCGGTGGCTGTGCGTGACGAGGGGGGCACGGCAGAATATCTTTCGCGCAACGATATTCATCTCGGCGCCAAGGAGTCGGTGGCGGATACGGCTCGCGTATTGGGACGGGTCTTCGACGGCATTCTTTTTCGGGGCTACGAGCAGAAGACCGTGGAAGGGCTGGCCCGGCTGGCAGGTGTGCCGGTATGGAATGGACTGACGGATGCCTTTCATCCGACGCAGGTGCTGGCCGATCTGATGACGGTCAAAGAGAGCCTGGGGCGCCTGGAGGGTGTGAAGCTGGCGTACGTGGGCGATGGTCGCAATAATATGGCCAACACGCTGATGCTGGGGTGCGCCAAGGCCGGGCTGCATTTTGTAAACTGCACGCCGCCTGAACTGCAGCCCGATCCTGAACTGGTCGCCACGGCGCTGTCTCTGGCAAAAGAGACCGGCGGCAGCGTGCGCGTGGAGCATGATCCGGTCGTGGGCGTGAAGGGTGCCAACGTGCTCTACACGGATGTGTGGGTCTCAATGGGCGAGGAGGCGCAAAAGGAGACGCGCCTGCGGCTGCTGCGGCCGTACCAGATCAACATGGACATCTGTCGTGCCACCGGCAACCTGGGCGGCGAATTGATCTTCCTGCACTGCCTGCCGGCGTGCCACGACAACCAGACGGTCATGACGCGCGAATGCGGGGCGCTGGAGGTGTCGGATGACGTGTTCGAATCGTCCTTCTCGCGCGTCTTTGATGAATCCGAGAACCGCATGCATACGATCAAGGCCCTGTTTGTGTCCGCGCTGGCCGAGCCGTGAGAGGGAAGTCATGGGTCAGTAGTCATTGGTCATTGGGGAGACGCTGCACGAAGGTGGCCCGTGCGCTCCGCGCACGGGCATTGTGCAAGACAGGCATCGGTTCTGCTACGTGTCCGTGCGCAGCGCCCGGGTCACCCACCTAGAGAAACAGGAATTTTATGAAAACCAAACGCTTGCTGGA
>JBAXVM010000295.1:0-3503 GCA_037129105.1 bacterium
CGCTCGCACGGGTCTGTGAGGGGGATGGGGCGCAAGCCCCATCCCTACTCGGAAGAATGAATGCGATATTATCAGTCATGGAAGGGCAAGAGTGTCTGTCGTCAGACCAGAGGGCATAGCGCCTATTCTCTTGGCGTTCATTCTGAATTCTGAATTCTGAATTCTAACTACCGCTTCCGAAAGGAGCTATGACGTGTCCGAACCGCGATTCCAGGTTGTGGAGCTGTTTCATTCGCTGCAAGGCGAGGGGAGCCTTACGGGTGTGCCGTCGGTCTTTGTGCGCCTGGCCGGGTGCAACCTCCGCTGCGCCTGGTGCGATTCCACGTATGCGCGTGAGCCGGAGGCTGGCCAGGAGCTGGCGCTGCCGGAGCTGGTGCGGCAGGTGTGCGCCTTTCCGACGCGCTTTGTGGTGCTGACCGGCGGCGAGCCGATGACCGTGGCAGGTGTCCAGGCGCTGGCCGCTGCCCTGCGGGAGCGGCAGCGGCATGTGACCATCGAGACTAACGGCACGCTGCCGCCGGATAAGATTGCCTGCGATCTGGCCTCCATCAGCCCCAAGCTGCGCAACTCCTCGGCTGCGCCCGACGAGGACGAAGCCCGGCGCATCAATCTGTCCGCGCTGGCCGCCTGGGTGGACGCGTATGACTTCCAGTTCAAGTTTGTGGTATCGTTGCCGGGCGACGTGCTGGAAGTGCGCGCCATCCTGGCCGGTCTGAACCGCCCGGTGCCCCCGGAGCGCGTGTTGCTCATGCCGGAGGGGGTGGACCGCGCGCCACTGCGTCCGCGCGACGCGTGGCTCGTGGAGGTGTGCAAGGAGTACGGTTTCCGCTACTGCAACCGCCTGCAGATCGAACTGTTCGGCGCGCGGGCGGGTGTCTGACGCGGTAAGAAAGGAACGAAGATCGCATGCCATATCGAATTTGCAAAGTGTTTGATGTTGAAAGCGGCCATCAGCTTTCCCGGCATCCGGGTAAGTGCCGCCTGCCGCATGGGCATTCGCGCCGCATCGAGATCGTGCTGGAATCTGCCCGGCTTGACGAACGGGGGATGGTGTGCGATTTCTCCGCGCTCAAGGAGGCGGCGGAGCAGGTCGTGGAGCGGTACGATCATGCGCTTTGCATCAACACGAGCGATCCCATGTTTGCCACCCTCAAGAAGGCCTATGGCGAAGGTGTGATCGGTTTCACGGATCAGGACCCCACGACCGAAGTCGTGGCACGCACCCTGTTCGACGCCATCCGGGCCAATCTGGCTGCGCAGATGCGCAAGCGCGACACGCGCTATCCGCTGCGCCGGAATGTGCGTCTGGTGCGGGTACGCGTCTGGGAGACCCCGCGCGGGTGGGCGGAGTACGAGGGCTAGCAGCCTGGTCGGAATTAGCGCTTGATCAGCACGGATTTTGTGCCGACCAGGCTGCTAGTTGCGCAACCCGCGGATAGCGGGTTGCGATGCCTCGAAAAACAACCGGGATGGCTGGGATTTTCTGCCAGATAAGTACTTTTTTGTTGGCATCTGGTGCTTGGCGATGGCTTCCCCCTTACTAGCAGCTTTGTCGGCGCAAATTCTGTGCTGTTTCAGTGCTAAGTCCGACAAGCTGCTAGCAGCCTGGTCGGCGCAAAACATTTGTTGATCAAGTGCTAAGTCCGACAGGCTGCTTGGCTGTCACGGTGATGGCAATGCCGCCGCGCGGGGTGAAGCGTCCGGTGACTACGGCCCGGCGCGGGCGGCAGCAGGCCACCACGTCGTCGAGGATGCGGTTGACGATGGTCTCGGCAAAGCACCCCTGGTTGCGGAATGAGCTGAGGTAGAGCTTGAGCGACTTGCTCTCCACGCACTGCCGGCGCGGCCAGTATTCGAGCGTGATGTGCGCAAAGTCAGGCTGGCCGGTCACCGGGCAGAGCGAGGTGAACTCGGGGCAGTCGAAGGTGATCTGGTAGGCGCGCCGGGGCGACGGGTTGGGGAAGGCCTCGAGATGCGCCTGATCCGGCGAGGGCGGGGCAGGTTGCGTGCCGCCCCCCAGCAGGGTCAGGCCGGCAGCGGCAGATGTGCGACGGGTTGGCTGTTTCATGCCCGCGCATTATCCTCATGCCGCCGCAAACGTCAAGCCGTCCTAGCAGCCTGGTCGGACTTAGCCTTTTGGAGGTAAACAACGTCTGCCGACCAGGCTGCTAGTTAGCAACCCGCGGATAGCGGGTTGCGATACCTCATAAAACAGGCAGAATGACAGCTGTTTTCCTGTCAGTTGGCTGTTTTTTGCTGCTGTCCAGTGCTTGGAGGGGGCTTCCCTATGACTAGCAGCTTGTCGGACTAAGCTATTCAACGCCCAACGCCCAACTTCCAACGCCCAACGTCCAATGACAAATACCCCGAAACAGTCTGTAAGAAGCTCCGTTGGGCGTTGGAAGTTGGACGTTGAGCGTTGGGCGTTGAAAACTTATGTTGTTCGATGTGGAAAAAGCCCTAAATCCGACAGTCTCCTGGGATTACGGCTTCCCATACAGCAGATACGCGCCGAGGCCGAATACGGCCAGGTCCACGATGGCGTGACTGAGGTACCCCGGCCAGATGGAGCGGTAGCGCCGGTACAGGACCGACCAGATCGCCCCACCGATCAAGATGCCCAGCGAACAAAGCAGGGTCAGGGGCAGGCTGAAGTACGTCTGCAGCGCGAAGAAGTGGTGCAGTGTGAACAGAAACGCAGAGAGCGCGATCGCGGCGTTCGGCCCGATCAGCATCTCGCAGCGCGTATAGACAAACCAGCGCCAGACATACTCTTCCAGCACGGAGTTGATCAGAATCCAGTACAGCGCCCCGGCCAGGTAGGCCGGCCAGGCACCCAGTCCGATGGACTGCATTTTGCCTGCCAGGACGGACCGGTCCAGCAGGCCATGCCCGAAGGTAAAGTAGGCCAGCAGGATCAGAAGGCTGATCGCCATGCCGGAGAGCAGACCGGCACGCCAGCCGCCGTTGCGCGCCGGCGAGAAGCTGCAGGGTGCCTTGTCGACCAGCAGCAGCCAGACCACGGGAAAGGCAAACAGCCATAGCTTGCTGATGGCAAACAGGCCTTTGCCGAGCATGGTGCCGGGGAACAGCACCATGGCTGCCAGTACGCCAATGCTCGGCGCCGGCACCAGCAGCAAAAGCGCCAGGGCGGCTGGCGTGCGTCGGATCGGAGCGGTCATGTGCGTGTGTTTTCCCCGTGACTCGCAGTCCCGTACGCACGGGACCCATGGCAGGTTCGCAGCTGCGGCATGTCCGTAACCATACGGAAAAGCGCATCACAGCGCAAGCGCAGGCACAGCCGTTTCATTATGGCGCGCCCCCCTGCCGCCTCGTGCGGAGATCGCGGAGAATTTCAAGTTACCCGAGCGTTTGTTCGCGGCGCAGCCACGCGGTTGGCTGAGTTCAAAAATTGGTGATACCCCGGTGGACGACTACGGCGACGACAACGGATAACGAGGGGAATTTCGAATTCGTCCACCGTAGTCGTCGCCGTAGTCGTC
>JBAXVM010000296.1:0-3486 GCA_037129105.1 bacterium
TATGGCGACACGAATGCCCTTACGGGCACACTACGAACGGCTTATTGCCGTTTCTAGGCCGTTTGTAGTGACGCCGTAAGGCGTTTTGGCGCCATCATGAGAACTGCTGCTGCGCCCCTCTTCCCCTCTTCCCTTCACGTGGCGCAGGCTGGTAGAATACACGCCACACCCGTAATCGTCAGCCCGTACCGGGCAGGATAAGAACTGCCGGCGCAGCGCGTCCGGCTACAAGGAGAACAAATCATGGCAGCAGGCGTGAAGGATCTGACAGCAGTTGATTTCGATACCAGCGTCGCAAGCGGTGTGACGCTGGTGGATTTCTGGGCGCCCTGGTGCGGTCCGTGCCGCATGCAGGCGCCGATCCTGGAACAGATCGTGGGCGCAGTAGCCGGGCGTGCCAGTATCGCCAAGCTCAACGTCAACGAGCCCGCGGAGCAGGAATTCGCCGCGAAGTACAACATCACAAACATCCCAGCGCTGCTGATCTTCAAGGATGGCCAGGTTGTGAAGTCCTTCGTCGGTCTGCAACGCGGCGACGTGCTGCTGAAGGCCATTGAGGCGGTACTGTAGAAAAGCCAGGAACCTGTCGGACGTTCGGGAGAAATATCGAATATCGAATAAGGAATCATAAATCATGAAGGTAAGAGACCGGTAAATGATCTTCACTTCATGATTTATGATTCCTTATTCGATATTCTGCGGTTCTGCAGCCTGGTCGGCACAAAATCCGTGCTGCTCAAGTGCTACGTCCGACCAGGCTGCTAGTGTAGCATTTCCGGTCGTTCGCCCCGCACGACAGCCTCGAGCGTCATGGGGCTGAACAGGCCTTCGCCCGTGCGGTTCAAGTCCCGCAGCCAGGTCGCGGCCTGCGTTGTGTCGCCGCTTTCGCTGGCCTGCCGGATGGCATACAGCAGGAAAAAGACGTAGGCTGAGCGTGTGCCGGCGGTTGGCGTTTCCCGGATGGTTTCTTCGAGAAACTGCACGGCCGGGCGAACCACGGATGGCAGCGGGCCGGCATGATACACCCCCTGTGACAGGTCGCCGTCTAATCGACCGGCCAGCACGCACTGCATGAGCGGCTGGTACACGGCGCGGCGGCTGGCCAGCCGCTCCTGGCCGCGTGCATGTTCCAGCCCCTGCCAAGCCCAGTAGATGGCATGGGATGCGGGCACGCGCCAATCCAGCGGCCCGAACCGTTGCTCCAGCAGCTGCATACGGTCGACATCCAGGCGACAAGCGGCCAACGCCGCACGGTTGGCCGGCGCATTGGATAGCGTGCCGTCCGGCTGCAAACACGGGGCCATGGCCTGGGCCAGGGAAAGCTTGTACAGGAGATGCGCGCTGTCGTCAGCCGATCCGATTTTGTGCTGATAGAACCAGGCCAGGTCGCGATACAGGCTGGCTGCATGCGGGTTGGCCGGCAGGCCGTGGTCGCGCAGCAGCGCGATACCGTGAAAAAGCCAGCGCTGGCGGTCTGCGGGGCGGCGCATCATGGCAGTGATGTTGTAGGCCATGTTCCACGCATTATACGTCCACGCCCCGGTCGCATGCGGATCCAGCCAGGTGATCCACCCGGACAACTGCACCAGCTCGAAATAGCGCCCCTCTTCCTGCAGACGGTCGGCGCGCGACCAGAGCACCTCGGCGACAATGCCGCGAAACCCGCCCATCCCGACCGTGAGAAAGTTCAGGAGCGGCGGCACCCGGGTGGCATAGGCCGGCGCTTCCGGCAAACCGGCACGCCGGGCCTCGCCGAGCCGGCGGTTCTGCCAGGCGGCAAACAGCACCAGCGCCGCAAACAAAAGCAGCGCGAGCATACGACCTGACGTTCTGTTTTTCGTTTGCAAGTTATGACACTTCTTCCGCCAGCCACCCATAGGCTTCCCGGCCGGCAGCAGAAAGGATAGCGTGTTCCGGCAGATGTGCAACCGGATTCCGGGTCACCCCAGCATGAGCTTGAAAGATGCGATGGCCAGCACGACGGCCAGCATCCGTTTGATGACCTCCCTCGAGAATATCCGGCTGCCCAGATAGGAGCCGATGGTCCCGCCGACAAGCACGGTGATCAGCATGGGCGCCAGTGCGTCGACGGCGGGCAGTTGCCTGGCGTGAGCAGTCACGCCCAGCAAGCCGGCAATCGAATTGACGAGAATAAAGAGTGCCGAAATGGCCGAAGCCGTCTTGGTTTTTGTCCAGCGAAACAAAATCAGCACGGGTGTCAGAAAGATCCCGCCGCCTGTCCCGGTCACACCCGCCACGAAACCCAGCCCAGCCCCCACGGCCAGGGAAACCGTCCGGGACGGCAGGGTTGCCTCGTCCGCGGTCTTCATTCGCACCAGCAGCAAACCCGCTGAAACGAGCAAAACCAGGCTGAGGAGGAGCTTGAAAACCTGAACCGGAACCTCGAGGCCTCCGCCGAGAAAGGCACAGGGCAGCGAAAGCACGGCAAAGGGCCAGAACGTGGGCCAATGAAAATATCCGGCCCGATAGAACTGCCACGCGGCCATGCCGGCCACCACGATATTCAACACGAGCGCCGCCGGCCGGATGAATTCCGGCGACAAGCCGAACAGGCTCATGATTGCCAGGTATCCGGACGCTCCCGCATGGCCCACGGACGAGTACAGAAACGAGATCGCCAGCAGGCACACGCACAAGCCAAACAACAATTCCACCTTCATAAATGTCCGCGATTCCGGCAAGTTTTTGCGCTTCGCCCGCCAGAACACATCAGAAGCACCCGAGCTTGCAGCGTCGGATCTTAATCCCCCCGGCATCGCACAGCCGGCCAATACGCCCGGGCGGCACCTGGAATTGGCCAGCCAGTTGCAAGGCTTTGGCGCACGTCAGGATGCGCTTGCCGTCCCGCGTCACCGTGGCCTTCGCCAACGCTTCCGTCAATGCCGTAACTTTCATCCTGCCTCCCTGTACAGCGGGGGCTGCGCACCCGCTGCGCCCCGGCTTTCTTCAGAAGACCTCTGCATAACCGATATCCACAAAAACCGCCTCCAGCTTGATCTTGTGCCCGAGTTCCATGTTCATCAGGTTCTCAAAGAGCTCACGCGTGCCTGCATCCGTGGCGACCCGGGCTAGTCCGCGGTATAATTCAACCGCCTGCTGCTCCTTCTTCATGGCCAGCGCCACGGCGTCGCGCAGCGGCATGTCCGGCCGGACATCCGGCGCCGCCTCGGACTCGGCCACATGAAAGTCGCTCCCGGATTTAATTTTGGCACCGAGTTGCGGATCCGCCTGCAGCGCCTGCAGCAGCGTGCGGTGGGACAGCTCTTCCTTCGCAAGGGCCTCGAAGGTTTCCCTGACCGACTGGTTTTTCACCCGCCGGGCAAGCTCCGCATAAAACCGGTTGGCCGCCTCCTCGCGATCAATCGCCATGGCAAAAATCGCATCGAGTGTATTCTCTGACTTCATCGGTTGCTCCCTTGGTCTTTTCCTGAAGCACAACAATTTGTACGGGCCGCAAGCATACCG
>JBAXVM010000297.1:0-3486 GCA_037129105.1 bacterium
CGATTTTGATGCGACCTCGGTATGGCCGTAAGCACCGATGTTGAGCCACCCGCCGTTCGGCTCAGGCTCGCGGCTGTAATTATTCGGCGACGGAAAGCCGCGGTCAATCAACGGACTCGTGGCTGCGGAGTTGCTCCAGGCGCCGCCGGTAAAGAAGCCGTTGTCATAGCAGCCAGCCGTGGATTGCAGGTGATAATAGACGGAGTCAGCAAATAGAGGATCAGCCGTGAGGCACCCCTGCCAGCCGTTGTTCTGTCCGTCGCCAATGCTGGAGTACCAGACATTGGGCATTACGCCGTATCGGTCCTTCGGGAAGGAGAGCAGATCCGCGCGGGCATGGCCGCGGACGATACAGTTGGTCATGGCCACGTAACCGCCGGCATAATAGAGCCCCACGCCGTGGTTATCCACGATCGTGCAATTCACAAAAGTCGCCGACCCGCCGCCCAGATGTATGCCATCGCTGATGGCATGCAGATCCTTGTTTTTTGCCACCAGGCAGTTGCGCAACAGCAGCCGGCCCGAATTCCGGCCTGCAGCGCCAAACCCGTAATCCGGATTGCCACTGATATTGTTCAGCAACACGGTTTCATAGAGTTCAAGCGTACCCTGATTGAAAAATCCACCACCGCCGCCGCCGCCGCCATCGCCGCCGCCGGTGGTCACGGAGTTTCTTTCGATCCGACAGCGCGTCGCCCGGACGACGCTATCGGGATCCACATAGAGGCCAGCCCCGAAGACCGGCACACCACCGCCCGGAGTTGTCCGGTTGTCGGCTATGACGGTATTGGTCAACACGACCGTGCTCTTCCAGACGGCCAGACCGCCCCCGCACGGTTTGGAATACACCCCGCGATGCACGTTATTGCTGATACAACAATTTGCCAGCGTCACATTCCAGCAGTTGGTAATCTGCACCCCCACCCCAAGATCCGTATTGGCTCCGCCGCAAAGCGTGACCTGCTCCAGCACGCAGTTCGAGAGCGAGTCCATGGTCAACACGCGCCCCACGCCATCAGCCAGTGTCCAAACCGTTGTCGCGTTCCGCGCGCCCGGATGATCCGCGAGCGGCAGCGCAGGAGACGCCTCATACCCGCCACGCACCGTCACGCCCTTGGCGTTCTTCCAGGTGAACACCGCGCCGAAATCCGCGAACTTGGCAAACGTCTGGCCGGCCAGGTAGATCGTGTCGCCCGGCGACGCGTAGTTGAGCGCGCGCTGCACATCCGGGAGGGCCGTCGCCCACGTGGCATATGGCGCGCTGGCCGTGCCGTTGGTCGCAACGTAGATGTCCTTTGCTGCGGTCGTGCCGGCGCAGAAGCCTGCCAGCAGAAGCACCAGGGCGGGCAGGCGGGTAAAGGGTGGAAGGTGGAGGCATTCATGCCCTGAGCCCCTCGACAGAGCTCGGGGCCTTTGGCTTGCCGAAGGGGTGGAAGGTTTCATGATTGCGATTCTATGGCTGGTCTTCAGAACAACTTTAACTTCGTCTTTGGCATGCAGGTGGCCCGGGCGCTCCGCGCACGGGCAAGCACCTGCGCGGTTGCGGGTCTCGCGCATGCCCGTGCGCGGAGCGCCCGGGCCACCTGATTATCAAGGCATCACAACCGCATCCCCACCCCGCGCCTACTCCGCGCGCGTGAGAATGCGTGCGCTGCGATTTACGCCCAGAGTATATCCTCCCGGGGCCAGGGTCAATTCCACACTCTTGGGCTGCTGATCGCCGGTATTGAAGCGGGGGGTGACGGTCAACTTGACCGAGGCCGCGCCGGCAGGTATCACGACCGGGCTTTCGAGCGGTTCGTAATCCGTGCCGTTGACGCCGGTACCGCCCAGGGTGAAATAGACATCCAGCGGGCCGTTGGTCACGTTGGCAGGACGGGAGATCACAAACGCCGCGGGGCGCTCTTCCGTGCTCTCACGCCCCGTGGTCTTCACATCCACTGCTTTCAACATGAAGCCGCTCGTCCGTTCCGCCCAGGAGATGCCATGCAGATTTGTCGCAACGCACCGGTAATACCAAATCCGGTTCGATGCCGAGTGGGCGATTGCAGCATCCTGGAGCCCGACCTTGGCTGTCCCGGGGAAGCGGACTTCGCTGGCCCAGGCCTGGCGGTTGGTCCCCCCGTCGGTCGGTCCATGACAAACGAACAGCGTCGACTGACCTAACCCGAGGAACATGACATTGCACACCACGGAGGCGGACTTGTCCGTGAGACGGGACACGCCGGCAGGCCGCAGCACCGGCACAACCGGCCAGTACTCGATCGCGCCCAGGTCCATGACTTCCTGATACACGCGCGGATTGCCGTCGAGATCGCGCGCATCCTGCGGCCCCGCAGCCTCCACCAGAATCCTATTGACGCAAGAGGAGGCGGGCTGCAACCGGAAGTCGTTGTTAGTCGGGGAGACAAAACACGGGTCGCCATCCAGATTACCCTCGCCGGCAGGCAGCGGCGTGGCGCAGGTTCTCCGGAAGCTGCCCCCGGAATAATCGTGCGTGGTCGCCTTGGCTGCCTGATTCCCGTACACGATCGACTCGCTCACCGCACTGTTGCAGGTTCCGCCGCCTTCACCGGATACGGCGCGATTGTTCGCGATCGTGCAGTTCTCGATTTTGCCGCCGTACACTCCGCCGCCACTGCCACTGGCGCTGTTCCCTGCAATCAGGCAGCCGTGAATCAAGACTGCGGGCCCGGCGCAGACGCCGCCGCCATCGTTATTACCAATGGCGTTGTTCAGAATGCGGCAAAATAGAATCCGGCCGCCTGTTGCGTAAAACCCGCCGCCGCTCGAATGATTCCAGCCGCCCTGATTCTCCCGGATGATGCTGTTTTCGACCGTGCCGCCGGTCATGTAAATGCCGACTCCGTGCGTGTGCTGCTGACCGACCGCATTGCCGGTAATGATGCACTCCCGGATCAGCCCGTCGATCATGTAGACGCCGCCACCCGACCCTTCCGCGAATCCGTTGCCCTTGCCGTCACGAATCGTGAACCCCTCGACCACGGCAGCCGCGTGCCGGATGTTGAAGATGCGGGCGCTCCCGCTCCCGCGGCGGACAACCGTGTTTGACGCGCCGCGCAAGCCACGCTCGAAGCTGCGGACGATAATGCCGTTGGCGATCACAAGCTGGTTGGAGATGTTATAGACGCCGTTGGAGACGGTCACGATGTCGCCGTCACGCGTCGCCTTGGCCACAGCCGCGCCGATCGTGCGCAGCGCATTCGCCCACCCGCCCATGCCGGAGGCGGCATCGTTGCCATTGGTAGCTACCAGATACTCGGTCGCGTGCGCCGTGCACGCAAAGATGGAGGCCAGCAGGAGGGAGAAGATAGAGACACGTGGCAGGTGGCGCGTGGCGGGGCGCAGGTGATAGGTGGTAGGTGGCAGATGTTGGGGGGAAGATTTCATGGTTGCGGTCCTTGGGCTTGTCCTCATGACTATCTTTGTCTTTATCTTCGTCGTGGGCATGCAGGTGGCCCGGGC
>JBAXVM010000298.1:0-3469 GCA_037129105.1 bacterium
TAGAGCAGCAGCCCGGCCCCCTGCCACACATCGCGCCATCCGTCCGCGGTCTTGATCTGGCAACCGGCAAAGGGCGAGGTGTTCTCGCGCAGGCGCCAGCGCTCGTAGTCGGCGCGCATCTTGAGCCGGAGCGCGCCCGTGTCGACCGTCAGGAGGCCGTTGCGGGAGGTGGTGGTGATGGCGATGCCCGAGATAGGTTTCTTCTGATCCGTCGGATCCGTCGGATCGGACGGATCGGACGGATCGGACCGGACAGACTCCAGAAACACCGTCTCCCCGTCCACGGCGGGGTCGGCTTGCAAATCGGCAACGATCCATTTGACGTCCTTGAGGTCTTTCTTCCAGGTCGTCACCTGAGAGGTTTGCAGGGGCAGTTCCTTGCCGTCAGCCCGTACGGCACGCAGACGCGAGCCGACCGGGAGGGCGCCTTCGGCAAAGGGAACGCCGAAGGTTATGGGTTCGCTGCCGTATCGGACGCCGGACTCGCCGGCTAGTTTCACGGGAATGCGCTTGCTGGTGGTTGTCATCTGTTTGCTTCCTCGATGTTCTGTCTTTGCGGGTTACGCCGGGTGCGGTTCCGTGCTCAGCGCGCCGAGCTGGATCCGGCCCTTTACTTCGGGCGGCATCGGCCGTGGTGGTTTCGGATTGGCCTTCTGCTGTTCCGCCCACTTTGCCGCCCACTCCCAGAAGCCGGGATCCTTCTCTGCCGCCCGTGCCACGAGCTTCAAGCTGCGCGGCACCCAGTCGCATGCGGAATGCCAGTAGAGGCCCGGATTGCCGCCGTTACGGATGGCATCCACGAAATCCCGTGCGCCGAGGGCGGCGGCGGCCATCTCGCGGTCGCTCGTCAAGTTATCGGGGTTTGTCCTGGCCACAATAAAATCCCGGAGTGCTTTCGACGGGAAAAGCCGCAAGGCCGGAGTCAACATTTGGTCCGTGTTGCATGCGACGTCGTGACACTCCCCCTCGACCTCGGCGTGGTCGCCGCGCGGTCCGCGCGTGAACACGTGGTTTGGCAAGAAGCCCGGCGTACGCAACGTGCGCAGGAACCAGTTGAGCGAGCGCTCGGCCGGCGTGCCGTACTTCTCGTGCCAGTTGATCTGGTACGCCTCCAGCAGGATCGCCACCGGAATGATGAACTCCCGCGAGATCGGCGCGAAGCAGGTGACAATACCACACGGCTCCAGCTTGTTGTCGGCCAGCCCGTCCGCCGCTTCAAGGATGACATCGCGCAACCGGCGGTTGCCGGTGACGTAGTAGTCCATCGCGATCCCGCCGACATTGGAGTGCGACCGGTTAAGTCCGTTGTGCCAGACGTGCGGCCCGTGATAGTGGATGCAGCCGACGTTCTCTTCGTGGCCCGGGAAGGCATGCACGAAGCTGGTGTCGGCCGTGGCACGTGAAGCGAGCTGTGCCCAGCGCAAGTCGCAGCGCCGGCCGCTGCGCAGGAACTGGCTCCAGACCCACTGCACGCTGTCGGCGGCCTCGTTGCCGAAGGGTCCGACGTAGCGCAGCGCCTTCTCCGGTTCGTCGCTGTCGATGTAGAGGTTGTGCACCGCGTCCGGGCATGAGGGTGCATGCGCGTTGATCATGTGCCCGTACATGAACATGCCGTAGCGTCGCGCGCGTTGGATCGGTTTGACGTGGATGCGCTCGTGGAATGCGGTCAGCTCCCGGTCCAGCTCCTCGAACTGCGGGTGACCGGCAGGCAGGAAGGCGCCGAATACATCGGTGCCGCAGAGGTAACCGGGGTCCACGATGCCGACGAGGGGCTCCTGCACGGTGGCACCGAAGGCCGCTGCATCAGCTGTAGGGATCTGCCCTTCCGCAAAACGCAGCACGATTTCGGTGGTCTTGGCCGTGCCAATGCCGGTGAACGGCCCCATGAAATCGTTGTAGCTCATCTTTCGCCCCGGCGCGAGGCGGGCCATTACGTCTTCGATCCACTTGACGTCATCCGTCCACTGCTTCAATGATAGGGGCGCGGTCGGGTGCTCGGCGAGCAGGCGCTTGATCTCCTCCTCATCGCGCGTGCCGCGGAAATCGACAAACGGCTCATCGAACGGCGAGAGGAAACTCAGCGGCTGGGGTGCGTCTTCCGGCCAGATGCGGATGTCGATGCCGGCGGACGACACGGCAAACCCCTTCGGATACTCCTGCCAGAAGTCGCGGATGCCGGCCACCACGCTCGCATCGGGGCCGCTGAGGCTGGCCCAGCCCAGCGACTTAGCGCCAGCGCCAAATGGCTGATCGTTCAGCTTGGCAGCATAGTGCAGGTCGTCCGACTGCAGGATCGAAAGCTGGCCGGACGTGGTATTGGCGGGATTGGGTCGCTCGCGCACCTGATCGCAACCAATGGCGCCCATGGTGGCGTAGCCGTTCACGTCGGGGGTCAGGTTGCGGTTGGCGTGCGCAATCGCGCCTTCCCCGCCCACGGCCGCCACGGCGCCGTCGCCCGTCTTCGCGAACAGTTTCAGGCCGATGGCCTTCAACTGGATGCGGGTCGGATCCTGGTCAAAGACGAACGTGTGGAAGATCCGCAGGTCGGCTTTGCCGGCATAGAGGTGAATGCGCAGCTTGTACGGGCAGAAACGCAGCCCCTGGGCGGAATAGAGGTGCCCGGTGACCAGCAGGCAGACGCGCAGCGCCCCCTGTTCCTCCACGACAATCCGCGGTGCCGGACAAATCCCCTCCGAGGTGTAGAGATTGCCATGCTGGTCCTTCATGTAGAGCAGCAGCCCGGCCCCCTGCCACACATCGCGCCATCCGTCCGCGGTCTTGAACTGGCAACCGGCGAAGGGCGAGGTGTTCTCGCGCAGGCGCCAGCGCTCGTAGTCGGTACGCATCTTCAAACGCAGCACGCCGGTGTCGACCGTCAGGAGGCCGTTGCGGGAGGTGGTGGTGATGGCGATGCCCGCGATAGGTTTCTTCTGATCCGTCTGATCTGTCGGATCTGACGGATCTGACGGATCGGACCGGACAGACTCCAGAAACACTGTTTCGCCGTCCACGGCGGGATCGGCCTGTATGTCGGCCTGTAACCACTTGACGTCCTTCAGGTCTTTCTTCCAGGTCGACACCTGGGCTGTCTGGAGCGGTAACTCCGTGCCGTCGGCCCGGACCGCGCGCAGACGCGAGCCGGCCGGGAACGTCCCCTCGGCAAACGGGACACCGAAGCTCAGTGGTTCGCTACCATAACGCACGCCGGTCTCGCCGGCGATTTTCACGGGAATACGCAGTGTTTTTGTACTCATCAGAAAAGAACCTGTCTTTTGGCAGGCATGCGTTCAGGACGCCTTGCGCCGTGGCATGACATGATGACACAACGACTTTGGCGCGACAATTGGTTTGTTGGAGACTTGGGATGGTGGATCGGCCATCGAAACCAGAAATGTCCGAACGAATAAACCATTCTATTTGGAACTCTCGCGACAGGCCAAGCCTGTGAATGGAGGAAATGACGGTAAAG
>JBAXVM010000299.1:0-3393 GCA_037129105.1 bacterium
ACAAACCGTGCGTCGCACGCCGCCCAACACCCCCGCGGCCATCTGGTTCGGCCGGAATACCTGCCGCCCCAGATCGCCGCACCTGCCACACGCCTAATCTGCGTTAATCGGCGCAATCTGCGGACAAACTGAACCCTGACACCTGACACCTGACACCCACCGTTTGCCCTTCGGACTTTCCATTCTCATTCACCCTGGGCGCCTTCGCTCCGGTGCGCCTTTCTGTCCGACGCGCCGCCCGGCGGCAGGCGTCGTGCCAGGTGTCGGGTGAATACACCCGCCACCTGCTTCGCCCGCCGGCGAACTGTCCGCGAATACGCAGCCAGATCGCCTCTGGGTCACGCCACCTGCTTTTCGCCGTCTGGCTTACCCGCGATCCGCTGGAGGAACAGGGTGGCGTGAATTTATATGCATATTGCGCCAATGACCCTATTTCCCAAGCGGGTGCGTTTTGCGATGGACTCGTTTGAGGTCCCTTATCGTGAGGTGGACGTAGAGTTGCGTGGTGGATATCTGGGAGTGGCCAAGCATCTCCTGGACGTGCCGTAAGTTGGCGCCATTCTGGATCAGGTGGGTGGCGAAGGCGTGGCGCAACGAGTGCGGTGTGATCCCATGGCCCAGGCCTGCTGCGGAAGCATACTTGCCGACCATGCATAACAAGGCGTTCTTCGATAACTTGCGCCCGCGCATACTCAGGAACAGCAGCCGATCCGGTGTCACGGGATTGACCAGCCAGGGCCTTACCATGGCTATGTATTGCTTGATGAAACCAACCGCTATCTTTCCGATCGGCAACACGCGGTCCTTCTCGCCCTTGCCGGTCCAGACGGACATCCCCATAGACGTCACAATTTCAGTGCAACAAGGCGAATTCTGAATTTGGAACTCAGCCAGGCGTCAGCACACACAGGTCAAGGACACAGAGGGCGCCGAGTAAGACCGAGCGCACAGAGCTCCTTTTGGTTTAACCGCCATGACGCCAAGAAAGCCGCGGCAGCTTCCGAATCTGGAACTTAAGAAAGCCGGAATAATTCTCCCCGCATTTTCCCTGAGTTCCTGAGTTCCCAATTAAAAACGCAGGCCAATGCCGTTCGTAGTGGCGCCGTCAACCGCTCCCCACTTCAGCCTCTCGCCATCCGTTCGTAGTGGCGCCGTCAGGCGCTGCCCACTTCAGCCTTCAGCCTTTAGTGGCATATGGACACTGGTTCAAACCATCGCCGCCACCACGCGCAGCCGATTCCGATCCGCCTCAGTCGCATTCCCCTTCGCCAACTTCTCCGTCAACTCCTGCAGTTCTTTAACCGCTGAGCACTTGACCGACACACGTTCCAACCGTCCAACCGCATTCCACCGCAACCCGCAGACATCGCCCCGCCGCATGCCGGTGCAAGCGGCCGTCACGATTATCCCAGGATCGGAACATTCAGATTCACCACTTTCCGCTTTCCAGAATCGGTGAAAACGCCGTACCATTGCGTTCGGTAGACACCATCGCGTTGCTGTTTGATCATCAGGCCCATGACACACCTCCCTGGTTAAACCAACGAGAGGCAGTATGCGCCTGATTGAGATGAATGCAGAGAGAAAGCACCCACATCCGCACCCACAGGCCACATAGAATGACAAAATCTTGTTAAACACAAACAAAAGTAACGGTTCGGTTCCAGCCTTCAAGGCTGGTCACGTGGGTTCGATTCCCATCGCCCGCTCCATTCTGTTAGATGCCGTAAATGCTGTTTTATTGCGAAATATAGGGCATTCAGCGCGCGGGCGCGTCCGCGGCCGGCAGAAACAGGGCCCGCGGCCCCGCGCACCCGGCCGCCAACAGGATAATGGCAACCGCAAGAACCATGCGACCGGTTTACCCGCTACCAAAATTGCTTATGACTATTTCTTTAAAGACATCCGGGTGGTGTGATCCCGAGAGCCGTGCGGCCTGGTTTCTGGGCATCGTGGGTGTGCTGGCGTTAACGCTGACGCAGCTTCCGCCGTACTGTGTGCCGCGTTGCATGCTGAAGTTTAGCACCGGCGTGCCTTGTTTTACCTGCGGCGGATTTCGCGCCCTGCAACATTTGCTCGCCGGGCACGTGGCCGGGGCCTGGCGTATGCAACCGCTGCTGACGTGCCTGGCGGGCCTGGCGTTTGTGTGGGCGGGTTATGCAATCACAGGTCCGCTGTTCGGTTTCTATCGCCTGCGTGTGCAAACCACGCGGCGTGAGCGGGTCCTGCTGATCGTGGGTGCGGCGCTGCTGGTGCTGGTCAATTGGGCGTACCTGTTGGCGGCGGGGGTTTGAGGCATCCGGCTTCGGCGGGCGGCGGCTGAGTTGGCAAGCGGATGAGGCGCGTGTAATCGAGGATGCCCGAGGCAATTTCGTCAGCCAGTTTCCGGCGGTAAGCGCTGTCGCCCAGGCGGGTGGCGTCGTTGGTGTTGGTCAGAAACCCGCATTCCAGCAGGACCGCGGGGCAGGGCGCTTCCTTCAATACATAATAGCGCGCGCGTTTGAGGCCACGGTCCAGGGCGGTCATTGGAGCGAAGCGGCGGTGAATCGCGTATCCCAGCAGCGCATTGGCGGTGTCGAAGCGGTTGCCCGGGCATGCGTTGGTCGGTCCGTGGGTATTGTCCGCCAGGCCGTTGAAGCCGGGAACCGGCAGAATATAGGTTTCCGCGCCCAGGGCGAGTTGGTTGGTGGGCGAGGAGTTGGCGTGGATGCTGACAAACAGCTGCGCCTGGTGTGCGGCGGCAAAGCGTGTGCGCTCGCCGAGTGCGACCGTGACGTCGCGGCTGCGTGTCAGGAGCGCCTGCTGGCCGGCGGCTGTCAATTGCGCGGCCACCTGGCGCGCGACGTCCAGCGTTACATCCTTTTCCCGGACGTCCAGCGCGGCGCTGCGCGCGCCGCTGTCCTCGCCGCCGTGACCGGCATCGAGCACGATCCGGAGGGTGGCCGGCGGCCCGGCGGTGGCCAGGAGAATCGGCTGCAGCAGGTTTTCATAATCCACGCGCGCCACGTCGCGCAGATCGTTGGTTGAGGCATCGCGCGGTGGCAGGTGGAGAAAGACGCTGACGCCATCCAGGGAGGCGCTGCGGCGGCCGGCAAAGAGATGCAGGGTGTGGGTCGCGTTGGAGAGGACCCGCCCATCGGCCAGGCGCTCGCTGTTGGTCAGGCCGAGGGACGCCATGACGTTGGTCATTGGAATCCAGCAGCCCATCTCCTGATTGGAAACCGGCTCGGCGCCGTGCGCGCATGCCACGACGATCGTCAGGGCGAAAGGCAGGCTGCCAGCAGTTCTCATGATGGCGCCAAAAAGCCTTACGGCGTCACTACAAACGGCCCGGAATCGGCAAGAAGCCGTTCGTAGTGTGCCCGTAAGGGCATTCTCGTCCGCCATAATGAG
>JBAXVM010000003.1:0-32253 GCA_037129105.1 bacterium
TTCGTTCGTGGCGTGAAGATAACCACCGCATGTTTCAGGTTTGTTAGCGAACAACGAGTTCTTCGTTTCAATTCACCACTGAGAAAACAGAGCAAGTCAGCCCTCCGTTCTCTCTGTTGCCTCCTGTTGAAGCCCGATTTGGTTGCGGGCCAGCAGCAGTGCCCGATGCCGTATATGCGCATGCCCGTCCGCGGAGCCCTTCGGCCACGAGCTTAGGGCCGAGTGGCGGCCGGGCCACCTTGCGGGTGGTTTCTGGGATGGTCGGCATCGCCTGGGCCGGCGGCAAACCGTTACCTTCCGCCCTTATGTGGAGGGTGTCGTGCGTTTTCAACCAGGACAATCAGGGAATCCGGGCGGGCGGCGGAAGGGGAGCGGTTTTCGTGAGCACGCCCACGGGTTCCAATCTTCCACCCTTCCCACCTGCCACTTTTCCCGTTATGATATTTACGTGCGTTTTCACTCGCTATTACGCGCTACGTCTCTCATCGGCACCGCACTGGCCGGCCTGCTGGCGCAGCCGTGGCAGGTGTCGGCTGTGATCTTTGATGCCACCGACGACGCGGCCTACCACACCAATGCTCCAACCGGCGCGCTGACCAACAGCGGCTGGCAGTTCGAGGGGCAGTTCGGCGCCTATCTCGGAACCGCCATTGCCCCGCACTATTTCCTGACCGCCCGGCACATCGGCGGCGACACCAACACGCTCTTCAATCTCGACGGCACCAACTACCATCCCATGGCCTGGTTCAACGATCCCTCACCCGGATCCGACCTGCGCCTGTGGCAGGTGGCAGAGCGCCTGCCCCGCTACGCACCGATCTACACCGGCACCAACGAAGTCGGCGCTACCCTCGCTGTCTTTGGCCGCGGCACGCAGCGTGGGAACGCCATCGTCACGGACGGACTCACCAACGGCTGGCACTTGGGTACAGCCGACAGCGTCCTGCGCTGGGGATCGAATTGCGTATCGAGCATCGAAACAAACCCGGTCGGCACGCCCTATCTCTATGCCACGTTCGACCACCACGCCGGCCCGGACGAGTGCCATCTCTCGGTCGGCGACTCTGGCGGCGCCGCCTTTGTCCTGGCTGATGGCGGATGGCAGCTGGCCGGCATTCACTATGCCGTGGACGGCTATTTCAACACCACCAATACCGGCGCCGGTTTTGATGCCGCCATCTATGACTGCTACGGCCTTTACATCGGAACCAACAATAACTGGACCCTGATCACCAACCACATGGCCAGCGGGTTCTATTCCTCGCGCGTTTCCGCCCACTACGCCTGGCTCACGAACACCATCGCGGATTTCGACAGCAACGCCAATGGCCTGCCGGATTGGTGGGAGTTGCAATACTCCGGCACGATTCACGGCCTCGCGCCCACCAACGACCCGGACGCCGACGGGCAGAACAACCTGGCCGAGTGGATCGCGCGCACCGACCCCACCAACCCCGCCTCCTTCTTCCGCATCGCCGCATTCGTCTGCACCAACCAGACGCCGGCCATGACCTTCACCGGCTGGGCCGACCGCCATTACTCCGTCTATCGCCAAGACGCTCCGCTGACCAATATCAACTGGTCTCTGGTCACCAATGCCCTGGCCGGGGCCGACGGCCCCACGACATGGTCCGACACCACGCCAGCGGCCACGTCGCGATTTTACCGCCTAGAAGTCGCGCTCCCGCCCTAGTAGCCTGTCGGACTTAGAACCGATCCGAAAACCTCTTCTGACGCTGGCGGCTCGCGCGGACGCTCGCCCTCCCTGGAAGAATACAGACCTTTTGACACAGTATGGGAGGGCGAGCGTCCTCGCGAGCCAGTTTTCGGATAGATTCTAATTCCGACGGTCTCTTAGTACAGCGGGGGCTGCGCACCCGCTGAGGGATTGGCTGTCCCAGTAGTGACGGCTTTACGCCGGCTACTCGCAACTGACCTGAAAATGGACGGCGTAAAGCCGTCCCTACCGTGAAGCCCCGAAATCAACACTCGTGCACACCACGCTGGCCGATGCGTCTGCGGGGAGCTTGCGCAGCAGCGCGAACAAATCCACCTTGGGCGTAATCGTCAGCTCCGCCAGGCTCCCTGCGCCATCGACCCGGCAGCCTGCGGCCAGTACGAACCCCTTGCGCAGCGCAGCAGGCGCAAGCTCAAGCGCCACACCTGCCCCCACCCGCCGCAGCGTAAAGGGCAAATGCACGTCCTTCAGCCACGCCACCACCACCGCCTCCAGAACCGCCGGCTTTGCCCCGCACGACACCTGCCACGTGGCAGACGTAAACCGGCCGGGTGTGTAGGAGGACAGCACTTCCCGCATCTCGAGCTGCGGGTCCATCGCGCACGTCTGCAGCTTCGCCGCCAGCCGCGGCGCATCCCACGCCTTCAGCGCCACCACAGTCTCGCCCGCCGGAATCGGAAAGCGATCGCGCGTGTCCGGGCTGGCAAACAGCGCCTCATCCACCGCGAGCAGATTGTCCACCTCCTCGGGCAGCCGCGCCAGCAGAAGCTGCAGCAGAAGCGCGGAAGTATACTCGGACGAAGCCTGTGCAAACGCGGCGCCCAACCGCACACGACAATAGAGCAGCGGCAGTCGCTGTTTGTC
This sequence comes from bacterium, assembly GCA_037129105.1. Taxonomy (GTDB): domain Bacteria; phylum Verrucomicrobiota; class Kiritimatiellia; order RFP12; family CAIWXQ01; genus CAIWXQ01. Next base: position 2,603 of record JBAXVM010000003.1, read on the forward strand.
ACGCACCAGCATGTCCACGCCAGCGGCGGCACCAAGCGGAATTTCCGGACTGCGCGCCCGGCTGGTCAGCACGCGGCGTTCCGCCTTGTCCCGGCAGGCACCACACACGCGGCAGGTGTCGCCCAGGCAGTAGCCGGCATCGCGACAGGCACGCGCCTTTTCGTACCGCTTCCACAGAAACTTGGGCGAAACCGCCGTGGCGACAAACGCAAAAGGAAAACGATGCGCCGCCGGTTTCTCGGCAAGCCAGGCCTCGTCCCAAAGGCCTGCCGCGAGCATACCCTCCTGCAGACGCTGCGCGTACTCCGCTGTCGTTTCGCCGTCGTAATACCGCCCCTCGCGCGCCAGTTCCACGATCAGCGGTGCCAGCCGATAGTCGCCGGCCGCCAGCACCTGAGCCAGGAAGTATTCACTCCATGAGGCGGCCAGCCGAAACTCAAACTGCGACCGCGTGCACATGCGCTCGAGCTCCCGCGCCTTACGCTCCAGCGGTTCCCGCTCCAGAAACAAGCGGTCGTACCGCAGCGGCGTGTTGGGCATGCGCACGAGAAAGCCAAAGCTGAACACCACGCGCGTCGGGAGACGAGCTCCGAGGATGCGTTGGCCAAGCTGCCGCGTGAAGGCGCCAAACTCAACAATATCCTCGGCGACCTCGTGGCCCGTGATCAGATAGAAAAGCTTGATCTCGCGAACGCCACGCGCCAGCAGATTCTGCAGCGTGCGCTCGATCTCGTCGTCCGTCACGGTCTTGTTCAGAAACGCCCGCATGCGGGCCGAAATGCCCTCGATCCCCAGCGTGAACGAGCGCTTGCCGGCCGCCAGTTCAACGGCTGCCAGCGCCGGCTGCGCGGCCAGAATATCCACGCGCTGGCTCTTGAGGCTGACGCGCTCAAACAGACGCGACAGCCCGGCGATCAGGCCCGCAGCTTCCGCATGGCTGTTGAGCGTATAGGCATCCAGCTCCACGCAGCGCGCACCACTGGCCGCCTTGAGCTGACGTGCCTGCGCCAGCAGCAACTCCGCCGGAATCTCCCGATACGGCTTGCGCTCGAACCCCTCGAAGCAGAACGTGCAGAAAGCGGGACAGCCGTAAGCTGCCGGCAGCCGCGCCGTGTCCGCGGCATCGCTATCGAGCAGCGGATAACAGAGGCTTCCCGCTCGTTCGATGCCAGGCTCGGGGCGAGCGATTCGCCGCGGCTCGCAGCCTTCTGCCCGCGCGACAGCAGTAGCCCCGGCCCGCCCCGGGCCGCGGGCAGCCGGTGCACAAACCTCCCGCGCCACCGCCTGCCGCACCGGCGCCTTCGCATCCGGCCAGGCGCCTGTGACCCAGAAGCCGTCGCTCGCCGCAGCAGCCTGCACAAGACGTGCGCGCTTGTCCAGCGCCGCCGCGCCCATCCATGCCTGCAGGAACGGCACGAGGCACTCCTCCGCCTCGCCAAAGAAAATCGCATCCGGCACGCCCACGCCATCCGGACGCACCAGACCATGCGAAGCAAAAGCATTCGATCCGCCGAGGATCACCGGCGGCGCCGAAGACGACCGCTCGTCGGCCCACGGCGAAAGCCCGGCGTCCAGCAGGAGTGCGGGCAGGTTGACGGCTTCCAGCGTGAAGGAGTTGGAAACCAGCACCAGGTCGAAAGCCGCAAGTCCGCGACGGCTTTGCACGCCCACAGCCAGCGGCCGTTTGGCGGCCCGGAGCATCCGGGCATCTTCCGGCTGCGGCAGAAAGGCAAAGTCAAGGAAGGCATCGGGCAGTCCGCGACGAGCCTGCTGGGCAAGAAACAGATGCGGCGACGAGCTGGCCACATCGCGCCACGGCGACAGACGCAGGATCAGCACGCGCAGGCTGGCGGCGTCAAAAGCCGGATTGCCAAACGCGGCATGCAGACCGGAATGGAACAACGCACGGTCACGCAACCGCGGCGGCAGAACAATCGGCTGGATAGTCAAGGGGGACATGCGCGCCAGTGTCAGGTGAAGACGGGTCGGCTGTCAAGCCATAGGCTGACGAGAATGCCCGTACAGAACCGGAACGTTGAACAGTCGGACTGGTCAAGCGATAGCTCATCTGACACATTCGCCGTGGTCATCTCTTCATCAAGCAACTGCAAGCACATGGACTTCGCGATCGAGTCGGCTTCCGATCTTGTCTTGCTGGACTTCAAGGTCGAAATGGGTCTGCAGGTTAAGCCAAAACTGAGCGGAAGTCCCAAAGTACCGTCCGAGGCGGAGCGCCGTGTCGACCGTGATGGAGCGTGTGCCGTGCACGATCTCGTTGATACGACGTGCCGGAACACTGATGTCCTTGGCCAGGCGATACTGAGAGATCTCCATGGGCGCAAGAAACTCTTCGTTCAGCACCTCTCCGGGGTGTACGGGTGTCATCTTTTTTTTCATGTTCGTTCTCCTAGTGATAATCCACGACGGCATCCAGCACCCACAACTTACGAATAGCGGCCCGCTGGATGTCTTGTGGTAATTTGCGGGAATGCTCTCGCCTGTAGATCTTCTCGGTCTCTGCACACCTGAATGACCTAGTCCATTCCAATTATGGCGCCCCCCTGCCGCCTCGTGCGGCAGGGGGCGGAGATTGGGGCGGTAAGACGCGCCTTTCCGACCCAATCTCCCGTCCCCGCGACCCAAGGTCGCGGGGACGGCGCCATCATGAGAATTGCCCGCGCGGAACCAAATCGTCATTTGACCCGCCGATCGAATGCGTTACACTGTCTCTCGTCGGCGTAAGGCAAACGCCATTGTCCAAAAAACATCGTAGAAGGAGCCGGGCCATGACAAAGAATCTCATCGTGTGTCTCTTTTTTGCAATCGGGATGTCTGCTGGCGTACAGGCGGCGGACGCATCATTCCAGCTCAGCCTGTTGCCGGACGTTGCGATCCACAGTTCGAGCACGACCATCTCCGGCTTCTCGTTGAACATCTGGGGGATGAACCCGCAGGAACGTTCGCTTGCCATCGGCTTTGTCAACGGCAGCTACGGCGATAGCAGCGGCGTGAGCCTCGGCGGCATCAACTACAGCGAGAACTACACGGGCACACAACTGGGCCTGCTCAACATCGCCACCACGGACTTCTTCGGCTGGCAGGCCGGCATTCTCAATGTCACGTCGGACACGTGCAGCGGATTCCAGCTCGGTCTGCTGAACTACGCCGGGCGGCTCACCGGCCTGCAGCTCGGTCTTTTCAACATGGCGGCACAGGCGCAAAGCGGCATGCAGATCGGCGTGATCAACCTGCTCCCCGAGAACCGATACTGGTTCTCCGCCGGCCTGGCCAATGAAGTCGCGCCGGTCATGGTGCTGATCAACTGGCGTCGCTAGGAACCTGTCGGACTTAGGCCGCCGGATAGACCGTGCGGAAGACATCCGTGCCGCCGGAAAGGGTCCGAACCTTGAATCCGAGCTGCTTGAGGATGCGATAGGCGAGATAGCTGCGCAGGCCGACCTTGCAGTAGACAAAGTATGGGCGCGCCTTGTCGAGCGTGTCCTGCTGGGCGCGCAACTTTCCGACCGGCAGGTTGGTGGCATCGGGAAGGTGCCACGCAGCAAACTCAGCCGGGCCGCGGACATCCAGCAGCACCGCATCCAGCGGCAGGCTGTCCAACTCCTCCGCATACCAGAAATCAACATCTCCCCGCAGCAAGTTACAGGCGACAAAGCCCAGCATATTGACCGCATCCTTGGCTGAACCGTACGGCGGCGCATAGGCCAGTTCCAGGTGCTCCAGATCCCACACGCCCAGGTTGCCGCGCATGGCCGTGGCCAGCACGTCGATCCGTTTATCCACGCCATCATGCCCCACGATCTGTGCCCCCAGGATGCGGTTGCCATCCGGCGAGAAGAGCAGTTTGCAGCGCATGGGCGCCGAACCCGGATAATACCCGGCATGGCCCATCGGCGAGAGATAGACCTTGCGATACGGCAACCCCGCCTTGCGCAACGCCTTCTCGTTCAAGCCGGTCAGGGCCACGGTCAGGTCAAACACCTGCAACACGGATGTCCCCTGCGTGCCGCGATAGCGGCTCTCCCGTCCGCACAGGTTGTCCGCAATCATGCGCCCCTGCCGGTTGGCAGGACCGGCCAGCGGAAGATACGTGCTCTTTCCTGCTACGAACTCCCTGCATTCCACTGCATCGCCGCCGGCGTAGATATCCGGGTCCGAGGTTTGCATCTGATCGTTGACCGCAATACCGCCCAGCGTTCCAAGGGTCAACCCGGCGGCCTGGGCCTGGGCCGCCTGCGGCAACGAACCGAGCGCAAAGACCACGAGGTCAGCCTCGAATGTTGCGCCGCCTTCGGCCTGCACCACCACGACGCCCTGGCGGTCCGTAAACCCGGTGACGCCGCACCCGGTGTGGACATGCACGCCGTGGCGCACCAGCTCTTCCTGCAGCAGTTGCGCCATCTCCGGGTCGAGCGGCCCCATGAGCTGGGGCATCTTTTCGAGCACCGTCACCTCCAGGCCGCGCCGGCGCAGATTTTCCGCCGCCTCGATGCCGATGTAGCCACCCATGACCACGGCGCGCGCGGCCCCTGCCTGAACGCGTGCCAGGATACGATCCATGTCCTCCAGGGTACGCAGCTCGAAGATGGCGGGGTGATCCAGCCCGGGGAGCGGCGGTCGGATCGAACGCGCCCCCGGTGCCAGCACGAGTTTGTCATAGGCTTCCGTATACGTGCGCCCGGTGCGAACTTCGCGCACCAGGACCAGATGCGCGGCGCGATCGATCGCCGTGACTTCTGTCAGCACCCGCACGTCCAGATTCAGCGAGGCCCGCAACGACTCGGGCGTCTGCACCAGCAGGTCATCCCGCTCGACGATCACGCCGCCAATATGATACGGCAGGCCGCAATTGGCGAACGAAACATGCGCCCCCTTCTCGAACACCACGATCTGCGCCTGCTCATTCAGGCGTCGCAACCGTGCCGCACACGACATGCCCGCCGCCACGCCCCCGACGATGACTACTTTCATAGGCCGCTCCTATCGATGGATAAACACAGCCAATGCGCGACACAGAGGGCCCCGCGCGGGCGCGAGCCCGCCTCCTTGACTGGTTGCGATTCAGTGTAGTCCTTGCGGCTCGCCGCTGCAACGCTCCTTCGTCGTTCCTTTTTCCGTATGCGGTCCTGGGGCGGTCATGGGATGGCTGCGGAAAATCGCATGGCGCTGGTATGGCTCGCGGCGGGGCCGGCGGCAAGTAGCCCCGGGCCGCCCCGGGCCGAGGGCGGAGTGTGGCGTTGGGCTTGTATGCGCCTTGCGTGCGCTGGGCTCGAGGGCGAGCCCGCGCTACTGGCCGCAACCGTCTGTCACCAGCACATAACCGACCCATTACCGTCTTCGAGAACTACCGCTTGCGCCCCTCCTCGCGCGCTGATACCCTCGACGCAACGAACGATGGACGATGCGACGCATGCGAAAGCGCAAACGTTGCAACCGAAAGCAAAACAATGAGAAAGTTCCTGCTGGTGGTGTTGGTGGGCGTGGCGGGCGTGGCCTTGTGCCTGTGGCACGTGAGACATTTCAAGGCGCAGCCGGCGAACCAAGGGTTCGAAGTTGCCATGGTGACCATGTCCGGGTCAGCCTGGATCGGGATCAAATACCACACGGAAACGGGCGAGGCCTGGAGTTCCTGGAACGGCAAATGGGTCAAGATCGAGGACCCGACCAAGCTACCCCTAGGGCGTTACGTCATCCGGATGACGCCCCTGGTCAACGACTGGGCCGCTGTCCGGCTGGAGGTGCTGAGCGGGAAAGCCTGGCAGTGCCAGCAAGGCAAGTGGATTGAGCTGACACCTGCCGCACCCTAGGAACCTGTCTGACTTAGGCTCTGGATCGTTCCAGTGCCTTCTGCCGACAGGTTCCTAGAGCTCCACCTGCACACCGAGCTCCACGACGCGGTTGGGGGGCAGACCGAAGAACGCTGCCGCGCTCTGGGCATTGCGGGCCAGCAGCGTGAAGAGACGGCGGCGCCAGTAGACGCGCGGGCTGCGGCGGGAGAGCACAAGCGACTCCTTGCCGAGGAAGTAGCTGGCGCGGGACGGGTCGAAGGGGCCATCCGGCAGATCAATGCGCGCCAGCGTTTCGGGGACGGCTGGCGTTTCCATGAAGCCGTACCGCAGGATGACGCGGGTAATGCCATGCCCAAGGAGCTCAACTTCGTCGCGCTCTTTTTCCAGAACCGTGGGGGTCTCTTCCATGAGTACTGCCACGATTAAGGTGCGGGCGTGAAGAACCTTGTTATGCCGGTAGTTGTGGAGTAGCGCGCGCGGGACCGCCAGGCTACTGCTGGTCAGAAACACAGCCGTGCCCGGCACGCGCACCGGCTGCACCTGCGCCACGTCCTGCACAAAGTCCTCAAGCGGGAACGACTGCGACTCGACCGTCTTGCGCAGGAAGGCGCGCCCGCTCACCCAGGTGCTCATCAGCAGCACAATCACGGCGGCCAGAATCACCACGATCCAGCCGCCGGACATCAGCTTGGCCAGGTTGGCGGAGAAAAGCGACAGGTCGAGGAGCAGGAAGCACGCACCAAAAAAGTAGAGCACCGGTCGTGGAATCGCCGGCCAAAAAGCCGGCGCGATCAGCAGCATGAGGCAGGAAGTAATCAGCATGTCGGCAGAAACCGTAATGCCGTAGGCGGCCGCCATGTGGGTGGAATCCTTGAACACAAGGATCGCGCCTACCGTGAACACATACAGCGCAAAACTGATAAACGGCACATACACCTGCCCGATCGTGCTGGCCGAGGTATGGACAATGCGCAGCCGCGGCCAGAATCCGAGCTGCACCGCCTGGCGGGCCAGCGAGAACGTGCCGGAGATGACCGCCTGCGAAGCAATCACGGTGGCGGCCGTGGCGAGTGCCACGAGAAACGGCACAAACCACGCCGGCGCCAGTAGATAGTAAAGATTCGCAGGGGCGGCGGCCGCGCGCCCTGACGCGATGTGCTGCAGCAGATAGGCCCCCTGCCCCATGTAGTTCAAAAAAAGCGCCGGAAAAACGAGTGCAAACCAGGTGTGCCGGATAGGCTGTTTGCCAAAGTGCCCGATATCCGCATAGAGTACTTCCGCGCCGGTCAGCGCCAGAAAGACGGTGCCCATGAGCGCAAACCCGGACCAGCCATTAATGGTCATCAGGTGAACAGCATGGATCGGATTGAGCGCCGCGAGGATGGCGGGGTATTGGATGATTGCGCGCACACCGAGCACGGCGCACACCGTGAACCAGACCAGCATGACCGGACCGAAGAGGAGTCCGAGGCGCGTGGAACCTTTCGATTGCAACAGGAAGAGCGCCGTCAACGTGAGCAGCGTCAGCGGAATGATCAGCCATTCCAGCATGGGCGCAGTAACCATCACGCCTTCCACGGCGCTCAACACGGAGATGGCTGGCGTAATCACACCATCGCTGAACAGCAGCGCGGCGCCAACCGCACCAACCGTGGCCAGGAGCACGCCGTTGCGCAGTCGCTGCGGACCCAGGCGCACGACCAGCGCCTGGAGCGCGATAATCCCGCCCTCGCCGCGGTTATCCGCGCGCAAAACCAGCAGGATGTACTTCACGCAAACAACGAGCACCAGCAGCCAGAACAGCAGCGAAACCGTTCCCAGAACATTTGCGGACGTGAGGTCGAGTTTGTGCGATCCAACAAAGCACTCGCGCAGGGCATACAGCGGGCTTGTGCCGATATCGCCGAACACCACGCCCAGCGCCGCCACCATCAGGGCCAGCGTCCTGGCGCGGCTGCCGGTCGCCGCCGGTCCGTCAGCCACCACTGGAGTGTCGTTGCTCATCGGTTGCGTGAGACAGACGCCGGAACGTCAATAAACGAAACGGCGGCCACGTCCGTCAGGACGCCGCCGCCGTTGATAAAAACCGCCGTGTTCACAGGCTCCCTGCTATGCCGGCTGCCCGGCTGTCTGTTCCTTGACAGCGGTCTTGGCCTTGGTCGTCTGCAACGTGGCAGGCGTAACTACAGTCACCCATTCAAGGATCGCCATGGTCGAGCCATCGCTGCGGCGCTGGCCGAGCTTGGAAATGCGGGTATACCCGCCTGGCCGCCCGGTGAGCGCGGGAACGACCGTTTCAAACAGACGCGCCACAGCCGCAGGGCTGCGCAGGCGGGCGGCCGTCAAACGACGCGCAGCCAGCGTGCCCTTGCGGGCCAGCGTGACGATCTTTTCCGCGTCCTGCCTGGCCACTTTGGCCTTGGACAGCGTGGTCTGGATGCGATCCCGCAGGATCAGGTTGGCTACCAGCGAACCCAGCATCTGTTCGCGATGGGCCGTGGACCGACCGAATTTCTTAGCAACTCTTCTGTGACGCATGACTCTCGCGCTCCATGTGGGCTGCGCCGCAACAAGCGGCGATCCAGATTCAATCCGCGCCGGGAACCGCGGAAAACTATTCCTCGGACGGACTCTTCTTCTTCGCCGCCGCCATGACTTCCAGCATCTCGGCGTCGAACTTGTACCCCAGGGATAGGCCGAGTTCCAACAGCTTGTCCTTGATCTCGTTCAGCGACTTCTTCCCAAAGTTACGATACTTGAGCATATCGGCCTCGGTCTTCAACGCCAGCTCGCCGACACTGGTGATATTGGCGTTGTTGAGGCAGTTGGCGGCGCGAACGCTGAGCTCAATCTCGTTGACACTCATGTTGAGCACCTTGCGGATGCGGTCGCGCTCCTCGTCAACCTTGCGCTCGGCTTCCTCAAACTCCACCACTTCCTCGCTGTAATCCACGAAAACATCGAGGTGATGACGCAGCACGGCGGCAGCAGTTTTCAGCGCGTCATCCGGGGTCACGCGGCCGTCGGTCCACACATCGAGAATCAGCTTCTCGTAATCGGTGCGCTGGCCAACGCGGGTGTTCTCCACGGCGAAGTTGACACGCGCGACAGGAGAGAAGCTGCTGTCGACCGGAATTCGGCCGATTTCCTGCTCTGCAGTCTTATTCCATTCGGCCGGGAAAAATCCGCGCCCCGTACGAATCTCGACCTCCATGTCGAGTTCGCCATCCACATCCAGCGTCGCGATATGCTGCGTCGGGTTCAGCACCTCGACGCTGTTGTCGAGCTGAAAGTCTCCGGCCGTAATCGTGCAGGGGCCCTTGCGCTTGAGCGAAATCCATCGCGGCGAGCGGTTGTAGCTGCGAAGCAGGACGCGCTTGAGGTTCAGGATGATATCCGTGACATCTTCGCTGACACCCGTCAGGGCGCAAAACTCATGATTTGCCCCCTTGATGCGCACAGAAGTGATGGCCACACCCTCGATCGAGGAAAGCAGCACCCGGCGCAAGGAGTTGCCCACGGTGCGCGCATAACCAACCTCAAAGGGTTCGGCCACAAAACGCGAGTACGTGGGGGTGGCGGTAGTCTCATCCTTGACCACGCGCTTGGGCATCTCAAATCGGCTGAGTCGAATCGGCATGTCTCATCCTTTCAGGCGTTCTGCCGCGTTGCCGCGACACGCCCACCATCACGCATTGACCTAGCGCGAGTAAAGTTCCACAACGGCCTGTTCATTCACGATCGGAGCAATCTGCTCGCGCGTCGGAACGGCCATCACCTCGCCACGAAAATCCTTCTTGTCCAGCGCCAGCCACCCCGGCGTCTGCTGTGTCGTAGCGGCTTCGAGCGCACGCGTGGCCAGATCACGGCTGCGGGCCTGATTGCGCACTTCCACCACATCGCCGGCCTTGAGGATGATGGACGGCACGTTGGCCAGCTTGCCGTTGACCAGCATGTGTCGGTGCAGCACGAACTGCCGCGCCGCACGACGCGACGCCGCAAATCCAAGCCGGTACACGAGATTATCGAGCCGCAGTTCCAGCATCTGCAGCAACAGCTCACCGGTGACGCCCTGGCGGCGCAACGCTTCGCGGAAGAAACGCTTGAACTGCACTTCCTGCATGCCGAACTGGCGGCGCAGGCGCTGCTTTTCACGCAACTGCGCGCCGTACTCCGACATCTTGCGGGCGCGGCGGGCCACATGCATGCCTGGGGCGCCATGCCCCTGGTCGATGGCGCACTTTGCCATATAGCAACGCGCACCCTTCAAGAACAACTTCATCCCCTCGCGGCGGCACAGCCGGCAGGCGGGTCCTGTGTACCTACCCATTAGACTCTCCTTCTCTTACGCGCACGGCAACCATTGTGCGCAATCGGCGTGCAATCGCGAACCACACTGATATGGATCCCGGCAGACTGAATCGCGCGTACGGCGGACTCACGTCCTGCGCCAGCGCCCTGCACGCGAACCTCCACCTCATGCATGCCCTTGGCCACGGCCTGTCGGGCAGCGTCCTGAGCAACCATGGTGGCCGCAAAGGCCGTGCACTTGCGCGAGCCGCGGAACCCGGCCTTACCGGCCGAACTCCACGCAATCACACCACCGCGCGCATCGGTGATGGAAACAATGGTGTTGTTAAAAGACGAACGCACAAAGGCAATACCGGATGGAATCGACCGTACTTTCGCCTTGCGGATCTTCGCGTCAGCCGCAGCCTTGGCCTTCGCATCATCGCCTTCGCCCAGAATTGCAGCCGCCTCGCTATTGACGGGGGCGGCCGTGGCCGGAGCCGCGGCGGGCTTTTCCTGAATGGTTACTTCTTCGCTCATGCGTCAGCCTCGGGGGTATCTTCGGTGCGGCTGCACCGCCGTCCGACGGCATACGTGCCGACGGAACGCGCGGATTAAGCCTTCTTATCGTCGCTCTTGATTGCCTGGCGAACGGCCTTGTCGCGGACGGCGCCAACGGTTTTCTTCGCGCCCTTGCGGGTGCGAGCATTCGTGCGTGTACGCTGCCCGCGCACCGGCAGCCCGCGCTTGTGCCGCATGCCGCGGTACGAGCCGATGCTGATCAGGCGGCGGATGTTCTGCGACACTTCACGTCGCAAATCACCTTCCACGCGATAGTGCTCTTGGATAAAAGCAGTAATATGACGGATCTCGTCCGGTGTCAGGTCGCCCGCCTTCTTGGCCGGATCAATCTTGCACTGCGCCACGACTACGTGAGCACGTGTGATCCCGACGCCGAAAAGGTATGCTAGCGCGTAAGCCACGCGCTTCCTGTCCGGAATATCCACACCCAACAATCTTGGCATGGCAACTCTCCAACTATCCTTGGCGCTGTTTATGGCGCGGATTGGTGCAAATGATGCGCACAACGCCACGCCGCCGTACCACACGGCAGCGCTCGCATATTCGCCTGACGGAACTGCGAACTTTCATGACTTCGTTTCCCCGTTCAAAAAGAGATTTAAGATACCCAATTCCCACCCCCAAAGTCCATCACAAAAAAAATAAATTATACAAGCGTCATAATCTCCGCGCCATCCGCACACACGCACACCGTGTGTTCGAAGTGCGCCGACAGCCTTCGGTCACGCGTCACCACGGTCCACTTGTCGGCCAGTATCTCCACCTCGGCGCCACCGAGGTTGACCATCGGCTCAATGCAAAACGTCATGCCAGGCTTCAGTAACGGGCCATGCCCAGGCTTGCCATAGTTTGGCACCTGCGGCTCCTCGTGCAGTTCACGTCCGACACCGTGGCCGACAAACTCACGCACCACACGGCACCCGCCTGCGCGCACTGTCTGCTCCACGGCGGACGACACATCGGACAGATGCGCGCCCGCACGCACGGCCGCAATCCCTGCCTCCAGCGCGCGTCGCGTCGTGGCCGTCAGGCGCTCACCATCCGGCGACGCCGCACCGACGATCACTGTAGTCGCGGTGTCGCCAATGAAGCCTTCGTGCTTCACGCCCACATCAATCGACACCAGGTCTCCGGACTCGATCCGCCGCGGGCCGGGGATACCGTGGATAACCTCCTCGTTCACCGAGACACAAATCGCACCGGGAAACAACACGGCTCCGCCGGCGCCGCGATACCCGAGAAAGGCACTGGTAGCGCCGCGTGCCAGAATCAACTCCCGCGCGAGCTCATCCAGTTCACGCGTGGTCATTCCGGGCACGACCGCCGCGGCGAGCCGCTGCAGGATCCCGGCGGCTATCCTTCCGCTCACGCGCATCGCCGCGAGTTCGCTCTCGGTCTTGCAAACAATCATTGCAATGCCTGAACAATCCGCCCGGCGACTTCGTCCGCGGCACCCACCCCATCCACCCGCACCAGCAATCCGCGGGCACCGTACCACTCGATCAGCGGCGCGGTATCCTTGCGAAACACGCCAAGCCGTTGGCGTACGGTTTCGCTGTTGTCGTCCTTGCGCTGCACCAGGTCAACCTGACAGGCGTCACACTTGCCCGCCACGCGAGGCGGCAGCGTACGCACATGGTAGCCCTTGGAGCAGGCAGGACACATCAGACGTCCAGCCAACCGCTCAATCAAAATTTCCTCGGCCACGTCCAGCAGCACCGTGCCGCGAATGCGCCCGCCTTGCGCCGCAACCACCGTCTCCAGCATCTCGGCCTGCGCTACCGTGCGCGGAAAGCCGTCCAGCAGGACCTGCAGATCAGCGCCCCCCGCAACCAGCAGATCGGTAATAATCCGTCCGATCAACTCGTCGGGCACAAGCTTTCCCTGCTTCATGTACCCATCCGCCTCGCGGCCGGCCGGGGTGCCCTGCTTAACGGCACTGCGCAGCAGATCCCCACTCGAGACGTGGCGTACGCCCAAACAGCCGACGAGCCGTTCGGCGGCCGTTCCTTTGCCAGAGCCCGGGGCGCCAAGAAGGATGATTGCTTCCATGTGATTGTGAACAGACGGGTTACGGACAGACTGACTACTTCCGCCCCTGCAAACGGCCGTGCTTGAGAAAGCCGTCATAGTTGCGCATGAGCAGGTGGGACTCCATCTGCCGCAGGGTGTCGAGCGCCACGCCCACAACAATCAGCAGGCTTGAGCCACCGAAGAACGAGGACATCTCCCACGGAATTTTCAGGTAGGCGCGCAGGGCCTGCGGCACAATGGCCACCGTCACCAGCCCGAGTGCGCCAAAGAAGGTCACGCGCGTCATCACCATATCCAGGTGCTCCGCCGTGGCCATACCGGGGCGGATGCCGGGCACATACGAGCCATTGCGCTTGAGGTCGTCCGAGATGCGCACAGCGTTAAACTGCGTAGCCACCCAGAAGTACGAAAAGAAAAAGATGAGCACGGCATAGCATAAAATATGCACCGGGCTAGCCATGTCGTTGAGGCTGCTGCCAAAGGTCTGCAGCCCCACCAGGATCGAATGCAGGAAGGGTGTGGCAAACGCATCCGGCGAGATGCGGCTCATAGCGGCGCCGGAAAACTGGATCAGCGGCTGGGCAAAGATGATGGGCATCACGCCGGAGTAATTTACGCGCAGCGGCATATAGGTGTTCTGGCCGCCGTACTGTTTGGTGCCCACCACGCGCTTGGTGGAATGGATCGGGATCTTGCGGAGCCCCTGCGTCAGCATGACGGTTCCCATGACGACCAGAAAACCGAGCACCAGCAGCAGCAGCAATTCAAAAATGCTGGCGCCGCCGACGGTGAAGTACCGCTGCCAAGCCTCGAAAATGGCGGCCGGCAGGCGGCTGCAGATGTTCACCATAATCACAACCGAACTGCCGTTGCCAATACCGCGCAGCGTAATCTGGTCACCCAGCCACACGATAAACATCGTGGACGTGGTCATGGTGAGAACGGTCAGCAGGCGAAACGGAAGGCCGCAGAATGAGGGGTCGACCAGATTGAGCTCCCCCATGCCGAGCGCACCCGGCTTTTCAAGCACCGCCGCCAGCGCGTACGACTGGCAAATCACCAGCACCAGCGTGAGATAACGTGCGTACTGGTTGATTTTGGCGCGCCCGGCGTCGCCCTCACGCGAGAGCCGCTCCAGCGCGGGGATGACTGCCGTCAACAGCTGAACCACAATCGTTGCGCTGATGTACGGCCAGATGCTGAAAAACCCGACCGAGCACTGGCTCATCGCGCCGCCGCTAAAGACATCAAACCAACCCATCAGCCCGCCACCGCCGGTTTGCTCACGAATGCGGTTGAGTGCCTCCTCGAGCGCATGCCAGTCCACACCCGGGGTCGGCACCATGGAAACCAGGCGACAGATAAACACCAGGCCGACCGTAAACAAGATGCGCTTGCGCAATTCCGGGATGCGAAACGTATTGGCAAAGGCGGCAAGCATGGCATGTCCTCGGGGGCAGGAGTACGGGGTCAAGAATCAGGATGCCGAAGGGGGTACGCAAGCCAGTACCATCATGAAGCCACCCGCCGTCTCAACCTGACACGTGAACGCCGACGTCTCCCTTGTAGATGCTGAATTCCGACTCCTGAATACAACTATCAAATTACGACGCACGATCCGCCCGCCGCCTCGATCTTCATGCGCGCGGCCGCGCTGAAAGCATGTGCCTTGATCGTAAGTTTCTTCGCGCATTCGCCGTCCGCCAAAATCTTGATGCGGTCGGGATGACGCGGCGCCAGACCGGTGCTGCGCAGCAGCTCGGGTGTAACTTCGACGCCTTCCGCGAAAACAGCCAGCGCCTCCAGGTTCACGCTACAGCAGAGCACGCGCGTAGAATTCTTAAACCCGCGCTTGGGAAGGCGGCGCAACAGAGGCATCTGGCCGCCCTCAAAGGCAACCTTGTGCTTGTGCCCCTTGCGGGCATTCTGTCCCTTATGGCCTTTGCCGCACTGGCGGCCATGCCCCGAAGCCGTGCCGCGCCCCACACGCTTGCGAGGGCGCCGGCTACCAGGGGTATTCGTCAAAGTGGAGAGATCCATGTATGCGTACTCCGGATGATGTTCAAGCCCGCGCGGCAGCAATGCTCTCGGCCGAACGGAGTTTTTGCAGGGATGCGATCGTGGCCTTGACCACATTCAGTCTGTTCTTGCTGCCCAGCGACTTACCGATCACGTCGCGCACACCGGCAGCCTCAAGCACCGGACGCATGCCTCCGCCCGCGATGACGCCCGAGCCGTCCGGGGCTGGCTTCAGCAGCACACGGCCGCCGTCGCACGCACCCAGAACCTCATGCGGAATCGTCTTGCCATGCATGGTGATCTTGATCATGCGCTTGCGCGCCGTCTCGCCGCCCTTACGGATGGCATCGCTGACCTCGTTGGCCTTGCCAAAGCCGAAGCCAACGCGCCCCGCGCGATCACCGACCACGACCACAGCGCTGAAACTGAAGCGGCGCCCGCCCTTGACGACCTTGGCGCAGCGGTTGACAAACACCACCCGCTCATCCATGCCGTCGCCCTGGGACTGGCCTTGGGAATTTCGATCCATCGCGCTCACTTCGTCACCTCCGTCGCACCAGTCGCGTCATTCGTAATCTTCAGGCCGCCGGCCACTGCGGCCTCGACCAGTTGCTTGACGCGGCCATGAAACCGGAATCCGCCGCGGTCGACGACCACCTGCCGCAAACCCTTGGCTAGCGCAGCTTCCGCTGCCAGCGCGCCCACCTGCTTGGCGGAGCTGAGATTACATCCCGCCACCGCCTTGCCGGAAGAAGTATGCGCCAGCGTGCATCCAGCCGCATCGTCGATGAACTGCACATACAACTGGCGGTTCGAAACGAAGATTGCCATGCGCGGGCGCACAGCCGTGCCATGCACGCGCTGCCGCAGACGCCGGTGCCGAATGATTCTCTGATCCTTGCGATTGAAGCTCATGTCTCGCTCCGCTTGCCCCGCACCTTATGCGACGGTCTTGCCTTGCTTGCGGCGGATTTGCTCGCCGACGTACTTGATGCCCTTGCCCTTGTAGGGTTCGGCCGGGTAGAATCCACGAATGCGGGCGGTGGTGTCTCCCACCATCTCCTTGTCGATCCCGTCGATCGTAAGCTGAACGCCCTGCTTCTCCGTCACCTTGATCCCCGCGGGAATCGCGAAATCCTTTGGCGCGGCAAAGCCCAGCCAGAGTTGCAGCCTGGCGCCCTGCACCGCAGCCTTGAAGCCGGTGCCTTCAATGATCAGTTCTTTGCGGTACCCCTTGGTGACGCCCTGAATCATGTTGACGACCAGGGTGCGGCTCAAGCCGTGACGGCTCTTCTGGCCACGGGAATCATCCGTACGCGTCACCAGCACCTTGCCGGTCTCGACGCCTGCAGAGATACCCGATGGCAGCTCGCGCTCGAGCTGGCCCAGCGGCCCCTTGACCGTCACATGTCCGCCGCTGGCGGTTACCGTGACGCCGGTCGGTATGACGACCGGCTGTTTGCCGATTCTCGACATCGCACACCCCTTACCAGATTGTACAGATCAACTCTCCGCCAAGCTTTCGCTGGCGGGCGTCCTTGCCGCTCATGACGCCATCCGAAGTGCTCAGCACCGCGGTGCCCATGCCGCCGAGAACGCGCGGAATATCCATGTAGCCGCAAAAACGGCGCAGACCAGGCTTGCTCTCGCGGCGTATACCGCGAATCGCCGGCTCGGCCAGCTCGCTGTATTTCAGCTCAATGTGCAACACGCGCCGACCATCACCCGCAAGGGTATAGCTAGCGATGTAGCCTTCCGCCTGCATCACACGCGCCACCTCGCCTTTGAGGCGAGAGCCAGGCATGTCCAATGAAGGCATGCCAGCTTTTTGCGCGTTGCGTATGCGCGTCAACATATCCGAAATCGGATCCGACCAACTCATCGTCCTGCCCTCACCAGCTTGCCTTGGTCACGCCGGGGATCTGTCCGGACACAGCCAGCTCGCGAAAACACAAACGGCAGAGCTGGAACTTACGCATGAAAGCGCGTGCACGACCGCAGCGAGTGCAGCGATAGTACTTGCGCACCGAAAACCTGGGCGTGCGTTTCGCCTTTTCCATCAAGCATGTCTTGGCCACAGCGGATTCCCTTCTAGCGGCCCGCGAAAGGCATTCCCAGCTGGGAAAGCAGTTCGCGCGCCTCCTTATCATTGCGGGCCGTCGTCACAAAAGTGATATCCATGCCCTTCTCCGTACCGCCGCCAGACCCTCCAGCGAGCTCCGGAAAAATCGTCTGTTCCTTCAGGCCGAGCGTGTAATTCCCGCGCCCGTCGAAACCGCGATTGGCAACCCCACGAAAGTCACGAATACGCGGCAGCGCGGCGTTAATCAGGCGGTCCACAAACTCGTACATCCGATCGCCGCGCATGGTCACCTTGGCACCGATGACCATGCCCTCGCGCAACTTGAAGTTCGAGATGCTTTTCCTGGCTTTGCACAGCATCGGCTGCTGGCCGGTGAGCGCGCCCAGGTCGTGCAACAGCGACTTCTGCGCATCTTTCTCTACGATGCCGAAGCCCATGTTGACCACTACCTTGGTGAGACGCGGCACGAGCATGGGGTTCTTAAACCCCAGCGCAGCACTTAGCGCCGGCACCAATTCCTTGCGATATTTATCCTTCAGTCTGGCCATTTTCGCCGCTCCTACTGCAGCAACTTTCCGGATCGTTTGGACCGGCGCACGAGCTGGTCGCCCTGCCGTTCGCGCGTAATGCGCGTGCCCTTCTTCTTGTCCGGATCGTAGGGCATGAGATTTGAGAGATCAATCGGAGCTTCCCGCTTGATGAAACCGTCCTTGGACTGGGTCGTCGCCTGAGACCGTCGCACCGACTTCTTAACGACGTTGATCCCCTCCACGAACGCCTTCCCCTTACCAGGCACTACACGCAGCACCTTGGCCGTCTGACCGGCAAAGATACCCGTGATGACGATTACCATGTCATCCTTCTTGACGCGTGCCACACTCATTCAAACCACCTCCGGCGCCAGCGAGATCACCTTCATGTAGTTCCGGTCACGCAATTCCCGCGCAACCGGGCCAAAAATGCGCGTCCCCATCGGGTTCAGCTTCGCGTCGACAATCACGCATGCGTTCTGGTCAAACCGTACGCTGGAGCCATCCGCGCGCCGGATAGGATGCCCCGTGCGAACCACCACGGCCAGGCAAACCTGACCCTTTTTGATCGCGCCGGTGGGCATCGCTTCCTTGATCGCTACCTTGATCACATCACCAATGTGGGCAAACGTTTTGCGCTGCCCGATGATACGAAAGCACATGGCAAGCTTGGCGCCCGTATTATCAGCGACCACCAGTTCGGTTGCTTCCTGAATCATGCCTTCTGCGCTCCTTTGGCAACCTGCGTCACCGCCACCAGCCGCCAGTGCTTCAGCCGGCTGATGGGACGACACTCCGCAATTTCAACCTGGTCGCCCACCTGCGCCTCATTGCGCTCGTCATGGGCGTGGTACGCCTTGAACTGACGGACAACCTTCCCGTACTTGGGATGTGCCCGGCGACGCTCCGTGCGCACCACGATGCTCTTGTTGCCGCTCTTGCTGGTCACCACGCCCTTGCGGTGCTTGCGACTGTTGCGCTCAACCGTCTCGGGTGTCACTACTTCTGTTGTCGTCTCAGCCATCACTTGCCTGCCTTCTGCGCGTGCGCAATGGTCTGCATGCGCGCCACATCCCGGCGCAGCGTGCGTATGCGAACCGGCTTGTCGGCGCCTTCCCCCGTGCGGTGCTTCAGCTGCAGATCACGCAATTCCTGTGTGACCTCGCGAATGCGACCGGCGAGCTCCTCCGCCTTCAACTCTCTCAATTCCCTCGTCTTCATCGCTGACCGTCTCCTGCCGCTACCTGCGGCTGATCAACTGCGTGCGGAGTCCCAACTTCGTGGATGCCAGCCGCAAACACTCGCGCGATACGGCCTCCGGCACACCACCGACCTCGAAAATAACCTTGCCTGGCAGCACGACGGCCACCCAGAACTCGGGATTGCCCTTGCCTTTACCCATGCGCACTTCAATCGGCTTGCGGGTCACCGGCTTGTCTGGAAACACGCGGATCCAGAGCTTGCCCTTACGCTTCATGAACCGGTTGATGGCGACACGGCAGGCTTCAATCTGGGTGTTCTTGAGCCACCCGCGATCGAGCGATTTCAGGCCGAATTCGCCGTATGCCAGCTCCGTTCCGGAAGTGGCGTACCCGCTGCGGTTCCCTTTAGATTGTTTGCGGTGCTTAACCCGCTTAGGCATGAGTGGCATTGGTGCGTCTCCTGGTATTCGTACGCGCCGGCTGGAAATCGTCCTTCTTGCAGATCCACACCTTGACGCCGATCAGTCCAGCCGTCGTGTGCGCCTCAGCAAACCCGTAGTCAATATTGGCGCGGAGCGTGTGCAACGGCACTTTGCCCTGCTTGCTCCACTCGACACGCGATATCTCCGCGTTGTTGATGCGACCGCAGCAGCGAATCTTGATGCCATCCACGCCCATGTCCATGGCGACCTTCTCGGCACGCTTGATGGCGCGCTTGATGGCCACGCGGCGTTCAACCTGCTGCGCAATGCTCTCCGCCACCAACTGCGCATTGGCATCCGGATCTCGCACCTCGTGGATCTCGATGTAGATCTCCTTGCCTGTCCTCTTGGCGAGGTCAGCGCGAACCTTGTCGATATCCTGGCCTTTGCGTCCGATCACGATGCCCGGACGAGCGGTATGAATATTCACCCGCACGCGATTGGCATAGCGCTCGATGATGATCTTGGCGACGGCCGCATTTTCGAGGCTCTTGCGAACCTCCTCGCGGATCATCATGTCCTCTGCCAGCAGTTCGCCAAAATGCTTCTTGCCGCTGAACCAGCGTGAACGCCACTGTTTGTCCAGGGCGATCCGGAAGCCTATCGGATTGACTTTCTGTCCCAACGTACCGCTCCTTCCCGCAAACCAAACAACATCTACTCGGCCGGACTGTCCGGCTGTCCGTCTGTCAACACCACTTTCACGTGGCATAACCGCCGCGCAATGGGACTGGCGCTACCTCGCGCCCGTGCCCAGTGCCGCCGCATCCGCGTACCTTCGTCGAACACTGCCAGCTTAACGCGCAGATGTTCAACATCGAGATTGGCATTGGTCCGCGCGTTAGCGAGAGCTGACTTGAGCGTCTTGCCCAGCGTCAGCGCCGCTTTCAGCGGACTAAAATCCGTAATCTGCATCGCCTGTGCGATGGGTAGCCCCTGCACCTTGCGTGCCAGAGGACGACCCTTCAACGCCGAAAGTCGCACATTACGCGTTATGGCTGTCACTTCCATGCTGCTCTCCTACCGCGCCACAACCTTGTCGGTGTGGGTGCCATGCGCCCGGAAGGTGCGCGTGGCTGCAAACTCGCCGAGTCGGTGCCCCACCATGTTCTCGGTAATAAAAATCGGGATGTGCTGCTTTCCGTTATGAATCGCAAACGTGTGCCCGATAAAATCCGGCATAATCATTGAGCGCCTCGACCAGGTCTTGATCGGAGCCTTGCGGCCGGACTTGTTCATCAGCTCGACCTTGCGGAGGAGCTTGGGTTCCACATAGGGACCTTTTTTTACGGACCGCGACATGGTTTACTTTCTCCGCTTTACAATAAACTTGCTGGACGGGTTGCGGCGCTGGCGCGTCTTGCCACCCTTGGCCAGCTGACCCCACGGAGACCGCGGGTGCCCGCCACCAGAGGTGCGTCCTTCGCCACCGCCCATCGGATGATCAACCGGGTTCATGGCCACACCGCGCACCGTCGGACGGATACCCATCCAGCGTTTACGCCCGGCCTTGCCAAACTTCACGCTGCTCCACTCCGCGTTGCCAACCAAGCCGATGGTCGCCATGCAGCGGCTATTCACGCGCCGCACCTCCCCGGAAGGAAGCCGCAGCGTGACAAAGCCACCTTCGCGGGACATCACCTGGCAACTGTTGCCAGCCGAGCGCGCCAGCACGCCGCCGCGGCCGGGCACAAGCTCGATGTTATGCACAAAAATTCCCAGCGGCACCTTCTCCAGCGGCACCGCATTGCCAACCCCGGGCTCTGCGTCCGGACCCGCCAGCACCAGCGCGCCCACCAGCAAACCATCCGGAGCCAGAATGTAGCGCTTCTCGCCGTCGACATAATGCAGCAGCGCCAGATTTGCAGAGCGGTTCGGATCATACGCGATCGCTGCCACACGCGCGGGAATGCCGATCTTGTCGCGCCGGAAATCCACAATGCGATAGCGCGTCTTGGTCCCGCCGCCGCGATGCCGCGTCGTGATCCGGCCCACGTTGTTCCGGCCCGATCCGCGCTTCTGCGCCTCGGTCAGACCCCGTTCCGGCTTCTGCTTCGTGATCTCATCAAACGTCTGGGCTACGTGGTGACGCTGCCCATCGGATGTCGGTTTAAAATTCTTGAGCCCCATGTCTCGTTCCCTCCGGCGGCGTTACACAGCCTCGATGCGTTCGCCCGCCTTCAATGTCACGATCGCCCGCTTCCAGGCCGACGTACGGACCGTGCGGCGATTGCGCAGCACGCGCGATTCGCCCTTGTAATTCTGCGTATTGACAGACAGCACATGCACGCCAAACTGCTTTTCAACGGCCTGGCGGATCTCTGGCTTGCGGGCCTTGCTCGCCACTTCGAGCTGAAACTGGTTCATCCCGCCAAGAATGGTACCCTTCTCGGTCACCTGAATCTTCCGAATAATGCCGGCGTGCTTCATGCTGCAACCTCCGCCTTCTTCACCAAACGCGCCGTCAAAACTGCAAGTCCCGCACGCGTCGTCAGGACCGTCCGATGGCGAACCAGATCATATACACCAACATCGGCCGCTCTGACAACAGCAACCTTTGGAATATTATGCGTAGCCCGCACCAGTTTTACATCGGGTTGGTCAACGACGATCAGGCATCCACGTGTGATTCCGAGCTTCAGCAGCAGCGCTGCGAGCACCCGGGTCTTGGCTTCGGCGAGGTCAAAGCTCTCAATTGCGATGAGGCCGCCATCATGAATCCGCTCGCTGAGCGCGTGCCGGTAGGCGAGCTGGCCAACCTTGCGGTTGATCTTGGTTTCAAAACTGCGGGGTCGAGGACCGAATGCTACGGCGCCGCCGCGCCAAACGGGCGACTGCCGCAGACCGGCGCGTGCACGGCCGGTGCCCTTCTGCTTCCAGGGCTTCTTGTTGCTGCCGGCCACTTCGCCCTTGGAGAGCGTCGAGGCTGTGCCGGCACGGCGTGCGTTCTGGGTCGCCACGACGACATCCTTAACGGCTTGTCCGCCACGGTCGAGCACCAGCATCGCATCGTCAACCGCCACATGGCCGCCAGCTTCGCCGGTCGTCTTGTACAGTTTGATCGAACTCATCGGATCCCTACCCCTTCTTCAGGGACTTTTTGATCACCACTACGCCGCCCACCGGACCAGGAATTGCGCCCCGAACCAGCAGCAAATTATCGTCCTTGCGAACCTGAACCACCGCAAGATTGCGCGCCTTGCGCGTCACTGCGCCCATGTGCCCCGGCATACGCTTACCCTTGTGCACCCATCCTGGCAAATCGCGGGCACCAATACCGCCAACACGTCGCTTGGAGTGGCCGCCATGCGTCATCGGGCCACCGGCCATGCGGTACCGTCGCACCACACCCGCAAAACCGCGTCCCTTGGTGGTCGCCGAAACGTCCACCTGCGCAATCCCATCAAAAATTCCAACCGTGATCAAGTCGCCGGCCTTGACCGATTCGCCTTCGTCAAGCTGAAACTCCCGCAGCTCGCGGCAGGGTGTGACCCCGGCCTTCTCATAACGCACGGCCAGCGCCTTGGTCAGCCGCCCGGCTTTTTGGTCGCCGTAACCGAGCTGCACGGCTGAGTAGCCGTCCTTGTCCGGTGCCTTTACCTGGACGACCGGACATGGCCCAGCCTCAATGACCGTCACGGCAACGCGCCGTCCCTGGGCGTCCCAGACCTGCGTCATGCCAATCTTCTTACCTATCAAGCCTTGCATGGTTGCTCCATCCCGCCTAGACGCGAATTGAAATATCCACACCCGCGGGCAGGTTCAGCTTCTTCAGCTCATCCACCGTCTTAGCCGTTGGGCTCACGATGTCAAGCAATCGCTTATGCGTTCGCATTTCAAACTGGTCCATGGACTTCTTGTCCACGTGCGGGCTCCGGTTCACGGTGAAACGCTCAATCCGCGTAGGGAGCGGAATAGGTCCCACCACCTGAGCCCCGGTGCTGCGGGCCGTGTCGATAATATCCGTCACGGCCTGATCCAGCACCCGGTGGTCGTATCCCTGCAATCGAATGCGTATGCGCTGACTTTGCATTCTCGCGTCACCTGTTCAGTAGTTGTTCTCGCACAGTCTTCGGCACCACAGCGAACTCGTCGGGCTCCATCGTGTAGCTGGCGCGTCCGCGCGTGAGCGATCGGATCGCCCCCGCGTATCCGAACAGCTCCGCCAGCGGCACGTGCGCGCGGATGAGCTGCGTGTCGCCACGCATCGTCATGTCCCGCACCTGTCCCCGCCGGCCGTTCACGTCCCCGATCACCTCGCCGACGTGTTCCGGCGGCGTGACAATGTCCAGGCACATGATCGGTTCCAGCAGCTCGGGGTGCGCCGCCTGCGCCGCCTCCCGGAACGCCATGACCGCCGCCGTCCGAAAGGCCACATCCGTGGCCATTTCCTCGTCCGCGATCGCGACTTCCTTCACCCGCGCCAGCACGTCCGTCATCGGGTACCGCGCCAGCACACCAGTCAGAATCCCATCCGTCAGCCCCTGCTCCAGACACGCGCGCAACGCTTCGCTGTTGTCCAGCGCGCGGAGGGCGCCCGCCGCGACTTCCGTCGCATGGCCGCTTCCGCGTTCGCGCGGCGTCACCTCCACCGTGATCCGGGCCCAGTGGCGCTTGCCACCGAGCTCGCGATCAAACAGATGCGTGGCGCAGGCTGAGGCCGTCACCGTCTCGTAGTACGAGACCATCGGCTTTCCGGTATTGGCTTCCACCGAAAACTCGCGGCGCAGGCGGTCCACCAGGATCTCCAGGTGCAACTCGCCCATGCCGCTCAAAATCGTCTGCCCGCTCTCCGGGTCCAACCGCACAATGCAGGTCGGGTCCTCGGAGGACAGGGCCTTCAGCGCCCCCTCGAGCTTCTCGCGGTCGGCCCGCGACTTCGGCTCGATGGCCATGAACATCACCGGCTCCGGCGCCTGGATCCGCTCCAGCGCCACAGGCTGGTTCTCGGCGCACAGCGTGTCGCCGGTGGTCGCATCCTTCAGGCCCACGCTCGCCCCGATGTCGCCGGCATACAGCGACTCGCACTCGGTCTGGGCATCCGCGAACAGCCGCACCAGCTTCAGGACCCGCTCGCGCTTCTTCGTGCGCGGGTTGAACACGTTCTGTCCCTTGCGCAGCCGCCCCGAGTACACGCGCAGGAAAAAGAGCCGCCCGACATAGGGGTCCGTGGCGATTTTGAACACCAGCGCGCTCAGCGGTTCCGCGTCATTTGCCTCCCGCACGATGCGGTTGCCGCTTTTCACCTCCGTGGCCTCAACGGCCGGCCGGTCGGCGGGCGACGGCAGAAACGCGACCACGGCATCCAGCAGCGGCTGCACGCCCTTGTTGCGCAGCGCCGAGCCGCAGAGAACCGGTACGAGCCTGCCCGCAAGGGTGGCCCGCCGGATCGCCGGCCGCAGCACCTCTGCCGGCAAGTCCGGCGATTCCAGATAACGGGGCAGCAGCTCCTCGTCCACCTCGGCCACCTGCTCAATCAGATAGCTGCGGGCCGCCTCCACAGTGGCTCGCAGCTCTTCCGGAACCGGCTGCCGCAGAATCTCGCGGCCATGGCTGGGCTCGTCGAACACCAGGGCCTGCCGCTCCAGCAGGTCAATCACTCCCTGAAATCCGGCCTCGCGGCCCCACGGGAGGAAGAGCGGAACGGGATTGGCTCCCAGCTTGCGGCGAATCTCGGACACGACGGCGCCAAAGTCGGCGCCCATGCGGTCCATCTTGTTGATGAAGGCCAGCCGGGGCACCTGATACTTGTCGGCCTGGCGCCAGACCGTCTCCGACTGCGGCTGCACGCCGCCGACTGCACAGAACACGCCGACGGCACCATCGAGAACGCGCAGCGAGCGCTCCACCTCGATGGTGAAATCCACGTGACCGGGCGTGTCAATGATGTTGATCTGCGTATCATGCCACGCACAGGTGATGGCGGCGCTGGTAATGGTAATGCCGCGTTCCCGCTCCTGGATCATCCAGTCGGTGACGGTGTTGCCGTCGTCGACGTTGCCCAGCTTGTGCGTGCGTCCGGCATAGAAAAGAATGCGCTCGGTGGTCGTGGTTTTGCCCGCATCAATGTGGGCCACGATCCCGATGTTGCGGACCTGCGCGAGGGGTACCTCACGCCCGTCCGGCGAAGGGCCGGACTTGCCCGCTTTGCACTCTTTG
Source organism: bacterium (assembly GCA_037129105.1). Taxonomy (GTDB): domain Bacteria; phylum Verrucomicrobiota; class Kiritimatiellia; order RFP12; family CAIWXQ01; genus CAIWXQ01. The sequence goes on from JBAXVM010000003.1 coordinate 27,791, forward strand.
ACCTTGCCGTCCAAGACGCCTGCTCCACGCGAATTTTCAAAGAACAAGTTGGCGGCTCGCAGCCGCCGCGCGCCTACCAAGCATAATGCGCAAAGGCCTTGTTGGCCTGTGCCATCTTATGCGTGTCGTCGCGCTTCTTGATCACATTGCCCTGGCCGTTGTAGGCCTCCAATAATTCCAAAGCGATCGCCTTCGGCATGGGCGTGCCGCGCCGGGTGGCGGCAAACTGCGCCATCCAACGCAACGCGAGCGCGAGCTGACGGGCAGGCCGGATCTCGACCGGGACCTGATACGTCGTGCCGCCGACGCGCCGCGACTTCACCTCAACCTTGGGCTTCATGTTTCCAATGGCCTGGTCAAGAACTTCCAGCGGATCTTTGCCGGTCTTGGCCGCCATTTCGTCAAGGGCGCCATAGACGATATGCTCAGCCGTGGTCTTTTTACCGCGCTTCATCATGCTGCTGACAACACGCGCCACGAGTTCGCTGTTGAACTTCGGGTCGGCCGTCAACCGCCGCTTGCTTGCTCTACGTCTTCTCGACATAACTTAGCCCGCCTGAAAAATTACTTCTTCTCTTCCGTCTTCGCAACCTTGACGCCGTACTTCGAACGGCTGCGGTTCCGGCCTGCGACACCCAGGCTGTCCAGGCAACCCCGCACAATGTGGTACCGCACGCCGGGAAGATCCTTGACGCGGCCGCCACGCACCAGCACAACGCTGTGCTCCTGCAAATTGTGCCCCTCGCCCGGAATGTATGCCGTCACCTCGTAACCCGTGGTCAGACGCACACGCGCCACCTTGCGCAATGCGGAGTTCGGCTTCTTGGGCGTCTGGGTCTTCACAACCAGACAGACGCCACGGCGCTGCGGGCACGACTTGAGCGCCGGCGACTTGCTCTTCTTGCGCAGCGGCGTGCGTCCCTTGCGAACGAGTTGATTAATGGTCGGCATGCGGTGCAATCCTTCTGTGGAACACGAAAGGCAATGAATATAGCAGTACGTCGCTCAGCACGCAAGCCCACTTTTGTTTTTTTTTAACGCCGCCTGCCTGACGCCCTCCGGCGGAGGTGTTGCGCTGTTTTGTCCATTGACAAAACAGTTCATTGTTCTATGCTGTTTTTCATGGAAGAATCGGCGCTTTTGTTCAACAATCTGGGTGTTCGGTTCGGGTCGCGCCGAAGCGAAGTTGTCGCGCTGGACAACCTCAGTCTCTCCGTGCCCGCCGGAACGATCTTTGGCTTTCTCGGGCCTAACGGTGCGGGTAAGACCACGGCCATCCATGTTCTCCTCGGGTTTCAACAAGCCACCTCGGGTAGCGCGGCCGTCTTTGGCTGCGATGTGCGTCAGGCGATCGCACGGCAGCGGATCGGCTATCTGCCGGAACATCCGGATGCCTATCGCTTTTTGTCTGGCCGCGAAATGCTGCTGTTTGCTGGAAAACTGTGCGGTCTGTCCGGAGCCGCCCTGGAACAGCGCACGCAAGCCGTGCTACAGGAAGTCGATCTGGCGGACGTCGCGAACCGGCAGATCGCCACCTACTCACGCGGCATGCGCCAGCGCATCTGCCTCGCGCAGGCGCTGCTGCACGATCCTGACCTGCTGATTTTGGACGAGCCGACGGGCGGACTTGACCCGCTGGGACGCCTGCTGATCCGCCGAATTATCAGCGACTGGCGCGCCCGCGGCAAAACGGTCTTCTTCTCCTCACATGAACTTTCCGAGGTCGAGCTGGTCTGCGATCACGTCTGCATCCTGGCGCGCGGACGTGTGGTCGCACAGGGCGTGCCGCATGAGCTGGCAGCGCCTGGCGAACGGCTAGAACAATTTTTCATGCGGGCGGTGGCGGACGATGCCGCGCATACAAATGGAGGCCGATAATGCACAACGTGCTGGCCGTGGCGGGTGTGGTCCTGCGCTGCTGGGCGCGGCGCAAGGAGGGGTATATCCTGGTCCTGATCCTAGCTGGCGTGCAATATGCCGTCGCCTCCATGGATGTCCTGTCGACGGGGGCCTCGTCGCTCTATCTCTATGATATCGGGCTACTCCTGACGTGGTTCCTGGGGTGGCTCATTGCCATCCATGTCGGCGCGAGCGAACTCCCTGGCGAGGAATCACGCGGCACGGTCTTCCTGTTGCTGGCCAAGCCCCTGCACCGCGCGGAGCTGATCGCGGGCAAATGGCTGGGAGCCTGGCTCACGGTCATTGTTTGTACACTGGCCTTCCATCTGGTCGTGCTTCTCTCGGCGCTGGCCGCCGGCGTGCACCCTCCCTGGCCCGCACTGGCGGAAATGTGCCTGATGCATCTGGTTTCGCTGGCCGTGCTGACAGCCATGGCCATCGCGATCTCAACGCGCCTCAACCGCGACGCCGCCGTGTCCCTGGCCGTAACGGCCGCGCTGGCCATCTTCCTGATCGTTCCCAAGATCCCCAAACTCGCCCCTTACGCCACAGGTTGGCGCACCGGCATGTTCGATCTGCTCTACTACATGCTGCCGCATCTGGAGCTGTTCGACCTGCGCCGTCGCGTGCTGCATGGCTATGGCCCCATCCCCGGAAGCACGCTGGCGCTGCTCGCTGCATACGGTGCTGCCTGGACCGGCATCCTTCTTTTGCTCGCCTGGCTGGCTTACCGAAACCGGAGATTCCAGCGCGACCGGATGCTCGAGTAAGCCGGCGCTGTCGCGCAGACTTACAGGGTTCAGGGTTCAAGGGTCAGGGGTCAGATATCATGCGCAATCGCCTTATACCAGGGTTGCTCCTGATGCTGCTGGTAACGGCGGCGTTTGTGCTGGCATGCCGGCTGACCGCCACCGGCATCGCCGGCACCACGGACCGCAGTGAGGATGCACTGGAGAGCCTGCTGGGCGGCAGCCGCATCTTTCTCGGTGGCCTGGCCATGAACCGCGCCGACCTGTATCTCCACCGCGGCCTGGTCGGCAACGAGGCCGCAGCCTTTTCCAATCGCTGGTTTCAACGCATGAATGCACTCATCTCACCCAACGTCCTCGAACACCGCGAGGGCGCCGAAGGGATGAAAGATGTGCTCCCGTGGGTTACACTGGCGGCTCGGGCCGCGCCCACCAACACCGATTATGTGCTGACGCAGACCTTCCTGTTCCGGGTAACCGGCAACCCTCAGCGTGCGCTTCTGGAAGTCCGCCGGGTGCGCGCGCATCAACCACAAAACCCCGAGCTGTGGCTGGAGGAATCCCGCATTCGCCTCGCCCTGAACCAATGGGACCGCGCCACGGCCGGACTGGACAGTTGCGCCAGACTGATCGGGACACAGCCGTCACCGGAACAAAGCCCGTTGCTCGCGGAAACCTGCATGTGGCGCGGACTGCTTTACGAACGCACCGGCGACAGCAATTCCGCCGCAACCTTACTGATGCAAGCCATCCGGCTGGAACCACAAATGTACGGGGCGCTCTCCAACCGCGTGGCCGCACTGCAGGCCGGCCTGCCCCCGCCAGTACCCGTAACCGAAGTGCTCGCGAAGTACCGCCGTATGGCCGCCAACCCGCTCTGCACACACGACCACGAACAGGGACATGCGCACGACGAGGATGACGAGTGAGTGGGAGGGACGGAGGAAGGGACCGGAGGGACGGAAACGGCTACTATGCCGTCTCTGCTCGCCCTTCCTTCATGTCCCTTGGGTCCCTGCCGTCCCTCACGTCCCTGCCGTCCCTCACGTCCCTTCCGTCCCTCACGTCCCTTCCGTCCCTTCCGTCCCTCACGTCCCTTCCGTCCCTTTCCCCGCCCGGCAGTCTCATCAGCGTTGTCCGGCGCGCTACCCGCTGCTTCTCGATGCTCTCGGTCCTGTGTCGGAACTCGAGGCGGGCACGGGTCATACGTTCACGCAAACCGCCTTCGGCAATAAAGTCGCGCTCCAAGCGGTCGAGTTGGCCATTGAGTAGTCGCATGGTCACGCGTGTCAGCCCGGCCAGCACATTGGCACAGATAGTGGGGTCGGCGTGCTCGATGCCCTTCTGAAAGGTTGCGTAATCAGCCCCGGGTTTACGGCAAAGTTGCGAAAGGTGGCGAGCCAGGGGATGGGCAGGAGGCCACTCTGACAAATCGCGAACGTATAGAAAGTCACGATAATCCTCCAGCAATTCGCCCAGACTGGCCAACGCCACACCGGTAAGTTTAATTTCGGTCTCCTTGGAGACAGCCGCCGCGAGACTCCCCTCGACAATGTTCTGCTTGCCGGATCGGGCGGCCTGTTCCATCTGGTCGGTCGTGCGCGAAATACGCGGCACCCAGTGCTTGATAAAGAATACTGTGCCTTTATAGACCACCCGCGCCTTCTGGTAAGTAAGCAGTTGCTTGTAACCGCCGAACTTCGGGATAAAGCCTGGAGCGTTCATGTGCGATGCCTTTGGTTAGGGACCGAAGGGACGGGAGGGACCGAAGGGACGGGAGGGACCGAAGGGACGGGAGGGACCGAAGGGACGGGA
>JBAXVM010000030.1:0-17684 GCA_037129105.1 bacterium
TTTCGGTTTCTCTCACTTTTCATAAAGATTTTCGCCATTCTTGCATCTGGACAGGAGAATCTCTGCCAGATCCAAGGACTATCTATGCGACGTCTTCCGTCGCCTGCCAGCGGCCAAGACACGGGAACAGGTGTGCGCGCTCCTGCCGGATGTCTGGAAGCCAGCCTGCCCCTGGCCCGCGCGCCGCCGCAACTTTCGCCGCTCATGTTCAGAAAAGTGTAGGCAATCAGGATCGCGTCCACTTGCGCCACTTGAAACCGATGGAGTCCAGCTTGGCTTTCCTGTCTGCCGGAAGTGTTCCATTGGCATGTTGTGCGCGCTGCTTATTTATCCATCCCACCGAAGGAACAGTCCCCTTGGTCTTCTTCCCAATCCGCACATGCTCATGCTTCTTCTCGAACCGCGCCAGTTGGTCAAAGTGTTCCTGCCAGACATCCTCGCGTACATCCCAGCGGAAGCCCAGTTTATCCAGCAGGGAGATTTGACTGTGGGTAAGTAATGACTTGTGCTTCCCACGGCGACGTTGACGCTGTATCCAGACCCAACTGCCAAGATGATTTTTTGAAAACGATTTGGGAACATGGGGATGTCCGTTTCGCTTCACATACTCCACCAGCAGCCCATACTGTTCCATCCAGTGCTGTTCCGCTCTGACCGCCTGCCAGTTCCACGTAAAGCCCAAGGCATCCAGTTTGGCAAAACGTTCACTGGTCAACATGCCGCTGGCTCGCTGCCTTCGCTGGGAACTCACCCATGCGCCAAGCACCCGATCCTCTTGCCAGTAAGCGGGAACATTGCAGTGTCCATGCCGCTCCTTGAACTCCATGAGCTTGCCAAAGACAACATCCCATGACCTTTGCCATGCGGTTTTTTTTGTTTTTGCGGGTTTTGCGGGTTTTGCGGGTTCTGCTTGTTTTTTGTTCATCGTCTTTATTGACCTATCCAGAGTGCAAGACGTTCCCAACAAAGGATCTGGTTTTGTTGGAAAGCAATACGTGGATTGTACCGCTTTGCTCAGGGCTGTAAACGGCAATCTTTGGGTGTTCTAATCGATTAGAAAACCCCCGCCAGACTGGAGTGCCTGGCAAAACAGTGGCCTGGCCCGCGGCACAGCTTATCGCTTGGCCACCTGTTCGTTGAGGTTGGCCGCCCGCTCTGCGCACAACCGAATGCACAAAGCATCACAAGCATGCAAATAGTTCTCATTTTATTCGTATGAGCCAGCGAGTCACAAGCAATGGTTCACCAGCAAGCATAGGAGATTCTTTTTTAGCTACAGATTACGCGGATGGCGCGGATTTTGTTTGGTGGAGAGCGCGCAAGGGCCACCCACTCTCCCAATCCGCGAAATCCGCGCTATCCGTAGCTGAAAATCTCCGTCGGAGTTGGTAATCCTGCGAAATGAATTACGGTTGAACATCAGACGCCACGACGTGCAAATAGGGCGCCGCGCTCTTGGAGCACGTGGGGTTACTGGTCATGATGTTGATCGCGTACGTGCCCTGATCGCGGCAGAGCGAGATCCCGCTACCCTTGATGTAGGGCGTCACTTCGCTCCACGAGGGCGTAGAACTATCCGTCAGGGTCTGCGAGGACGTCGCGACCTGCTGCTTGGCAGGATCGTCCAGTTCGGCCCCCATCGCCAAAATCCTTGCCTTGCTCAGATTTTGGCGTATTCTTATGGCAACACCCCAGTAAAGGAGCTTCCATGTCCAACCTCGCCAAAGTACTTAAAGATGAAATCGCCCGCATCGCCCGCAAGGAGGCCAAGCAGGCAGTTGCCCCGTTCCGCAAGCCCACGACCTCTGCCCGGCGTACATTCGCCGACCTGAAGCGTCGGGTGGTTACGTTGGAGAAGGAAGGCCGGCGGCTCGCAGCCCTGCTGGCCAAGGTGCCCCAGACGGAACCGCAGGAAACTTCCGCCAAGGCCAAAGGCTGGATCAGTGGCAAGGGCGTTCGCAGCCTGCGCCAGAAGCTCGGACTTTCGCAGGAGGCCTTTGCCAAGCTCGTGGGCGTGTCGTCCCAAGGCGTCTACCAGTGGGAGCGCAAGCCCGGCATGCTGCGGCTGCGGGAGGCGACCAAGGCGGCGGTGATGGCCGTGCGGGGGCTGGGCGCTCGAGAGGCCAAGGCGAGGCTGGCGGGCATGGCGGCCAAGAAGGTGGCGAAGAAGAAGCGGAAGTAGGCGGCGTTAGCTGGCCCAGCTTTGCGTCCGGACGCATTACCTGTTTCATTGACTTGCCTTGGGTAGAGACGGCTTTATGCCGTCTACCCGCAAATGGCCGGACAATGGACGGCGTAAAGCCGTCCCTACCGTCGCTTTATAGAGCTACATCCGCTGTTGCCCCGCGCAGCTATTTTTTTGCGGCCGGGTTGCGCGGCGCAGGCCGCCCCCGCCCGCCAACCAGCAACTCCTGGGCAGGGACCAGGTGGCGGTAGGCGAAGGCCTGCATCATGTCTTCTGCCGGCACGGCCACGCGAACCACCTCCTGGCTCTGGATGCTTGCGCGGCCTTCGATGTGCAGCCGGAACGGTTCCGCCGCCATCGCGGGCGGCGTGCTCAGGGTCAGCTTCACCTGATCGAGATTCGTCGCCACCCGGGTGGCCGTGAGTTTGAAGCCGTCGGGCGGGTCTTTCAGGGAGAACGAGATTTCGCCGGCAAAACCATCTTTGCGCAGCGTATAGACGGTCAGCGGTTCGCTGCTTGCGCCTCTGATATTCAGGCTGGACGGCACCACGCGCAGTGCAAAATCCGGACGGGGCGCACTGAGTCGCAGGCGGTAGCCGTAGGCCCAGCCGCCTTTCTGCTGCGCATCCCGCAGCTGCACGAAGAAAACGCCGCTGGCGGGAAGCGTGAGGCTGAGGTAGGAATCGGCATAGTGCGTGTTCAAGCCCAGGGACTTGTCCACGTGATCGTCGTTGCGGGCCACTTCCCGTCCGTCGGCGTCGGTCAATTGCAGCACGGCGTCAAGCGGCGAATCCAGGCGGCGCGCACAGACATCCACCACGATTCGGTCGCCGGCGAGCCCCTCCAGGCGGAACACGTCCACGTCGCCCGGTTGATTCATGCGGCCGTTGACGATGACCGGCAGCGTGACCGCTTGGGCATTGGTGAGCGATCCGTTCGGTTCCCGTTCCAGGCATTCCGGCAGCGTATCCGCGCTGAACGGAACCTGGTTGAAGCAGCCGCGGACGCCGGGCCCCGGGAATGGATACGTGCCAGGCTCCTTGTCCTTGAGATCCATGGTCAGTTGCTGAAAAGGAAGGTTCCAGCCTTCCAGGCCCACGTCGATGCGTTCGCCAGTCCGACCGCCCAAGGGAAAGATGCCCGTTACGAACGGCAGTTTGCCAGCCGTGACGCGATATACAAAGTCTGCGCGGCCCCGGTAGAGCGTATCGCGGATTTCGAACATGTATTCCCCGTTCCTGGGGATTTTGTACGCCAGCACCGGATCGGGACGGAAGCGATAGTGATCGTCGTACGTCAATTCCTGCCCCTGACTGTCGAAGATCGTCACCGTGGCCTGGAACCAGCCGGGCACGGCGTCCGCCAGGTAGGGGATCAACTGCCGCGCATGGACGACAAGGATCAACTGGTCCCCTGCCTGCGCGGCAAACCGGTAACGGTCCACGCCCCCGGGTGCGATCTGTCCGTTGAGTGTGGCTGGCAGGGAGACCGCCATGGGCGGAGTGGCCGACGGGTTCTCCGGCGGCGCACCGGGCTTGCGGTTCTTGCCCGTGACGGCACGGGGCATGGCGTCGTCCGGTACGGTAAATTCCGGTTTGCGGAATTCGGGCAGTTGACCGACCTGAAAGACGCGCGGATTCGACAAGCCGGCCTGCGCACCCACGCGCAACTCATAATCGCCCGGGGGGGCGTCGGGCGCGATCGTGACCCGGACGGGGATGGTTTCGGCAATGGCCGGCTCCAGACGTGCTCGTTCAAACAAATCCAGTTTCTTCCGGATCGCGACGATTTCCCTGGCTGTGGCCGGAAGTTTTTCGAACTTGCGCAACTCCTGGAGTCTCTCGCGCATGGCGCCGACTTCCTTGGGGGTTAGGGGCGGGGCGTGTTCGATCACCACGCCCTGTACGCCGATACCCGAGAAGTACACGTTGCTGACAGCCGGCAGGTATTGTCCGCCGACCGCGATATCGAAGGTGGTTCCCTGGCGGCCGCCCGCCGGGTAGACGTAGCCGAGATGCGGCGGCTGTGGCTGCGCCAGCGCCAGGGAAAGCGCCGCGAGCCAGCCGAAACATGCTGGCAAGACTTTATGCATGGGACTACCTCAAGGGTAACGACGCACTACCTCACATGATCTCCCTCAGCAACCCGCCAGAGGGAATGCCTTCCGCGGGGGTGGGCATGACGCGCACATCCTCGCCAAGGGGATGCGGGAGCTTGGCCGCCGGATCCAGTCCAAGCCGCTCGTAGATGCTGCCGATCAGATCGCAGGGATAAACCGGCCGCTCCTTCACGGTCTCGCCCTTGGCATCCGAGGCGCCCACCACGCAGCCGCCTTTGAATCCGCCGCCGGCCAGCAGGTGACAGAACACATTGCCGTAATGGCTGCGTCCGCCATTCCAGGGCGATTCCCACTGTACTTTCGGCGTGCGTCCGAACTCGCCGCCCCACCAGACGATCGTGCTGTCCAGCAGGCCGCGCTCCGCCAGGTCCTGCAACAAGGTGGCCAGCCCCTTGTCCAGTTCCGGCAACTTGCGGCGCATGGCGGGGAAGTGATCTTTGTGCGTATCCCAGCCGCCGCAGTTGATGGTGATATAGGGAACACCTTTTTCGACCAGCCGCCGCGCCACCAGGCAGGACTGCCCGAACGTGTTGCGGCCGTAGCGTTCGCGCAACTCCTCGCGCTCGGTGGACAGGTCAAACACCTTGGCGCCGTCGCCGAGGATCATGTGATAGGCTTCTTTTTCCGAATGGGCCAGGGCTTGCACGGTGGGGTTTTCCGGCAGGACGTGCGGGAGCGCGTTCAGCTGGTTGAGTAGATTGCGTCGCGCGGCCTGCTGCTGGTCGCTGATGCCCGACGCGACGATCCCCTCCACGAGGAATCGTTTTTGCGCGGGATCGCCGCCGGTGGCAAAGGGCGTATAGCGAAGCCCCATAAACCCTGCTTCCGGGAAACGTCCCTGCGGCTCGGTCAGCACGATGTACGGCGGAATCAACTCCTTGTAGCCGGCGTCGTAGCCCCGGAACAGCGAGACCACCGCGCCGACGCATGGGAAGATGTCGCGCTCGCCGGCCTTGCGTCCGGTCTGCATCATATACGCGGCGGTTTCATGACCATTATTGCCGTGGGTCATGCTGCGAATGATGGCAAACTTGTCCGCCTGCTGGGCCAGCAGCGGCAGAAGTTCGCCAATGCGGATGCCGGGCACATTGGTTTCGATCGGTTTGCCCAGCGGCCCGTGATAATCGTTGCCTGCTTCCGGTTTCGGATCAAACGTGTCGAGATGCGATGGGCCACCCCACATCCAGAGTTGAATCACGGACTTGGCTTTGCCGCCGCTGCCGCCGCTGCGGCGGCTGCCGAAGCTGCCGCTGCCACCGCCTGCGGCGGGATTCGATGCCGGCGCGGCCCAGAGGCGACCGGTTGCGTGACCGGCCAGCCAGAGACCGGCCCCGCCAAGCAGCAGGCGCCGCATCGTTTCGCGCCGGGTGAGCTTGTCGTTCAGTGACGGCATTGAAACTCCGCGCTGTTGATCAAGGCCCAGGCAATATCGAGCCACACCCGGCTGAGCCCGGCGTTTTCCTGCCGGTAGGCGGTCAGGGCGTCCAGCTCCGCACGTGTCGGATACCGGGATAAAATGGTCAGATACAATCCCTCCGCGATCTCGCGCGGCCGGCCCTTGTGATCCTGCAGCAGCGCCTGCAGCGTGGCGCTTTGGTCTAGTTTGCGTTGTACATGGCTCGAATTGAGCAGATGCATGCGCTGGGCAGCGGTTGGCTGGTTGTTGCGTTCCGCCGCCAACCCGCTGGCGCGCGGGGAGCGGCCGAACAGCTCCAGAAAGGGGCTGGTGATACTGGCATCTGCCAACGCGATGGCGCGCTGGTCCTTTGGAATAAACGTGTAGGGCTCCGGAATCCGGCTGACATAGCTCTCGGTTGTGCCGGTGATGCCGTTCAGTGCGTCAATCAGCACTTCGGCCTCCAGCCGGCGTATGGAATAGAAGGCGAAATGGGCTTCGCCTTTGGGATCATTCGCCTGGGGAATCGAGGAAGACTGATACGTGCGTGAACGGAGAATCAGGCGGTATAAGGCTTTCAGGTCATAGTGGTTTGCAACCAGTTCCTGCTCCAGAAAGGCCAGCAGCTCGGCGTTCACGGGCGGGTTGTCCGATCGGATGTCGTCGGGTTCATGAATAATCCCGCGGCCCATCAGCCAGGCCCAGACGCGGTTTGCGATGTTGCGTGTGAACCAAGGGTTTTGCGGCTGGATCAGCCAGTCGGCAAAAACAACACGCGGATCGCGGTCGGGGGGTATCAGAACCATTGTGCCATCCGGGAAGACGGCGGACGGCGCGTTTGTGCCCAGGCTGGGATCGAAGAAAACAATTTCCTCTTTCCACTCCGCAGTAGACTTGAAGCCTACGCGCGAGAAGAAAGCGGTCATGCCTGTCAATCGTTCAGCCGGCCACTTGTCGGCCCGCGCGCCCATAAAGGTCAACGCCACGGCCTGTGCCAGCGTCCGCGGATCCTTGCGCTGGACGGCGCGGAAAAAGTTGACCGGCGGTTCACGAAAATTACTGCCGTTGGCCGTGAGCAACGCGCGGGCAAACTGGTCATACGGCATGTTGTTGTGGATGCTGGCGCGAACCCATCGGTGATAGGTCTGCACCGCGTTGGGCCAGAGGTTGATGGGGAACTCGGATTTGATCCGCAGCAGATCGCTCCATCTCATCGCCCAGTAATCTGCGAATTCTTCGCGTTCCAGCAGCCGGTCAATCAGGACCGTGCGCTTGTTGGTTGCCCGATCCTGCAGAAACGTGCGCGCCTCTTCCGCTGTGGGGAGCGTGCCGATCACATCCAGGTAGACCCGTCGCACAAACACGGCGTCCGAACAGGGATTGGCCGGCGCCAGGCCCAATTGTCGCAGCCGGCTCAGGATCCGTCTGTCCAGCGGACCCGGTTGCGGTGCGGAGGTCGACTGGCCCTCGAACGGCACTGGCACGGCGCCCCTGGCCGGAGCGACGGCACCCCACGCGGCCAGCAGGACGCAGACGGCCGCGACCATGCGGCAGTGCGTTGGCCATGCCGCGTTGACAAGTCTGCCGGGCCCCATGTGGAGTGGCGTGAAGGGCATCTGTCTTTTCCCGGGTGCGTTCACGTGTGTCGGCCGGAACAGCGCTTCTCCTGTATTTGCAAGTGAAGATATAGGTAACGCCGGACAAACGCAAGGCCGGCGGAGACGCCCTCATGGTCTTTTCCTGAAGCTTCACAAGTTGACTTGCCTTGGGTAGAGACGGCTTTATGCCGTCTACTTGCAAAGGGTCTGATAATGGACGGCGTAAAGCCGTCCCTACGGTTGCAAGACGGACAATGCTCACGATCCGCAATCTGTGGAGGTCAACGAATCCCGGATGCGCAGGAAAGTCGATTTCGATCGCGGTCCCGATTGGGATCCCGACAGCGGCTGCCATAAATAGAATTGCGGGCAATAAGCTGTCAACCCGTGCCACGGCGGATGTATTGTAGCGGGGATGCCCGTTGGGCAGAAAGGATCACCCATGGGCAAGTTTCTCGAATTCGAGCGCGACCATCAGGCACGGTTCAAGCAATCGGCAGCCGGCTTCTCGGGGGGCGCCCGCCAGAACGGCGCGTATGCAGGCAAGCCGAGGCCATTCTGCCTGCCGCCCGGCCTGGCAAAGGAGAACCTGTTCGCGGGGTTCCGTGCGGAGGCCGACGTCTGGTTCTGCACGCACAAGATCAAATGGCACGACGGCCTGAACGGCAGACCGAGCAACCACCTGTGCGACTCGCAGGCCTGCTGCGTGAACTTTCTGTTCGCCTTTGTCGACAAACCCGAGCCGCTGGCCACGCTCTTGCGGCCGCTTTTCCCTGAGATCAAGCAGATGATTCCGGTTGAGGACGGCAAGTTCGTGACCTTTGAGTGGATCGGCAAGAAGAACTACCTGAATGAGCGTGTGCCGCAGGAAGGCGGCCGCACCCGGGGGGCGAACTTCACGAGTGCCACCGCCGCTGTAATGTTCGAGCGTACGGACGGCAGGCGGCAGCTCGTGCTGATTGCATGGAAGTACACGGAGTCCTACCACAGCATTCATCTTAAGGTAGATCCCAGTGGCACGGATCGCTCGTCAATCTACCGGACGCTGTTTGAGAAGGAGGATGGCCCGATCAACCAGGCCAATCTGCCGGCCTTCGAGGCCCTGCTCTTCGAGCCGTTCTACCAGTTGATGCGTCAGCAGTTGCTTGCACACGAGATGGAAAAGGCCGGGGAGCTCGATGCTGACATCGTGAGCCTGCTGTACATCGCCCCGGCCCACAACCTGGACCTGCGCAGGGTCACGTCGCCTGCCTTGAAGCCCTTGGGCGACACGGCGACGGGCGTGTGGGAAAAACTGGTCCAGACGCCTGAAAGATTCCGGAGCGTCAGCACCGAGGGGGTGTTCGCACCTTTTCTGGCGGAGCCCCCGCCTGAAATGGAGCCGTGGGCGGCATACCTGAAAGAGCGGTATCCGTGGGTGATGGAGCTGGCGGCAGCCACGTAAGCGGCCGTATACGCCGACACCTGAAACGAAATGTTTTCACCGCGAAGGTGCGCGAAGATTGCGCAGATTCTGCGACAATCCGTAGCTCGATTCGCCTTTCGGTGGCACAAAAAAGCAAAAGTGGGAGTTTTGGGGCAAGCTCTATTTAGCTGCAAATGGGTGCATTGGGGGGGCGGCCCGCGCCCTGCCATCCGGCAAAAGATCAATAATATGGCTATTGCGTGTCTTCGTAATCCGCTCTATATTCACCTCTGTCTGCAGATCGTGGTGATTTGCGGGTAAAAGAAGAGGATTCAATCATGGCGAAGGCAATGACGAAGAGTCAGGTTCTGGCGGGCGTGGCGGAAGCGGCTGAGATCAGCAAGAAGCAGGCTGCTGCTGCCGTTGAGGCCCTCGTGGCCCTGGCGTACAAGAATGCCAAGAACGGGTTCACACTCCCCGGTCTCGGCAAGCTGGTGCTGGTGAACCGCAAGGCCCGCATGGGCCGCAACCCGGCGACGGGCGAAGCCATCAAGATCAAGGCCAAGCGGGTTGTGAAGTTCCGCGTGGCGAAGGCTTGCAAGGATGCCATTCTGGGCTGAACGTTGCGACGCCTATCTTGAAAAGGGGCCGTAGCCGCACACCGGTTACGGTCCCTTTCTTTTTTGCGTCCAGCCGCGGCGCGGGCGCGTCTATTTTTCAGCTTCCAGCTGCGCCGCCCGGTACGTTGCCCGGAAGCATGCCGTCCACTCGCGCAGGCAGGTCAGGCGGTCAATCTGCTTGTAGGGTCCGACGGCTGCGCGCCAGTCCAGCGGCACCGGCCGGTCCGGCATCTGCAGTAGAATAGCCAAGGCGCGGGGATTCTGTGCGGGTCCGCCGTGCGCGAGGATGGCCTGCCAGGCGGCACGCAGTTCGTCGCCGGAGTCGAGGCACATGGCGCGCACCAGGTCGCGCTGCAAGCCGAAGTGTGCACCGGTCCAGCGCGGCTGATAGCTAAACTGCGCACCCAGCGCATAGGGGTTGATGCGCGAATCCGAAAGGTTGTCGGACAGATACGGCGCGTGACTCGCGCAGGCGGCCTGCATGGCCGGATCGTCGGACGGATAGAAGTCGCGCCGGATCGGCAGGCGTCGCAGCGCAAAGCGTTGCGGTCCTCCCGGTGTTCCCGGCCGGTAGTTCCAGAGCTTCTGCCCCTCCAGGCTGAGTGTAAACGCAAGAAAGCGCACGGCCAGTTCGCGGTGTGGCGCACCGCGCAGCAGGCTGATCGGATCCGCGCTGACGCTTGAGCCGCCCGTCGGTGTGGTATACAGCATGCGCTCCACGCCGCCCGGCGCGCGCTCGGTCTCGGCCTGGAAACGGCCGTAGAAATCAATCACCACGCCGGCAGCCACCACGCCGGCGCTGACATCGATCGGCACTTTGCCGGCGCTGTCCGTGAAGTAGTGGGCATTGGCGCCGATGAGGCGCACCAGGTTGACGCCCTCGAGCCAGCCACGCTCCACCGCTGCCTGGTACTCGGGCGGTACCGAGGGCGGGAGTTGCCCCGGCGGCAGGCGCGCCTTGGCAATGGCGGCCTCGTTTGAGGCCACGTTCTCGCGCGTGAAGCCGGCGGCTGTGATGGCGCGCCAGCATTGCTCGTGAATGATCATCTCGAAAGCCTTGGCCACGCTGCCGCTCTTGGTTGGATCGGCCAGGCCCACCTGTTTGAAGAGCCTGGGGTCAGCCAGGTCGCGCCACGTGGCAGGTGGCGTCGTGATGCCGAGATCGCGCAGGCGCTCGGGGTTGCTGCAGATGCCAAAGGTGCTGAGCACGGTGCCGAAGAAGATGTCGGACCGCCAGACCTCGCCGCCGAGTTGCGCTGGAAAGGAGTTGAGCAACTCCGCCACTTCCGGTTGTTGCCGTTCTTCGCGGCTCCACGGCGCCACACATAATCCCTGGCGTGCGGCGCGGTCATGATCGTACGTGCCGCCGCCGCAAAAGAGGTCAATGCCGCAGGAAACAGCCTGGGGATCGTCCGTGCTGCGGAAGGCTGAAAAGAGGAGCTTTTGCCGCTCGAAGCGTGCGCGGGCTGCGTCGTTGGTGGCGAGGCCGGCGGGCGGCTTGTCCGGGTTGAAGCCGCGGTCCATGATCAGCTCCGCGCCGTCCGACGGCCAGCTTTCGCCACGCCGTTTCCAGTAGCCCTGCATGGCGCTGCTGTATTCCGAGGTGAGGTAGCGCATGATTTCGGTTGTGCCGCCGATCATGCGCCAATCGATTTTCACGGGCCGCCCATAGCGCGCGCGGTGCCAGCGGCTGAACGCTTCGCCGAATTCGTACCGCACCGCCTCGTTGTGCGGCGAGATGATCACCAGCACCGGATCGCCGTTGCGCCAGTCGCCGGTGTCCATCGGCTTCCGGAACACAAACGGCAGCGCCACGATCACGGCCGCGGCCAGGATGACGAGGAAGTATTTCATGGGGCGAGATCCCGCGGGGACGCGCAAGATTAGAAGCCTTTCTGATTTCGTTGTTCAATGTTTGGGGTATTTTTGGCGTCAACGTCGAATGCTGGTTCGTATTTCCAGGCGATCTCCTTCTGCGATCGTGACTTGCCAACACTCGACACGACAAATCCTTTTCCCGTCATACGGTAACGTAGTGGTTTTCCGTCGAACGGGTCGGTTGGCACTTGCGCCATGCACGCGGCCAGCGTTGCTGGCCATTGGCCGTGCTCCTTCTGGTAGACGAGCACTGATAAGCCGGCCTCGGCACAGCGGACACAGGCAAGATGGCCTATGAACGCAGCCCGATAACTTTCTAACGCAGACAAACATGCACGTGTGCAGAAACAGTATTCCGGAACGTGAACCGATGACAGGCTGCTGGACAATGGCGCGGCTGCCGCAACCTGCAATACGCGTAGATAGGCGGCATGGTCGAGACGCCACAGCGGGCGCCAAACGCACAGGTAAAGATACAGTTTCCAGCGCGGCAGTTCGCCCCCCATTAGTAAAACCGGAGGGGGGCCATTTCGGAAGCTACGCGCGAATTCTTTGTCTCCCAACAGGAGTCGATCTCCGTCGAGGACTCGCTGGAACTCCGCCGGATCATCAAACCGCTTCAATATTGCGAGCAAGCAATCGGCCTGTTCCCGTGTCACAGGCGTTGCGGAACAAAGGCGCCCCACAGACGAACCGGCGATGGCGGCGTGCATGAACGTGGCCAATTGCGGGATGACAAACGGTTCTGTGCGCTTGGCTTCTGCCAAACGCAGTCCCGCAATTGCCAGGCACCAGGCATTTGAATACTCGCCGTCGGCGATCAGGCGGTTGACCTCGCTGCGCACAACTTTACTTACGGACATTAGGGTAACCAGATTCGAACAGGTTAAATCCATACCAGACAGGTAATTCAGATCGAAGCGACAAGCCTTTCGCTCGCCTGCTTTTACCACGAGTTCCATGGCGTTCTGAACCACAGGGCGCGTGACCAGCTCACGGAAGTGCGCCAAGTCTGTGGGCGTGGCGTTGGTGGCGATTGCATCACGCGCCGCAAGCGACAGTACTTGCAGCAGTGTATCGTCGCCCACCTTTTCTTGATTCAGTTGGCGGATTGCTTCTTCGTACAAGGGGGCCGCGTTGTCGGCGTCTGGTATTGGTGGTGGAATGACTTCTGCAACGGTCATCGGCCGGCAATCGCGTTCGAGGGCTGCATAGGATCGGTGGAGTACAATAATAGACCATAAGGTGAGTATGGCATACATTGCCGCAATCGCTGCTACGACGATGGAAATGGTTTTCCAGAAGCGCTTTGTGTTGAGTTTCATGAAGTTATCGGTGTACGGCGGGTCCGGCGGCCCCGCCCTACCTGTGCGTCGAAGTCTCGGTAGGGCGCGGCCGCCGGACGCGCCGCCGTAAGAGGCAAACATTAGGCGCGCAACACAATCACGTTTTCCGGCAGCACCCACAGGCGTACGGCAGCATGCGAGCGGTCCGTGGCGACCGTGGGGTTCAGCTCGAACACCTTCCATTCGGCCGGGGTCTGGGCGTGTTCGTTGAGGGCGACGACGTGCTGCGCCACTTCGCCTTGATACACAGTCTGAAGGCAGCGCCCGCTAAAGCTGTTCGGTGCATGCGAGGGTGTGGGATCCAGGCGGAGCGATTCGGGACGGATGCACAGCACTACGGACTGACCCACCGGCGGTGTGGCAGGTGTGGCGGTTGCGGTGAGCGTTCCCAGCGGTGTGTCAACCTGCACCAGACCGCGGTCAACACCTGCCACGCGTCCTTCCAAGAAGTTTCCTTCGCCGATGAAACCCGCGACAAACCGGTTGGCCGGCTGGCGGTAGACTTCCGCAGGCGTGCCGACCTGCTCCACCCGGCCGTCGCGCATCACCGCGAGGCGGTCGGAGATGGAAAGTGCCTCCTTTTGATCATGTGTGACGTAAATCGCCGTCAGGCCGGCCTGCTTACAGATGCGGCGGATCTCCACGCGCATCTCGAGGCGCAGCTTGGCATCCAGGTTGGAGAGCGGTTCATCCAGGAGCAGGCATTGCGGTTCGATCACCAGCGCGCGGGCCAGCGCCACGCGCTGCTGCTGTCCGCCCGAGAGCAGGTTGGGCCTGGCGTCCGCGCGATCAGCCATGTGAACGCGCGCCAGCGCTTCGGTCACGCGCCGGCGTTTTTCGGCCTTGGGCACGTGGCGCATGTCGAGGCCGAAGGCGACATTCTCGGCCAGGGTCATATGCGGCCAGAGCGCGTAGCTTTGAAAGACCATGCCCGTGTTGCGCTGGTGCGGTGGCAGGTGGGTGACCTCGCGATCGCCGATGCGGATCGTACCCGACTCGGGCTGGTGGAAGCCGGCTACGGCGCGCAGCAGTGTGGTTTTGCCGCAGCCGCTGGGCCCGAGAAGGAAAAAGATTTCGCCAGGCTCGACACGCAGCGAAACGTCGTCCACGGCCCGCAGCGTGCCGAAGGTTTTGACGAGGTTTTCGATCTGGATGGAAACAGCCATGGACAGAGTTTCCGTGCCCGATGGCAGGTTCAGTTCCGGCTGGCGCCCGGGCGACCCGGGTGGCCGGCGCCAGACGAATGTGCGGCCATGTCGGTCAGCGTGTCGCGGGCCGCGGCCAGGAAACGGTCGATATCGCCATCGTCATGCGCGGCGGAGATAAAGGCCACCTCGAACTGGGAGGGGGGCAGATAGAAGCCGCGTGCCCGCATGCCCTGGAAGAACGCCGCATAGGCCTGGGTGTCGCACTGCTTTACGGTGGCCAGGTCGGTCGGGGCCTGGCGCATGAAGAACGGCGTAAACAGGCCATCCAAGCCGGCGCAGTGCAGCGTGACACCTGCCTCGCGTGCGGCGGCCTGCACTCCGGCGGCGAGGCGTTTGCCACGTGCGGCCATCATGGGGTAGGGGTTCTCGGTGCGGCTCAGTTCCAGCATGGTCAGACCGGCGGCCACGGCCACGGGGTTGCCGGACAAGGTTCCGGCCTGGTAGACCGGACCCAGGGGGGCGAGCTTGCGCAGAATCTCGCCGCGTCCGCCAACGGCGCCGATCGGCATGCCGCCGCCGATGATCTTGCCCAGCGTGGTCAGATCCGGCGTGACGCCGCATAGCATGCCATAGGTGGTCGGCCCCAGGCGGAACCCGGTGATGACCTCGTCGAAAATCAGCAGCGCGCCGCACCGGCTGGTGGCTTCGCGCAGTCCGGCAAGGAACCCGGGGGCCGGCGGGATCAGCCCCATGTTGCCGGCTACGGGCTCAACAATAATGGCCGCCAGATCTGCGCCCTCCTGCTGGATGATGCGGTTCACAGCTTCCAGATCGTTGTAGGGCGCGACAAAGATCTCTGCGGCCACGGAAGGCAGGACCCCGGCGGAAGAGCTGATGCCGCCGGTCAGCAGGCCGCTGCCGGCTGCGACCAGCATGGCATCGGAGTGGCCATGGTAGCAGCCGTCGAACTTCAAGATCTTGCGTCGCCCCGTGAAGCCGCGGGCCAGCCGCAGGGCGGTCATCACCGCCTCGGTGCCGGAACTCACCAGCCGGA
The DNA here is from genome assembly GCA_037129105.1 of bacterium. Taxonomy (GTDB): domain Bacteria; phylum Verrucomicrobiota; class Kiritimatiellia; order RFP12; family CAIWXQ01; genus CAIWXQ01. The sequence continues at coordinate 14,750 of JBAXVM010000030.1, forward strand.
CCATCTCCATGGAGGGGACACACGCGCACAGGCGCTCGGCAAATTCCACTTCGCGCGGCGTGTTGATGCCAAAGCTGGTCCCTTCCGCGGCCGCCTGCTGAATGGCCTCGACAATCTCCGGCCGGGCGTGGCCGAAGAGCAGCGGACCCCAGGAGCAGCAGAAATCCGTGAGCTCTGTGCCTTCGACCGAGCGGATGCGCGAGCCCTTGCCGCTGACCACGTAGAGCGGGGCACCGCCCACGGAGTTGAACGCGCGCACCGGGCTGTTCACGCCGCCGGGGATCACGCGGCAGGCACGGGCAAAGAGCGCGGCGGAACTGGGTGAAAGTTCTTGGTTCTTCGTTCTTGGTTCTTGGTTGCCATTCCCATTCCCATTCTGAATTCTGAATTCTGAATTCTGAATACTGGAGTGCCGGGAGGTGATAGGAGTCAGGTGTTTGGATTTGGCCATGGGACGGATTCCTCGGATGGTCGGCTGATTTCGATGAAAGCGGGAACAACTTCTTGATTGTAGTGCCTGCCTGTCTATCCAGTGCTAACACGCTCCGGAAATTTTGCGAACAACCGCGGCGCTTATTTCTTTGCCAGCTGTGCTTCAATGGTTTTCACGAGTTCGGTGATACCGATTGGCTTGGCCAGAAATATCTCATCGTTATTCTGCGCGCGCGCCTTATCCTTCTTGCTGTAGAGAGCCGTGAGAAAGATGATCGGGATATGGGCCAGATCCTTCTGATCTCTCAGGGTCTGGGCCACGGAACCGCCATCCATCCCGGGCATGCAGACGTCGAGCACGATCAAGTCGGGGCGAAAGGCACGTGCGACCTGCAACGCGCACGACGGATTATTTTCTGTCTGGGTCTCGAAGCCAGACATATTCAATCCCGTCTTCAAGGCCAGGCCAAGTGCCACGTTATCGTCCACCACCAGAATGCGGGGTTTATTTGTTTTCATGTTGGCACGCACCTGTTAGCTAACAAAAGTCTTATGCTATGCTACCTGCATGTCGTGCGCAAGTGCTTTTACGTCCCCAAATCTCCTCATACTGATTGGCCCAGTACGAGATGATGAGGTCGGAGCCGGCGCGGGAGAGGGCCAGGGTGGATTCGCGGACCATGGCATGCAGATCGCCCCAGCCGCGTTCCGCGGCGGCGATCAGCATGGAATACTCGCCGCTCACGTTGTAGGTGGCGATGGGGAGGTCGGTGCGGTCGCGCAGGCGGGCGAGGATGTCGAGGTAGAAGAGCGACGGCTTGAGCATCAGGATGTCAGCGCCCTCGGCCTCATCGAACCGGGATTCGCGCAGGGCCTGGCGCAGGTCGCCGAACGAGGCCTGGTAGCTGCGCCGGTCGCCTTTCTGCGGCGCGGACTCCTCTGCCTCCCGGAACGGTCCGTACATGCTGGAGGCGAACTTGGTGGAGTAGCTCATGAGCAGGGTGTCGGAGAACCCCTTGGCATCGAGCGCCTGGCGGATGGCGGTCACCTGGCCGTCCATCATGGCGCTGGGGGCGACGATGTCTGCGCCGGCGGCCGCGTGCGAGACCGCCATTTTGGCGAGCACGGCATTGGCGGCATCATTATCCACGTCGCCGGATTTCGTCAGGGGGCCGCAGTGCCCGTGCGAGGTGTAGGCGCACACGCACACGTCCGAGGCGATCACCAGGTCCGGGAACTTTTTGCGGATCTTCCGGATGGCCTGTTGTACGGCGCCTTTTTCGTGGCAGGCGGCCGTGCCGGAGGCATTCTTGCGCGGCGCGTCCACGAGCCCGAAGATGAGGATGCTGTTGATCCCCATGCCGACCACGCGGTCCAGTTCCTGCAGCAGGACATCGGCGCTCATGCGGCTCTGGCCGGGCATGGCGTCGATTGGCTCGCGCAGGCCGGTGCCCTCCTTCACGAAGACCGGCCACATGAATTTTTCCGGGCCGGGCGCCGGCATGTCGAACATGCGCCGCAGGGCAGGTGTGCGCCGCAGCCGGCGCAGGCGGACTTCAGGGTAGTTGCTCATAAATCAGGCGGTCCAAGTGCAGATCATCCACAGCCGAAGCGAGAGTCTTAATTCTCACCAAAAATGCATCACGAGACATTCGTTCAATCTGGATGCAATAGTCAAATCGCAAATTGTATGCCTTCTGGCCGCGTTATTCAATCGTCTTTAAGCTCTTCCCGCGTAATTCCGTACGGGAACCCAGCCGGTGTGCAACCCGCAATGAAGGCGAATGTGCCATCCGAGTCTGGGGTTTCCTCCGGCTTTCTTATCTTGGGAGCAGTTGCTTTGCGAACGGCTTGTCTACGTAATTCTGCTTCCTTGGTTGAAGCAATCGGAACGCCCAATCGCCGCAATTCAATCACAGCGGCCAACGGATCTACACCGAACCATTTGCAGTAGCCCCGAATGATGTTCTTGCCCGTATACGTCTGAAGCCATTGCCTAGCCGATTGGATTCTCGTCTCCCGAGTCATCCGCTTTCGCCGCGGTCCATGTCCCTTCCTTATCATATCTGTGTTTGGCGAGCGCTCGGCCTGTGCTGCCGCTGCCCTCTTGAGCTGCAACTACGGACCGGTCCAGCGCTGGCAGCGGTCAGCACCAGGCCGTTGTTCGCGTTGAATCATCTCTCTTCCAGCAGAACACGCCAAGCACAAACCGTTCGCCCGATCACGAGGCGATCAAGAGCCACCCACTCTCCCAATCCGCGAAATCCGCGCTATCCGTAGCTGAAAATCTCCGTCGGTGTTGGTAGGTGTTTGAATGGTGCTTGCCGCTTTCGATCGCCTTCGTGGACCGATCATTTTATTTCGCGAACGTCTGTGTTGTGCTGCGCGGCTTTTCGGGGTCAATCCAGTCCGATATCGTCCCGATACGCCTCCAGAATGCGATCAGTCAACGAATAGCGTTTTATCCCCCGTGCCGACAAGAATACCACGTTGCGGGTTTGCG
>JBAXVM010000300.1:0-3389 GCA_037129105.1 bacterium
AGCCTGTCGGCAGAAGGTTTGTACTTCCAGAAGGCTAAGTCCGACAGGCTGCTAGCGCTATGTCGTAAAAACTGTCACCCCAGCTTATGCTCGGCAATCTTCTTGTAGAGCGTCGTGCGATGAATCCCCAAAATCTCGGCGGCGCGGTTACGGTTGCCGCCAACGGCCTTGAGCGTATTCTCAATCAGGCGCCGTTCGCATTCATTTAGTGTCATCGTCGAAGGTTCGGTCGGCAGGGCTTCGCTTGCCGGTGTGGCCACCGCATCCAGCGCCGCCGGATTGACTGGCGCGGCGCCAGCCGGCACAGCAGATGTGGCGGGAGGTGCAAACACAGGTGCGGCGGCTGTGGCCGCGCCCCCCAGGGCGCCTGGAAGCCAGAGCGCCCCGACATCCACTTCCTCGCCCGTGGTCAGAATCACCGCGCGTTCCACCGCGTTGCGCAGCTCCCGGACATTGCCGGGCCAATCGTAGCTTTGCATGGCATTCAGCGCCGCGGGTGTGAACCCCTTCACTTTGCGCCGCAGCTCACGCCGTGCCAGATCCAGATAATGCAACGCCAGCGGCAGGATCGTCTTGCGATGCTCGCGTAGCGGCGGAAGCGTCAGGGGAAACACACAGAGCCGGTAGTAGAGATCGCTGCGGAACCGGCCATCCCGGACCAGGGCCACCAGATCGCGACAAGTGGCCGCCACGATGCGTACGTCTACGCGGATCGTCTTGACGCCCCCCACCCTGCGAAATTGTTTTTCCTCGATCACCTTCAGCAGCTTGCTCTGCAGATCCAAGGGCATGTCGCCGATTTCGTCCAGAAACACGGTCCCGTTATCCGCCGCTTCAATCAAGCCTGTGCGGCTGTTCTTGGCATCGGTGAATGCGCCCTGCTCATGGCCGAACAGCTCGGTCTCCAGCAGTTGGCCGGGGATGGCGGAACAATTGATGTCCACAAACGGCTGGGCACGCCGGCTGCTCAGCCGGTGAATCGCCCGGGCCAGCACGCCCTTGCCTGTGCCGGTCTCGCCCAGGATCATAACCGTGGTGCCGTCCGTCTCTGCCACGCGCTGGGCCACGCCAAAGACGTCGCGCAAGGCCTCCGTGCCAATCATCTCATCGAGCTGCCAGACGTCTGCCTGCTCCGTGACGCTCAGCTTGCTCAGCGATTGCACGCGCTGCGCCAACTCCACCTTGGCTGTGATGTTCCGCACGATTTTCGAAAGGTACTCCTCCTCGTACGGCTTGGTGAGGTAATCGTACGCGCCAACCTTGATGGCCCGCACCGCCCGTGACACATCGGTATGTGCCGTGACGATCACCACGTCGGTATTGGCCAGCAAGCCACTGGCGGCCTTGGTCTCTTCCAAAAAGCCCAGCCCGTCGCCATCCGGCAGCGACAGATCCAGCAGCACCAGATCAAAGGCCTGCTTCGCGAGCGTCTTGCGTGCCTCCGCCAGGGTTTCATGCGCCAGGACGGCATGGCCGCGTTTGCGCAGCAGGTCTTGCAGCGCCTTCCGCTGCAGGTGATCATCTTCCACAATCAGTACGCTGAGTTCAGTCATGAAGCGCCTCGCTTTTGAAAGGGCAGGTGCGCGGTCACGGTCAAACCGCCGCTGGTATTGCGCGCGACCGACAGCCGGCCCCCATGTTCGGCCAGAACTTCTACGGCCAGCGTCAGCCCGATGCCGGTATGTTTGCCACGCGTGGTGTGGAACGGCAGGAGGATCTGCGCAGGATCGCCTGACCCGACGCCCGGCCCCTGATCGACGACCCGGCAGGCCAGTTCCCCGCCCTGTTCTTCACACTGCAGCAGAACAGGCTTGTTGCGCGCCGCTTCGATGGCGTTGCCAACCATCTCGACCAGCGCCAGCACCAGCGCCGTTCCGCCCGCAATCAACTTACTGCGCACTTCGTCCTCGGCGGCTACGTCGACCTCGGCGGCGGGAAAAGTCCGGCGAATCTCTTCCAGCACCTTGCGCACAATTCCATCCAGCGGCTGCGGCTGCACATCTGTGCGGGCGGCCACGCGCACCGGACAGGCCGGGTCAAACATCATGCTCAGGCGCTCGGTCAGAACGTGCAACTGATCGCACTCCCCCTGAATCAACGGGAAATACTCCCGGCTCTCCGGCGGCAGCACATCCCGATTCTCCTCCTCCAGCAAGGATACGGCATTCTTGATGCCGGAGGCGAAGTTCCGCAGCCGATGCCGAAGCACCTTGTTCATGCGGCAGACGTCTTCCTCATCCATTCGCATGCGCTTCCCCCCCCGGCGGCGTGGCCGGCGTATTGGCGGACGCTGTTGACGAGCGAACCGCCAGCAGCTCCTTGGATAAATCTGACAATTCAACCATCAATTTCTGCTTCTCAGCCAGAAGCGCCGCCATCCCGGCACGACTGTCCGCGAGTGCTGCCGCCACCTGCTCCAGCCGGGCCTTCAACGCCGGGTCGTTCGTGGCAGGCACCTCAACGGTCGGCCGGACTGGCTCCGCGTCCGCCTTCCGCTGCACGGCAGCTGCCTCTGCCGCCCGGGCAGCCTGTTTCGTCCTCCATTCGCTCAGCCGCTCCTGCGCGCGATCGCGTTTGTCGCTCATTTCACGCAGCCGGTCCTCCAGTTCAGCAATCCGATCGGCGACCCGTTGCTCCGCAGACGCCGCCGGATCTTTCCCGGCCCGTGTCAGCCGCACCATCTGCACCAGCAGCGGCAGGCTCAACCGCCAGGCCATGCCGCAAACCAGCGCGATCAGCGCCGTGCCGCCACACAGCAGAATGGTTTTTCCGGGCAAATGGTTGGCCGGAATGAGCCACCCGTTCAGCAGGCCGAGAAAGGTCGCGCCCGCCGCAGCAGCTCCCGCCAGCGAACCGCCAGCCACCCCGGCAAAAAACACATAGGCACCCAGCAACAACAAGGGATGATGCCACACACCGGCCAGTGCCTGCGCCGCGACCTGCATGACCAGATACCCATCTGCGGCCGCGAATACGCCGTCGTGACGAGGAATCCAGCTGGCAACCTTGCTCCGCGCGCCACACCAGAGCAGCGTCGGCACAAACCAGAGCATGACAAGCACCAGAAGAAGGAGCAGGTTCAGCGCCATCGTCTGACCGATCCGAACGCCAAGCAGGACAACCAGACCTGCGCCTGTGACCATGCGAAAGACACTGAAGAACCCGTGCTTCACCGGATGTTTCCTTTTACTCCATCGGCCTGGGACGACAATTGCAACCACCTGCCACCGCCAAGTATGAAATATATACGCTGGAAACGCAAGGAGGGGATCAGCGCGAAATCCACGGGGCGCGACGCGGCCGATCCGCGACGTACGGGATGGCGCCTGGCAGCGCATGGTCTTTTCCTGAAGCGCCACCTTGGCAGCTTCCACCACGAAGATTCGAAG
>JBAXVM010000301.1:0-3325 GCA_037129105.1 bacterium
GTTTTGAAGGCAATGCATCCACTTTCCCGCCGTCCCCTATCGCCAACCCATTACGCCGGCACAAGATGTCCAAACTCCTCCCCGCCCCGCCCTCGTTTTCATCCCGATCTAACCGGGCCAACCTCTCCTCGTTGACAACGACAATAACGAGAATGCCTGCCTCAGACCTGCCCGCAGGTTTGCTCCTGCTCCAGCCAGCCATGCTGCAGCGTATCCACAAGCGCATCACGAAATCGAAATTCCGGATGCGCCGCCAGGTAGGCGGTAGCCCGGCGGCGTTGCGCATCGGTGAGCGGAATCAACCGGTCCCTGAAGATCTCGGCCCTTCCGCGCGGCGAAATGCGCAGTTCGACCGGTATCCCGCGCGATACGTACTCGGCGATGCGCAGGCCATCCAGATCCGTGTCCCCCCCGTGACGCGCGCGAAGCCCCGACTGCGCCAGCAGCTCGAGCACACGCATCACCGCTGCATTGGGATACCCTTCCGTGTAGACACAGACCGACGACGACCGGCTTTCCACGAGGTGGTGAAACGGCGCGGCGTTCTCCGACGTGATCACGCCCTCCACCGGCGCAACCGGGTAGAGTTTCTGCATGCCCTGCACTTGCGCCCAGGTCAACGCAACCGCCTTGCCATCTGCATGCAACTGTGCGGGCCAGTCCCACACGCGACCGCTGGCGTCGGCATAGGCAACCGGACCGTACAACAGCGCCAGGGTGGTGTAGGGATTATCGACCACGCCAAAGCGTGCCAGCACCCGCTCCGGAGGTTCGCCCGCGGCATCCGCAACCCATGCGAGCATCCTCACCAGCAGCTTCCGCAGCGCGCCGGTACGCAGCGCCTTGCTGTCGTTCAGCGCCTCGGCGCCCAGCTGCGAAAGGGTGATGGCGGAACGGTTGGCCTCCAGTTTGGCAACCGCCCGAAGCACCCCCTGCAAGCGTTTCTCGGCATCCGCATGATTCTGGAATAAACGTGTCAGCTCCTCGGCATTTCTAAGCCCGTTCAGCATTTCCGCGTACTGCGGGTAATTCAGCCCTTGTCGCAAGACTGCAGTTGCCTGTGCTGCAGCACAATCCGCTCCCGCGTCTGGCTCCGCCGCAATTCCAAGGCGATCTGCCAGGGCCTGCAAGGCTTCGGCCGTGCGCAGGCGTTCCGGCAATCTTACGACGAGCGTTCCATCCTTCCGGTCACCCCCGCCAAACAGGAATGCGAGCGCACGCCGCACGCCAGGATCCTCGGGATCGACGCCGAGCGTGATCGATTTCGGGATGGTTCCACTGCGCACGAACTTCCGCGCCAGCACCGCCAGATACGGTGCGATGCGCGGCTCCCGCTCCAGGTGCTCCTGCCAAAACGCGTTCATGACGACTGCCGCTCCGCGCCAAAGGCAATGACGGGCGCATCGCGGGAGGCGGGCTCCAGGAAGTTCTGTTCCTTCGGGCCGCTGGTCCAGTGAAAATCGTACAGGTGCACGTTGTACTGGGGGTCCTTGACCACCAGCACGGAGGTGGAATGCGGGATCTCGCGTTTCACGCCATCCTGATCCGGCGACGCGACAAACAGCTGCAGTCCGAGTTCGCTCGTGAAGGAGAGCAGCTGGTCGCGGCGCCCCGTGTCGATGCCGTAGAACGCCTCGTCAAAAAGCAGCACCGGCAGGTGGATGCTCGCATCGTCATAGAGGAAGTGCGCGATGGTCAGGATCAGCAGGTAGTTCGGCACGGCTTGCTCGCCGCCGGAGCCGACGCTCTTGACGTGGCGGTCCATCACGATGCCATCCTCTTTGTCGGTCATCACCTTCAGTTCGTACCGGAACCAGTTACGATAGTCCAGGATCGCCGGGATTTCACCGACCTCGGTGCTGGTGATATCCTGCGCATGGTCTTCGATGAAGTTGCGCAGGTCGGCCTCGGCGGCCGCGGGATCCAGCGCGCTGTAGTTCAGCACGAGGTCATGAATCTTGCGGAACGGCTCCTGCTGCAACGCGCTGAAAGCATATCGATTGCTGCCAAAGGTGCGGTTCTTGAGCAACTGCGCGATGCGCCGGGTCATCTCGTTCAGGCGGCGCACGCGGAATTGCAGCGCTTCCACCAGACTGTGCATGACGATCTGGCGGAACAGCCTGACCGTGCGTTCGTTGATCAGCGTCTCCTGTTCCCGGAGCTCCTGCGCGGTGCCGGACAGCACCTCGGCGAGCTTGCGCGCCCGGCGGTCGATCAGCTCGTTGGCCGGCTCGTCGTACACAAAGGCGAAGGCAACCCCATCCTGCCCCGCCGCCAGGTTCCGGATCTTTTCCGCCTTCACCGCCGCGTCCTGCAGTGCCGCGGTGGCACTCGCCTGCAGCACAGCCGGTTCCTGCTGCAGGGTGGCGCACTGCTGCGCGGCAAAGGCGCCGACGGCATCGCCATCCACTCCCGCCAACTGCTGCAATTGGGCGCCGGCTGCCGCCAATATGCCGCTTGTGACGCGAATATGCTCCTGATTCCTGGCGCAGATCGTCTGCTGCTGCTCCAGCATCTGCTCGATCTTGCCGGTTTCCCGGGTCACCCGGTCGCGATCCTCCTGCACCGTCTTCAACTGGCGGCGCACCTCATGGATGCGCTGCTCAATTCCTTCCAGCCCCTTGCCTCGCAGCCGGATGCGCAGATCCTCGTGACGCGCGTGCAGATGCTGGACCTGTTCCTCCAGAAATGTACTTTCCGTGCGCGCGCTCTCGCACTCGCTGCGCGCCGCAGTTTCCAGGCGAAGGTCGCCCTGGATGACGTCCTTTTGCTTCTGAGCCGCGGCGGCGGTGGCATCGAGCAGCTCCTTGAACCGGACGATTCGCCCAGCCTCTTCCTGATGCGTCCGCAGTTCCTTCTCGGCCGCCTTCATTTCCTGGTCCGCATCCTTCAGCTGTTTCTCCAGCACACGGAGCTCCCGCTCCAATTCGCGCCGACGAACCTCGGTGCCCAACAGGCGCGGCGGCCGGTCGCGCAGCAGCTGCTCACGCATCCGGAACGTCAGCATCGGATGATCGAGAAACTTGGACACAGCCGGCCCCTGCTTCGACTCCACCTGCTGCTGCAACACGATCAGGGCCGCCGGGTCGGACTTCGACACATCGAAGTATCGTTTGACCCAGTCCGACAGGCGTAAGTCGTCCCGCGTCTCCGTGGGCGCGACAGCCAGCGTATGGGCGGGAAAATCGCGGAAGAGCAAGGCCCGTAGATTCCCCGCTTCGTCCGCTTCCGTCAGCCACGTGGCCAGAATCTCGTCCCCGATCACCTGCTCCAGGGCGGCCAGCTCCCTGGGCGTAGCGCCGGACGCCGGCTCGAGCCCGAGGTA
>JBAXVM010000302.1:0-3300 GCA_037129105.1 bacterium
CAGTCGGAGTAGGAATGCCAGTCACCCAGCACCCCCTCCACAGATCCGTACGTGCGGCACTACCGCATACGGCTCCTGCCTTGGGTCGTGACGATCAGACGCTGGTTCGGGTAAGGGTGGCAAATGCGAGGGGATGGCAACCAGTGAGCGACGATCTTGTGCATGCGCTTCCAACTCATGTGTTTGGCCTGGCTGCGGCGGCACAGCGTGCGATGCCACAACCTGCCCACCTGGAATCTGAAGGCCTGCACACGTGCCCCGTTGCAGGGCACGGCGAAGTAGCGGCCATGCCCGGCCACCACCGCGTGCAGGTATTTCCCCTGCTCGGCAATGGGCTGGTGCATGCGCTTTCTCAACTCCGTCTTGACCGCCAGCAACTTCGCCCGCAGGCGCTTGCCGCTGGTGATCCGCAACACCATGAACTTGCCTTTGCGGGTCTTGCCGCAGCAATGCGTAAAACCCAAGAAGTCGAAGGTGTCTGGTTTGCCTTGTCCCTTGCGGCGTCGGTTGTCCCGGGCAAAGCGCCCGAACTCGATCAGCCGCGTCTTCTCGGGGTGCAGTTTCAACCCGAACTGGCCCAGTCGTTGTGCCACCGCACGCTGGAAGCGCTCGGCGTCGTCCCGGTACTGGAACCCGGCAACCCAATCGTCGGCATACCGCACCGCGATCACGTCGCCTCGGGCATGGCGCCCCCGCCATTGCTCTACCCACAGGTCAAACGCGTAGTGCAGGTAGATGTTGGCCAGCAGCGGACTGATGCTGCCGCCTTGCACCGTACCCAGTTCACTCTGCGTCAACCGGCCGTCCTCCAAAACGCCCGCGTGCAGCCATTTCTTGATCAGCCGCACTACGCGCGCATCAGCCACGCGGTGCTCGATGAACTTCACCAGCCAGTCGTGTTCGATCGTGTCGAAAAACTTGGCTATGTCCGCATCGAGTATCCAGCCCACCTTCTTGCTCCACACACCCACCGCCACGGCGTCCAGCGCGTTGTGCGCGCTCTTCCCCGGCCTGAAGCCGTAGCTGAACCCGAGGAAATCCTGTTCGTAGATGGCATTCAGGACTTCGGCCGTCGCTCTCTGGACAATCTTGTCCTCCAGCGCGGGCACGCCCAGGGGGCGCTTACTCCCGTCGGCCTTGTCGATGTACACCCTCTTCACAGGCTGGGGTCGATACCCCCCTCGTGCCAGCCGGTCCGACAGGTCCAGAAGGTTGCCCTCCAAGTCCTGCCCGTACCCAGCCCAAGTCTGGCCGTCCACCCCGGCGGCCGCGTCGCGTTTGACCGCGAGGTAAGCCGCCCGCAGGCGTTCGACCGCGTAGATGTGATGCAGCAAGTTGTCGAACCTCGCACCACGACGGCCTCTTGCCGCCTGTCGTATGCCATCAAGCGCTGTTCCCACGTCATAGACCCGGCTGGTTCTCCGGGACATGCGCGCCGTGATGGCATTGCCCTTGGCTCGCAGCCTTCCCTCCACCACCTCCGCCGCCGCAGGGATTGCACCCACGGCCTTGTTCGGCAGCTTCTTCGGTACTACGCCGCGATCCGACTTCCCGCGTCCGTGGCTCATCGTCGTACGCCCGAAGGCTTCACGATGCGCTCTGTGGCAATCGCCTCGCGGCGCTCCACAGAAGGACGCGGGATCTCCCGGTTCCCGAACAAGGTGCTTGCGCGCATGCGCGGGGTCTCTGACTGCGCGGGGTCCGTGCCTGCCTCGCCAATGCGGCAGCCACGGTGTGGCCTTCGGTGTGTCTCCACCACCTCGGCACCCCGGACGTCCCAGGCCTTGCGGCCCGGGGCATGGATTACGCAGCTCAATACCCGGCCTGCACGTCCCCCTGTCAACGCTTCGCCCACACCCTCACGGATGTACACGCATGACTCGGGGCCGCCGTAGCTGGCTAAGCCTTCAACGTATGAAACTTTCATTCACAACACCTTGCCGGTTTTGACCGGCGCACGGAGAAACCATGACGCCACCCAAACCGCAATACCAGCCCCTGGGCGCCAGCGGCCTGAAGGTCTCCAAGCTCTGGCTGGGCACGATGATGTTCGGCGACCAGACCGACGAGGCCGAAGCCGCGAACATCGTTGCCGCGTCGCTGGCTGCCGGAGTGAACGCAATCGACACGGCCAATATGTACGCGGGCGGCGAGTCTGAACGCATCACCGGCAGGCTGATCGCGGCCAAGCGCGAACATTGGGTGCTCGCGACCAAGCTGGCCAACCCGGTCGGACCCGGGCCAAACCAACGCGGCCTGTCGCGCCGCCACATGCTGCAGGCCGTCGACGCCAGCCTGCTGCGCCTGAACACCGACTGGATCGACCTGCTGTACCTGCACCGCGAAGACGCCAGCACGCCGCTGGAGGAGACGCTGGGCGCGATCGCCCACCTGATCGACAGCGGCAAGGTGCACCACTTCGGCGTCTCCAACTTCCGGGCCTGGAACGTCGCAAGAGTGGTCGAAATGTGCCGGTCGATGGGCATCGCCCCGCCGATCGCCTGCCAACCGCCTTACAACGCGATGTCGCGCCAGATCGAGACCGAGCTGCTGCCCTGCTGCGCGCATTACGGTGTCGGCGCGGTCGTCTACAGCCCGCTGGCGCGCGGTGTGCTCAGCGGCAAATACCGCAGCGACGCGGCGCCGCCCTCGGGGTCGCGCGCCGCGCGCAAGGACACCCGCATCCTGCAGACCGAGTTCCGCCCCGAGTCGCTCGCGCTGGCGCAGCGCATGGCCGACCACGCCCGATCGCGCGGCTTGACGCCGACCCAGTTAGCGCTGGGCTGGGCCTGGAACAACCGGCTCGTCAACGGCTTGATCGGCGGGCCCCGGACATTGGCGCAGTGGCAGGACTACCTCGAGGCGGTCAACCTAGAGTTCAGCGCCGAGGACGAGGCTTTCGTCAGCGGCCTGGTCAGCGCCGGCCATGCCTCGACGCCAGGCTACAACGACCCGGCCTACCCGCTGGTCGGGCGGGTGCCGCGCAGCGGCTGACATCGACTTCCAGGCCGCGCCATCGTGCTGAAGCCTGCGCTGGGCTTGCACTGGGCTTGCGCTGGGGTTGCGCTGGGGTTGCGCTGATAACGCTTGAAGAACTCAGTCTATTGTCCTGGTCAGACACACAGCCCAGGCTCCACCAACAGACCGCTAGCAGTGACCGACAGGCCGTCGGCTAGCATGGCCAGCGCGAGACCCCCTCGGCCCATCCGACACCGTGAATCCCATGAAAACCATCCGCCAACTGTTCGCGATCGCGTCGATCCTCGGGAGCATGGGGTCGACGGTCGTGTCGGGACCGCG
>JBAXVM010000303.1:0-3267 GCA_037129105.1 bacterium
ATGGGGGCCGATCACAGAGCCGGATGGCAAGATAGTAATAAATGAGCGGATCAGTAATTGCCCGGATATCCGCACGGGTGGAGATCATCCGCCTACCGGCAATTCGTTGCTCTCATGTAATTCGCCAGAATTTCATCTCTGGTGGTGCTTCCGCCACGGACTGTTAGCCGGCGCGCAATAATGACCCACCTGAGGCCCTAATCGGCGTCGAAAATTGACCCACCTCAGCTGACCCTCCATACTCTCCGAGATGACTGGGAGAGAGGAGTACCCGAAAGGAGATGCTGATCGTGGAAAGTATTCGAAAGATTCGCTGTGCGTACCAGCGCGACGGGAAATCCATCCGGCAGATTGCGCGTGACTTTCACCTGGCCCGGAACACCGTGAAAAAAGTGCTGCGCGGTGAGGCCACCGAGTTCACGTATGCTCGCACGGGCCAGCCGCTGCCGAAGCTGGGACCCTTTGAGGCGGCCTTGGTCGAGCGGTTGCGCGTGGACGCCGCGAAGACGCGGCGCGAGCAGCGGACGGCGATGGTGCTGTTTGAGGAGTTGCAACGTGCTGGATTTGCGGGGGGCTACGACAGCGTCCGGCGGTATGTCCAGAAATGGCGACGACACACGGAGGCGGGCGGGACGGCGACGGCCTACATTCCACAGCTCTTTGATCCGGGCGAAGCCTATCAGTTTGACTGGAGCCATGAATGGGTGGAACTCGGTGGGGTCGTGGTGAAGGTCAAGGTGGCGCATTTCCGCCTGTGTCACAGCCGGATGCCCTTTTGTGTGGCGTATCTCCGCGAGAGCCTGGAGATGGTGCTCGATGCGCATGTGCGGGCATTTGCGTTCTTTGGCGGCAGTTGTTGCCGGGGGATCTACGATAATTTAAAGACGGTGGTGACGAAGATTCTGCAGGGCAAGGATCGCACGTTCCATCGCCGCTTCCTGCAATTGGCCTCGCATTATCTGGTGGAGCCGGTGGCCTGCACCCCGGCGGCGGGCTGGGAGAAGGGCCAAGTCGAGAGCCAGGTGTCGTTCTTGCGGCAGCGGCTCTTTACGCCGCGATTGCAGTTTGCCGACCTGGCGGCCCTGAATGAGTGGTTGCAGGATCGCTGTCACACGCTGGCGGCGGGTCACCCGCATCCCACGCTGCCGGAGCGCACCGTGGCCGAGGTCTTCGCCGACGAGCAGCCCCGCCTGCTGCACGTCCGCGCTCCCTTCGACGCCTACAAAGAGACGCCCGTCCGCGTCTCGTCGACCTGCCTGGTGGCGTATGACGCCAACCACTACAGCGTCGCGTCGGTGGCCGTCGGGCACACGCCGATGCTCCGGGCCTATGCGGATCGGATCGTCATCGTGGAGGATGGCGCGGTGATCGGCGAGCATGCGCGGGAGTTTCGGCGTCACCAGGTCCGCTACAATCCCTGGCACTACGTCCCGGTGCTGCTGCGCAAACCGGGGGCCCTGCGCAACGGCGCGCCCTTCCGTGATTGGGCACTGCCGGCGCCGCTGGCGGCGATGCGGCAGGCGCTCGGACCGCATCACGATGGCGACCGGCAGTTCGTGGGGATCCTGGGCGCCATCGCCACCTATGGGCTGGACGCCGTGTGCGCCGCGTGTGCCGAGGCGCTCGCCACCGGGACGGCCAGCCGCGATGTCGTGCTGAATCGGGTGAGCCGCACCCATGATGAGCCGGCGATGCCGTCTGCCGAACCGCTCGCGCATCTGCCGACCCTCCAGACGCTGCCGCTGGCCAACTGCCAGCGCTATGACGCCCTGCTGTCAGGAGGCGGGTATGTTGCGTGATCAGATCCTGACCGCGCTGGAGCACCTCCATCTGCACGGCATGCGCAGCGCCTTCGACGAAGTGCTGGCCACGGGCCTCAAGCAACGCGGGACTCCCGAGAAGCTGCTGCTCGACCTGCTGGAGGCGGAACTGGCTGAGCGGACCACCCGCAGCATCCGCTATCGCCTCAGCCAGGCGCGCTTCCCGGTGGACAAAGACCTGGACGGCTTTGACTTCAGCGCCTCGCCGGTCCATGAGCCCCTCGTGCGCTCCCTCCAGCAGGGGCACTTCCTGACCACCCGCAGCAACGTGCTGCTGATCGGCGGCACCGGCACCGGCAAAACCCACCTGGCCATCGCCATTGCCCGCCAGGTGATTCAGCATGGCTCGCGGGGGCGCTACTTCAACGTCGTCGATCTGGTGAACCAGTTGGAACACGAGAAGCTGAACGGGCGGGGCGGCAAACTGGCCGAGCAATTAGCCCGCCTCGATCTGCTGGTGCTGGATGAACTCGGCTACCTGCCGTTCTCCAAAAACGGGGGCCAACTGCTGTTTCATCTGCTCTCCAAACTCTACGAGCACACGGCCTTGCTCATTACCACCAACCTGACTTTCGGCGAATGGCCGCAAGTCTTCGGGGACAACAAGATGACCACCGCCCTGCTGGATCGGGTGACCCATCACTGCGAAATCCTCGAAACCGGCAATGACAGTTGGCGCATGAAAACCCGCCAGCACGCCGACACGGCGCCGACCTAACGTCACGTGACGCAACGAGAAGGAGAGACCGATGGGACGCCCCCGTCACTACGCAACCCCTGCCGCCCGCCAAGCGGCCTACCGTCAGCGGCTCTACGCCGCCGCCGTCCTGGTCGACCGCACGCTGGTGGAGCAACTCGATACGCGGCTGGCGCATCTCCAGGACGCCCTCGCCCCGCTGGCGCGCGAGGGGGATCCGCTGGCGCAACGCCTCAGCCGCACGAATCTGCTCACGCTGCTGGACGTGCTGACCGCGTGGTTCCTGACCCAACAGCCGGTGCCGTCCTCGCCGTTTCCGCGCGCTTCGCGCTTGGACGTGCCCCCCGCACCGCCATCACCGTGAGCAGGGCAGACCCAGCGCTGACCCTCCCACGCTCACCGCAAGGGGAAAAGACCGGGAACGGACTACGCGGAAAGGAGACCGGCTGCCTGAAGCCAACCGGGGGGAGAGACGAGGGGGCCACCGCCTGAACCCACCACGCAATTACCCGTCTGGGGTGGGTCAAAATTCGACGCCGATGGTGGGTCAAATTTGCATGCCGGTTGACAGCTGTTCGAAAAATTCTAATAAGAGCATGAAAGCCAGGCATTCATCCCGCTTGGTGAAACGGAACCACTGGCGCTTGCCTTCGCTGATGGCCGTGTTGTACCAGCGTTGTTTGAACACCCGCGCGCATTTCGCTTTCGGCAACTGGTCGAAGACAAGATCCCAGTCGTAGAAATCCTTGA
>JBAXVM010000304.1:0-3256 GCA_037129105.1 bacterium
CCGGGCCACCTGGGTTTCTAACGCGTGTCTGATGCCTTACGGGCGCGAGCGCTTTCGATTTGACACACGCGCGCCTCTCCCTGACACTTCGCCTGCATGTCCACCATCCTTCCAGTTCCCGCACACATTCGCGGCCTGCTGTTCGATTGCGACGGCACGCTGGTGGACACCATGCCGCTGCACTGGCAGGCCTGGCTGGAGACTTTGCGCGAGTTTGGTGTGGAAATCTCGCAGGAGTTTATCGCCGCCTATCGCGGTGCCACCGTGACTGACATTGTGGCGGCCGTGAGCCGGGCCACGGGCAAGACCATCGATGTGGCAGCGTTTGTGCCGCGCAAGCAGGGACGTTTTCGCGAGCTTCTACCCGGGGTGCAGGAGATTGCGCTGGTGGCGGACGTGGTGCGCGCGCACCACAACCGCCTGCCCATGGCGATTGTTTCCGGCGGATGCCGGCGCAATGTGCTGGCTTCGCTGGAGGCCACGGGGCTGGTACGCTATTTTCCGGTGGTGCTGACCTCGGACGACCCGTTTCCGGGCAAGCCGGCGCCGGACATCCTGCTGGAGGCGGCGCGACGCCTGGGCGTGGCGCCGGAATTCTGCCAGGTGTTTGAGGACGGTGACCTGGGGCTAGATGCGGCCCGCCGCGCCGGCATGCTGGCCACGGATGTGCGGCCGTGGATCGAATCTGGAGAAAGGCTAAAGGCTGAAGGCTGAAGTTTGCGTTCACTTTAGCCTTTAGCCTTTAGACTTTAGCCTTACGGAGGATTGCATGACCACACCACCTGTCGCACGCATGGACACGCCTTCGCCGCACCGTCCGGCCCGCACATTCTCCTGGTGGCGGGTGGCCCGGTCGCTGCTGTTGATTTATGTCAGCGTGCTGGTGGCCGGTTGGTTTCTGTCCGACTGGCTGATCTTTAGGCCGCCGCCGCCGACCTATCACGAAGGCGGGGCGTACTACCGCGTAGCCGTTTCCGCCACGGAGCGCATCGGCATGCTGGAACTCACCAACGATGCGGCGCCTTACGTGCTGCTGTATGCCCATGGCAACGGCGAGGATCTCGGGCCGGACTTGCGCGACTATCTCAAGGAATATTGCGCACACGGGTTTGCTGTGTACGCGTTCGACTATCGCGGGTATGGCATCAGCGACGGCCGGCCGGGTGCCGGGCGTGCGCGCGAGGACGCGGAGGCAGCGTACCAGCACCTGGTGCGCGACCGGAAGATCCCGCCTGCCCGGATTATCGTGTACGGTCAGTCGCTCGGCGCCGCGCTGGCCCTGGACCTGGCGGCCCGGCACCCGGTGGCCGGGTTGGTGGTGGAGAGCGGGTTTGTCACGGCCTTTCGCGTAAAGACGGTTTTGCCGCTCTTTCCGGTCGACAAGTTCCGCAACAACCGTCGCATGCGCGAAGTGCGCTGCCCGGTGCTGATCCTGCATGGCGAACGGGACGACGTAATCCCGGTCTGGCACGGCCGGGAGCTGTTTCGCCTGGCGCCGGAGCCCAAGCGGGCCTATTGGGCGCCGCGCGCCGTACACTGCAATATACGAGATTGCGACGAACCGGAATACTGGCGGCGGCTGCAGGATTTTCTGAAGCTGGTCAGCCGTCCGCCGGAAAGCTGAGGCCCCACAATTTGCAGCGGGTGCGCAGCCCCCGCTGTACTTCCAAGCCAGTACAGCGGGGGCTGCGCACCCGCTGGTCGGAGCGGCGAACAGCCTGGCTTGCCCCGCCCGCCACCAGCCCATAACTGGCTGTTGCACAAAGTTAAATATTGGCCTTGTGTTTTACCCCCGGGAAAAGGTAAATTAACCGTTCTGTTTCACCGGAAAGGCAGCGGGCCATGAAGAAGGAAGTACACCCCAAATACGAAGCGGCGACTATTACTTGTGCGTGCGGTAGCGTCATCCAGACGCGCTCTACGGCCAAGGAGATGTCGGTCAACACCTGTTCGGCCTGTCACCCCTATTTCACCGGTCAGCAGACGCTGCTCGATACCGAAGGGCGTGTGGACCAGTTCATGAAGCGCTACGGCATCCGCAAGAAGTAGATTTCTCGGCACGAGAAATCCATGATCGAGCGGCGACAAATCGAGAGAATGCTGGAGCGCCTGCAGGCTGTAGAAGCCGCATTAACCGATCCTGCCGTGCTGGGCAATCCCCGTCTACTGCGCGAAAAAGTGCGCGAGCATGCTGCTTACAAGCGCCTGGATACTCTGGCGCGCGACTATTTTCGTCTCCTGGATGAAATCCCCTCCAGCCGGCAGCTGGCCCAGGACGAATCTGCTGATCCTGACATGCGCGCGATGGCCCGGACGGAAGTGGCGGCGCTGGAAGCGCGCCTGCCGCAGTCTGAACGCGAGGTGCTGTACGCGCTGCTCCCCCCCGACCCGGCCGACGAGCGCAACGCGGTCATTGAAATCCGTGCCGGCACCGGTGGCGAGGAAGCCGCGCTTTTTGCCGCGGATCTTTTCCGTATGTATAGCCGCTATTGTGAAGCCAGTCACTGGAAATACAGCGTGCTGGATTCCAGCGCCAGCGATATGGGCGGGTACAAGGAGATCGTTTTTCAGGTTACCGGTCCCAAGGCCTATGGCGCCTTTCGCTTCGAGAGCGGCGGACATCGCGTGCAGCGCGTGCCGGTGACCGAGGCGCAGGGGCGCATCCACACCTCTGCCGCCACGGTGGGCGTCTTCCCCGAGGCCGAGGAGGAGGACGACATTGAGATCCCCGCGAGCGAGCTGCGCATCGATATCTTCTGCGCCGGCGGCAAGGGCGGGCAGAGCGTGAACACCACCTACTCCGCCATCCGCATGACCCATCTCCCCACCGGGCTGGTGGCGCAATGCCAGGACGAGCGCTCGCAGCTTCGCAACAAGGAGAAGGCCCTGGCGGTGCTCAAATCGCGTCTGCTCGACCAGCGGCGTCAGGCCGAGGCGGCCAAGCAGGGGAAGACCCGCCGCGATCTGATCGGCTCCGGCGACCGCAGCCAGCGCATCCGGACCTATAATTTTCCGCAAAACCGGATGACCGACCACCGCATCAACCTGACGCTCTACAGCCTCGACCGGATCATCGCGGGCAATCTTGACGATCTGTTCGCCTCGCTGCAGCGCCACGATCTTGGGCAGCGGCTCGAGTCGGAACTCGGCATCACCGGCCTGGCCGCACCGGCGGCGACAGGCTGCTAGGGCAGCTGCACACCGATGCGGTAGAAGCCGTTTGATGTGGTGCTGGGGGCGGCGAGTGTGGTCACGG
>JBAXVM010000305.1:0-3254 GCA_037129105.1 bacterium
TTGATCATCCGCGGGTCCGTGGGCCGTTCTTTCTCTTAATCTCGGGTCTTAATCTGTCCAATGGCAAGACGAAGACCCGAGATTAAGACCGTCTGAACCCCTCCTCTATTTCAGCACCGCCACGTCCACATGGTGCTCCCATACGGCGCCTACTGCGCGCCGGATGGCCAGATGCGGAATCTTCTTGCCATCGGCAACCATGATCGTGATGCGCTGGGCGTCGCCGTCATGCTGCACATGGATGTCGGCGCGTACGACGCCAGCCGAAGTGCGGATCGGCCAGTTATTGGCCTTGACGCCCTGCCAGGACAACGGCAGACGGGGCACGAATCTCACTTCATCGAACGCGGTGTCGTCTACGCCTAGAATCAGCCGAGCGATTTTCAGCGGTTCGGTGGCGCATACCAGATTAAGTTCCCCGCAGCCGCCCGCGTTCACGACACGATCCGGCAGCAACCCGAGCCGTTCGAAGAAGTAGTAAGGCGACCGCACCTGCCCATTCTGGTAGACACTACGCGCCAATCCGGCAAGCCCTTTGTCCGCCATCTCCGGCATGTCGTACAGCAACATGGTCTGCAGCGCGTAGCCATGCCCGTACGACGGACTCGTCAGCCCACCATTAGCAGGAATGTCGTACGGTTGATTCCACCGCGGGTCCTTCTGCCGCACCTCCGGCGGAGTCTCGTCGAGCTGATCCCACAAACCATGCTTCGCGAAGAAAGCCCGCCGCTTCGGATAGTCCAGCAACCGCTCAAAGGTCTTCCGGCAGTGCGCAATGCCCGGCCACGGATCGGCCGTGGGCGTGAAGCCAAAGACATCGGCGTACATGCACGCGACGCCGTTGATCCCGCCGAACCCCCGGATCCATGGGCTGTTCATACTCTGCTGCTCCGGCTTGAGCGTGTCGGGATTCACACACCAGATCCAGCCGCCATCCGAATCAACCAGATGCTTCTCCATGTTCGTGCGCAGCGTCTGCACTTTTGCCCGGTACAGCTCCGCGGTCAGGGGATCGTTCGCCGCCTGTTCCATGTTCGCAGCAATGGACAGCGCCAGTACCACCATGCCATTCTGCACCACATTGCACGCCACGTCGTTAATCGTGCAGCCCGACCCGAACTCCCCCGTGCCCCGCACCAGCGGCCCCTGCTCCAGGTCATGCAGCAGGAACCGCACCGGGGACGCAGGCTGGTGCAGGAACTCGTACAGCCGCGCCTTCATCGGATCGGCAGCCGGCAGCCGCTGCCACAGCAGCACCATACCGATCGCAATGGCCGACGTGCCGTCGATCTCGCGGCCGGCTTCGGGAGTGTTCCCCTTGAACGACTCGGGGTAGGCGTGGAAACCGTCTGGATTCTTCGCCACCAACCGGATCAGACACTCCGCGACCTGCTTCGCGTGCTCGAAGCGCCCCCACATCACCAGCTCGCGCAGGAACGTGCCCGCGTCGCGGGTCCACATCTGGCCATGGCACAACTGCCCCTCCGGAGAGGCATGCAGAAAGCCGGCCGGGAACGCGCCGGCCGTCTGCACAAAGTTGTGCGTCAAGAGGCCGTCGAACGACGCGGACACTTCCTTTGCGAAAAGCTCGGCTGTTTCCGAGCCTTCAAACTGGATCTGTGCTGGCTGTGTCATGTTCGGTTCCTTGTGCTACACATTCACATTCGGTGGACGATCTCGGCGACGATATTCGTTTGCACGACCAGCCTTACGTGTAGATCCCCTCGCGCCGCCAGATGTCCATAATCAGGTCGTAGCGGGCCAGACGCATCCCCGTGTAAACGCAGTTGCTCGTCGAAAAAATGTAGCCGCCGCCGGGCATCCCGTGCTGCAGAGCATACCGGGCTGAGGCCTGCACTTCCTCGTCCGTCCCGGTGTCCATCAGCCCGCAGTTCACGTTGCCAATGAGTGCCACCTCCCTGCCGCACAGGCGCTTGAGCTCGGCGATGTCGACGCCTCCCTGCGGATCGAGCGAGTGCAGCGCATGGGGGTTGCACTGCACAAGCTGGTCGAGGATCGGCATGATATTGCCGTCCGTGTGCTTGATCGTGTAGAACCCCTGTTGGCGATATCCGGCGATCAGGCGGGCGAGATACGGTGTGACGAACTCGCCGAACTGCCCGGGACTCAGGAACGGACCGACGTTGAAACAGTAGTCCGAGCAGAGCGCAAACCCGTCCAGTCCACCATGGCGACGGAACCGTTCGCCCCTCGCCAGCGCGTGTTCCACGGCATCGTCGGCTTCGCTCTTGAGCTTCTCGGGTTCATCGGCCATGCGACAGGAGAACGTCAGCATGCCGTCACCGCCCGGAATACCAAAGGTGCAGTCGCCGTGCAGCATCAGGAAGTAGCGGCCCCCGGTCTTCGCGCGGATCAAGTCCACCAGCCGCAGACACTCCTCGTCGTTACCCGGGTTCGGATGCAGGAAGATCGCGTCGTGTTCGTACCGTTCCGCCGTGGCGATGTACAAATCGGCCATGTCAGTCCGATGCAACTGACGCTCCTTCTCCTCCATCTGATCCCACTGCGCATAGTTCCGATGCGAGGGATGAACCTTGCCAAAAACCTCCATGGTCAGAAAGAAGACCAGTTCAAAATGCGGAACCCGCCCACTCAACGGGCGCCTTTCCAGGGCGGCAATAAAACGCTCACGTGATGTCATTGAATTCCTTTTTAGTATTCGTTAAACACACCGTGGCCTAGCCGAAGCCTTTCGTCAGCCTCAATGAAGGCCAGATTACCCGGCGAACCGTCCCAGCGCAGCATCAGCCCTTCGTTCCAGATGTCGCAGCATTTCAGCAGCAACGGATACAAAGACCTCCTTGCGCTATCCCTGCGCCGACACCGGCTTAGCCTGCCACTGGCCGCCTTTCTTGAGCAGTCGCCAGGAGGCGATCCGGTGTGCTTCCACTGCATCCAGCTTCACCTTGCTGCCCTGCCAGGTCAGCACCGGGCAACCGTCCTTGCCGGAGGTCTCTTGCACCCGCACGATCCACCCTTTGCCGTCCTGCGCCGGCTTGATGGCCAGCAGCCGGAACGTTTCCGGCGTCAGCGCCGCCAGCGAACCGGTACGCGGCAGTTCACCGGGGTGCGGCGCAGCGGTCACGGTCACTGGCGGCATCTCCAGCTCCGTGGCCAGACGCGGCAACTCCTGTCCGCCCGGTGTCAGCACAAACCGGAAGCGGTGTTCGCCTACGTCCGTAGACGGCAACCGATACTCCGCATCCGGCGCGGTCTTGACATCGTTGGCGTAG
>JBAXVM010000306.1:0-3243 GCA_037129105.1 bacterium
CCATCCGCCCCCCATGCTTTGGTACAACGCGACGGTGTCGGCCAGGCGCTGGGCCTTTGCCGCGATCAGGTTGATGGCGGTTTGCTGCGCCTGTTGCTGTGTGATGAGCAGTTGTAAATAGCTGACCGCTCCCAGGAGATACTGTTGCCGCACCAGTTGGAGCGACTCCTGCGCGGATGCGTCGGCGGCGGCTTGCGCCACCAGGGTCTGCGCATCGTTGTCGAGTGTGCGCAGCACATCTGCCACGCTGCGCAGCGCCTGCAGAACGGTTTGGCGATAGTTTGCCGCAGCGGCGTCGAATCCCGATTCGGCGGCACGCGCTTCAGCGCGAAGCCCCCCGCTGAACAGAGGTTGCGCCAGTTGTCCCGCAAGTCCCCAGACCAGTGAACCACTGCCGAACAGGCTGGCGGCGGTAAGCGCTTGAAATCCAAGATCCGCGCTCAGGGTAATTCGCGGGTACTGTTTGGACACGGTCGCGCCGTATTGGGCGTTGGCTGCGTGCAGCAACGCTTCAGAAGCTTGAATGTCCGGGCGGCGCCGCGCAAGTTCGGACGGTACGCGAAGCGGCAATTCGGTCGGCAGCTTGAAATCGGCCAAGGTGAATTGCGGCACAACCCCGCTCCCCGGCGATCTTCCGAGGAGCACAGCCAGCAGATGGTTTGCCATCTCCAACCGGTTGCGCAGCGGTGGAATACCGGCGCGGGTCTGCTCCAACTGGATTTGCAGCGCCAGGACATCGTTTGGGGAGGCTGCGCCGAGCGCGAGCCGCCGCCGCGTGATGTCGAGTTGTTCCTCTTGCGCTGCCAAAATGGTCTCACTGGCCTGGATCTGCGCGACCAGTTGCGCTTGAATGATGACTGTGGTGACCACATTGGCCGCCAGTGTCAAACGCGCGCCTTCGAACTGGTAGCGCTGGTAGTCAGCCTGAGCAGCGAGAGCCTCGAGAGCGCGGCGGTTGCCGCCGGCCAGATCCAGGTTGTAGCTCACCCCCACACCGGCGTTGTACAGATTAAATGTACGTTCTCCCCCTTCCTGGCCGGAGGCAGAGCTGTTGGCGCTCAAACGCTGTCCGCCCAGCTTCGTGGTCGCTTGCGGATACAGGGTTGAGCCGGCCTGCGCCTCGTAGGTCTGCTGCGCCTGACGAAGTGCAGCCATTGCCGCCTCCAGCGTGGGGCTGGCTTTCAGCGCCTGCTCGATCAGCTCGTTAAGTCTGGTCGAGCCAAATTCTTGCCACCAGGCTGCGGGAACGACTCCGCCGACGACAAAGCGTTGAGCGCCGCCAAGGCTGACAGGCGCCGAAGCGGTTTGCGCAGGCAAGACCGAGGCGGTATAGCCGGAAACCTGAGGCGACTCGGGTCGTTTGAAGTCGGGACCGACGGCACAACCTGCCAGTATTCCCGCGCACAGGGCCAACCATACCGGTTGAATCAATGCGCGTGTTGAGAGTGTGCAGCAACGTGTTTTCATTGACGGCTCCGTTCTTTTTAAATTCCATTTTCTGACCCCAGTCCGCTTCCAAAATGGCTGCAAGGTTCTCATTCGAACGCCCGCCCTTCGCCGGCTTCCTCCTGGGTTTTGCCGTCGCGGATGTGGTAGATGCGTTTGAAGGTCGGAATGATTTTTTCGTCGTGCGTAACGACGATGATGGCGGTCTCGTATTGGCGGGCCATCTGGTTGAGGATGCGGATCACGGCCAACGCCCGCTCGCTATCCAGTGGCGCGGTGGGTTCATCGGCAAGGATCACCGGTGGTCGGTTGACCAGTGCCCGGGCAATAGAGACGCGCTGTTGTTCGCCGCCGGAAAGTTGCGACGGCATCGCCTGGGCACGATGCGCCACGTCCAGCGATTTAAGCAGTTCCATCGCGCGCTTCCGGGATTCTGCATTGGAGCAGCCGGACAACATGGGCAACAGTGCCACGTTGTCGGTGACATCGAGAAACGGGATCAGATACGGCGCCTGGAAAACGAAACCGATTTTGTCGCGGCGCAAGGCGCGCAGATCTGGCGTCTTCCAGCCACCATCGTAGATCACCTCTTCCCCCAGCGTCATGCGTCCGGCCGTGGGTTCAATTACGGCGCCAAGGCATTTGAGCAGGGTGCTCTTTCCAGAACCCGAGGGCCCAATCAGCCCGACAGTCTCGCCGGGGGCGACCTCCATATCCACGCCCTTTAGCGCATCAACCGCCGTGTCGCCTTTCCCGTAGCGTTTACGCAATCCCTCGATGCGGATGCCTTTTTCAAACCTGTCAGCCACCAATCGCCTCCGCAGGGTCAACCTGGAGCGCGGCGCGGATGGCCAGGATACTTGCCAGCACACAGATTACCATGACAGCGACGAAGCCGCGCACCGCATCCCACGGTTCGAGCAGGACATACTTGGGAAAGATCGGCGCCCAGAAGGTGGCAGAAATCTTGCCAACCACGAAGCCGATCATGCCCAAGCCCAGCGCCTGCTGCAGGATCATTCCGGCGATGGTGCTGTTCCGGGTGCCAATCAGTTTAAGCACAGCAATCTCGCGGATCTTGCCGAGGGTCAGGGTATAAATGATGAAGGCGACGATGGCGGCGCTGACGATAGCGAGAATCACCAGGAACATCCCGATCTGCTTGGCCGCTGTGGCGATCAGCTTGCCGATCAGGATCTCCTCCATCTGCACACGGGTATAAACCTGCAAGCGTTTCCAGCGCCGAATCGGTTCGGCCACATCCTCCGGGATGAAGCCAGGCTTGACCTGCACGAGCACTGCATTGATGTAAGGGTTGATGCTTTGTGAGGCAATCACCGCATCGAGGAGACCGGGCGTTCCCGGACGATTGAAGGCCGGGTTCCGGGCCGTTCGGCGACGCTGCTGGACAATGGCATCGTTGTCCTTGAGAAACTGAGCCTCCTGCGCGTCTTTGAGCGGAATGAACACCATCGGATCGCCGCCGGAGGAGACCATGCGCCGGGTCAGACCCACCACCGTGTAATGGTTACGGCGAATCTGGATGCGCTCGCCAAGCTTGAATCCCGTGGCAATATCGACCACGGCTTCGTAGTGGCTGCGCGTGATGTGCCGACCGGCGATGAGATAGCCGGGTTGCCCGGGCTCCCCGGGGCCGCCGGGCACGACACCGACCGCCATGGCGCGCACATCGCGTTCGCCCTGTCTCACCTGCATGGTCAGATAGGTGACGTTGGCCGCCCGGTCCACGCCGGGCATCCCGAGGATCGTGCGATAGAGATCGTCGTACAGGCTGGA
>JBAXVM010000307.1:0-3239 GCA_037129105.1 bacterium
TGGCGTCTTGGCGGTTAAAAACGCGGCTTATGTGGTGCTTCAGGAAAAGACCATGAACGACGGCGGAATCCGAACGGTTTGTGCTTGGCGTGCTCTGCCGGAAGAGCGATGATTCCACGCGAACCACAGAATCGCGGCACGGAGTTGTTCGCATGAAACAGTCAGAGCTGGATCCGGTTGCAGGACGGTCAATCTGGTCCGATGAGGATGTCTTCATCGACCCGACCAGTCAGGTCCAGGTGAAAGCCCAGGGCCAGGCAGACACGGCCATGCACCGGCACCAGTTCACGGAACTGGTATTTGTCACGGCCGGCACGGCGATCCACGTGGTCGGCGCAACCCGGCGCCACCTCACGACCGGCGATCGCTTCGTGATTGAAGGCGAACGGCGGCATGCCTACCACCAGACCAACGGCCTGAAACTCATCAACGTGCTGATCCGCAGTCGCTGCATGGAGCGGCTCCGGCCGACGCTCCGTCACCTCGCCGGTTACGCCGCGCTCTTCCAGGAGCGAACCAGCCCCGGTACGGCGTTCGTACAACCCCGGACCCTGATCCCGCATGAGATGGCCGAATGCAGCCGCCGGATCGACGCGCTCAAGGACGAATGCAACCGGATGGCGGACGGCCGCTCCGCCATGCAGGAGGCCCTGCTGCTGGCCCTGCTCATCACCACCTGCCGGCAGGCCGCATGCGACGCGCAGCCCTTCCCGGAAGCGCAGGCGCGGATCGAGCAGGCGATCCACCACCTGGAGACAAACTTCAGCGAGGACATTAGCCTGCCCAAGCTGGAGAAAATCACGGGGCTGTCGGCACGCTCGCTGCAGCGTCGTTTCCGCGCAACCACAGGGCTCACGCCCATGCACTACCTGATGCGCACACGGATCGCCAACGCTGCGCGGATGCTGCGCGAGACGACGCTCAGCGCGACGGAGATCAGCGCGCAATGCGGCATCCCGGACAGTGCGTACTTTTCACGCCTCTTTCATCAAGCCACCGGCCTGTGCCCCTCCGCCTGGCGCAAGCGCTCCGGACAATGAGCACAGCTCATCCACACCCAAGGCCGTACTCCGCCCTCGGCCCGGGGCGGGCCGGGGCTACTCCACCCCAGACGATAAAACTTCTGCCCCGCACCAGCCATGCTGACGACTACGGTGGACGAGGGCTTGCACGCGAAATCCCCCCCCTGCTATCATCACACCAAGCATCTACCATCCCTCCAACCTTCCACTCTTCCAGCCTTCCAATCTTCAATATTCAATCTGCAATATTCAATCTCATCACTCCTTCATCACCGCCTGCACCTCGGCAGGCGACAGGGCTGTCCGGTAGATGCGGAAGTCGCTCAGGGAACCCTTGTAGAAGCGGTTCTGATCCCAGTACCCCAACCGCAGCGCCATGCCCCGGTTCGGCACAAACGTGCCCTTGGCCGGGGCCCGGACCTTCTCCACGCCGTCCACGTAGATGACATTGTTCGATCCATCGCAAACCACGGCCAGATGCTGCCACTGCTCCGTGGTCAACTGCACCGCAGGTGTGCCGCAGGACTCGCGCTTGCCGATGCCATAGCTGAACGCATACCGGTTGGTCGCGCCGTAGTCCTGCTGCATGGACAGGCCGCAGAAACCCGCAGGCGAATCATAGCCGGTATTGCCGAAGATGTTCGCGCAGATCCGCTGTTGCGCCGCGGGGTTCACCCAAAACGCGATCGAAAACGGCATCGCCAGATCGTCCAGCGTGGTCGACGTATCCAGAAAGCCCCACTGACCATTGAAGCTCATGGCGACGCGTCCCGCTGCGTTTGTCCAGGTCAGCCCCTTCACAGACCCCGTCAGCTTGTTCCCCGCGGCATCGGCGGCCACGCGCCCCTGCCCTTCGTTCAGCTTCCACCAGGCATACAACCCCTCATACCGGAACTTCCTGCTGGTCGGGGCCAGGACATTGGACTTGCGCGCCAGATCGCGGATCCCCTTGACCGCAATGGCAGACTCGCCACGGACCAGCGGTGTGGTCGTCAGGGTCACGGTCGTGCCATCTGATTCCAGTTTCGCCGCCACCACCTGGAGTCCGGATGCCACGGTGTAGTTGGCAATGGCCTCGGCGTCTTCCTTCTGCACGGGTTCGCTGAAGGTGACCACCACACGGTTGGTCTGACCTGGCGCTGAGACCGCAACCACGGTGGGCGCAACCGTGTCCAGCGGCGTCACCGTGATGCTACGCGGCACAACATCCGTCCGTCCCTGCGCGTCCTTGATCTGCAACGTGGCCGTATAGGTTCCCGCCTTCGCGTAGGTGTGCGCGGCCGTCGACCCCTCAGCCTTGTTGCCGTCGCCAAAGTCCCAGGCGTACGAGACAATCTTGCCGGCCGGGCCCTCTACGGACGTCGCATCAAAGCGAACCGGCAGCGGCAGTTCGCCTGCCGCAGGCTCGGCCACAAAGCCCATGGGATCGCGGAACGGCGGCGTGATTACCACGTCGGACCGGCGGCTGGCCGGAGTCACAAGCAGCTTCACGAGCTTGTTGCTCCGGATGGACAGCTCGACGGTTGTGTCCTCCGGCGCCTGCATCCGGTAGTTGCCATCCCACTCCGGCGGCCAGGACTTGAAGAGCACGATCTTCTTCCCCTGCGGCTCCATCAGCCCCCACTCATCGGTACGGAACGTGGCCGCAGGCAGCCCCTCCTTGTTGTAGAGGTTGTGCTCCGTAGGGGCGCAACTGTAGGCGTAGCGCACGGCCACGGGGTTTGTGACCGCGGGACTGGAGACCACCACTGTATCCGCCACTTGCCCTGAGCCTGCCGAAGGGTCGATCACTGCCTCCGCCCACGCCCACTGCTTATCGTCGCCGCAAATTGCGAACGGACGCGGCTTGCCATCCTTAACCTCCACGGCCGGCGCGCGCCCGACCTTCTTGCCCACCATCAACCCGCTCCCCACATGGTCAAACTTCAGGCGGATCTTGTTTCCCTCGATCTTCAGCTCCCTGTAGAGCGGGCCGCTGACCACCAGATCGGCCTTGCCATACAGGTCACGCAGCGCCCAGCGCGCCAGGCGCTCGCCCACGTCGAACTTGTTCACCGGGTGAATCCCGCCGCCGACATCGATCGTCACTGCCATGCCGGTGTTGGTGATTTGCAGGCTTTTGAACAGCTCCATGCGGGTGATTTCCAGGCCTCCGCCATCTTCGCCATCCGGCGCCCCCGAAGGAGGGGCACCGCTGGCACCCCCGATAAACCAATC
>JBAXVM010000308.1:0-3196 GCA_037129105.1 bacterium
CGACGAAGGACGAGGACGATTACGAGAACTAGGAACCTGTCGGCAGAAGGCACCGATCGATCCAAGGCAACGCCCGACAGGTTCCTAGGGCCACGCATAAAACAGCAGCAGCATTTCGGCATTGAAGATGGCGTGCATGACAATCGGCGTCAGCACCGATCCCGTGGCCAGCATGCCGAGCGAGAGGCAGACGCCGACCGCCAGCAGCGGCAGGAACGATGGCGCGTGAAGGTGGAGCAGGGCAAATAGCACGTTGACCAGCAGGAGTGCGACCAGCAAGCCGCGCGTGCGCAGGATCAGCGGCAAAAGAATGCCGCGGAAAACGGCCTCCTCCACGAGTGGCGCAGCCACGACTGCCATGAAGAACAGCGATGCCTGGACCATGACGTTCAGGTCGGGTGCATTTAATACATCAAAAACGGCTTGCCGGGATGGCGGTGTGCCCAGCCATTGACCGATGCTGTCCGCCAGCCCGGCTGTCAGAAGCACCGGCGGCAGCATGGCAAGACCCAGTATGACGCCGGTACGGATGGCGGGCCAGCAGCGATCCCGCGAAATACCCATTACGGCAGCGATGCCGAGCGCGGTGCGTTGTGCTGCCATGCCTACGCCGAGCAGAAGCAAGGCGTAATAAACCATGTAGGGCACGAGCTGTCGCATGTCCGTCTGCTCCGGACCGGCGGATGTATCTTGCTGAAACCAGGTCAGCACCGCGGAAATCATCGGCAGCATGATCGCAAATAACAGCAGCAGCGCATCGGCCGCCAGCCAGGATCGCGCCCGCAACCGGGCTACGTTTGTGCGGAGCGTCTGATCATACGCACCCCGGTGCCAGCGGCTGAACAGCCCCAGGCCCAGCAGGAGCCCGGCTAACGGAAGGGCCGACGACAGGATCATTCCGGTGGCTGGCAGTAGTTTCTGGAGCGAAAGTTCCATGCATGGGATATTCGCCTTTTCCAGGCTGCGCGCCAAGCATGGAATCTGGATCATGCCGGTGTCGGCGGGCGCCCCTTACCCGCCGAGAAGGCGTTTGGTGTATGTCGTTTATGTTGATCTCCACAGATTGCGGATCGTGAGCATTGTCTGTATTACGAACGTAGGGACGGCTTTACGCCGTCCATTATCAGACCCTTTGCGAGTAGACGGCATAAAGCCGTCTCTACCCAAGGCAAGTCAACGAAACAGGGAATGCGCTCCCCGCCCGTTTCCGGTCAGATCTAATAGGCTTGTCCATGACCCCCTCTTTGGCGTATTCTAGAGCTGTCTTCGGGGCAAGGTGACTTCGCGCAAGCGGGGAAATCCTGACCGGCGGTACAGCCCGCGACTGGCGCGCCACTGGCGCGCCACTGATACGGTGAAACTCCGTGGCCGACAGTAAAGTCTGGATAAAAGAAGACGTGTCAGGTGTGTATACTGCCTTGCCCCGGCCGTTGGACCGGGGTTTTTGTTTTTCAGGAATACGCATGAACGAATTGTTTGATCCGATTGAGAATGTCATTGCGGCCATCCGCGAAGGCAAACTGGTGATTGTGGCGGATGATGAAAACCGCGAGAACGAGGGCGATCTGATCGTGGCGGCCGAGAAAGCCACGCCCGAGGCCATTAACTTCATGGTGCAGCATGGACGCGGACTGGTCTGCGTGACCCTCACCCCGGAGCGCGTGCGCGAGCTTGGCCTGGAACGCATGCCCACGCGCAACCGCGGGGATGCGTTTGGGACGGCATTTCTGGAATCGGTGGATGCGGCACAGGGCGTCACCACCGGGATCAGCGCCGCAGACCGCGCGCAAACCGTGCAGACGCTGATCAACCCCCTGGCAACCCGCACGGATCTGGTCAGCCCGGGACATCTCTTTCCGCTGGAGGCGCGCCCCGGCGGCGTGCTGGTGCGCGCCGGACACACCGAGGCGTCGCTTGATTTTGCCCGTCTGGCCGGACTTGCGCCTGCCGCGGTGATCTGCGAGATTCTCAACGCCGATGGCACCATGGCGCGCCTCCCGCAACTGCGCGCCGTGGCCGCGCAGCACGGCTTGCTGATCACCACCATTTCGGCTCTGATCGAATACCGCCGGCATCGGGAGTGCCTGATCGAGCGCATCCGCGACGTGGATCTGCCGACCCTGCATGGTCATTTCCGCCTGCGCCTCTACCGTTCGATCCTCGATAACAAGGAGCACCTGGCGCTGATCAAGGGCGACCTGACCGGCGATCCGGCACCGCTGGTGCGCGTGCACAGCGAATGCCTGACCGGCGACGTGTTTGGCTCCGCGCGTTGCGATTGCGGCAATCAGTTGCAGGCCGCCATGGATATGGTCGAGCGCGAGGGGCGCGGCGTGGTGCTCTACATGCGTCAGGAGGGGCGCGGCATCGGGCTCGCCAACAAACTCCATGCTTATGCCCTGCAGGAACAGGGGTTGGATACGGTCGAGGCGAATCTGAAACTCGGCTTTCCGCCGGATTTGCGCGACTACGGCGTGGGGGCGCAAATCCTGACGGACCTGGGATTGCAGAAGATCCGCCTGCTCACCAACAACCCGCGCAAGATCGTCGGACTGGAAGGCTACGGGCTGACCATTGTTGAGCGGATACCGATCGTGTTTTCTCCCTCGATGCATAACGCACAGTACTTGAAAACGAAACGGGAGAAGATGGGGCATCTGATCTGAGGTAGCCCCGCCTCGCCCCGAGGCGGTGGCCAGTGAAGGCATGCGCCGGGACCCGCTTGTCCTGGCGCCACAAAAAAGGAGACACACCATGGCATACAAAGAGGTATCCGGACAACTGAACGCGACGGGCATGAAGTTCGGCCTGGTCGTCAGCCGTTTTAACAACTTTTTCACCGTGCAGTTGCTCAAGGGCGCGCTGGATTGCATCGTGCGGCACGGCGGTAGCGAGGAACAGGTGACCGTGGTCTGGGTGCCGGGCGCCAATGAGATTCCGTTCGCTGTGGAGCAGCTGGCTGCGGCCGGCGGACAGGATGCGATTATTGCGCTGGGAGCCGTCATTCAGGGCGCCACGGATCATGCGGACTTGATCAACGCGCAGGTTTCGCGTTCGCTCGCCCAGATCGGCCTCGCACATGGCGTGCCGGTGCTGAATGCCGTTGTCTGCGCCAACAATCTGGAGCAGGCGGTGGAGCGCTCCGGGGCCAAGGCCGGAAACAAGGGGTGGGACGGCGCCATGGCAGCCATCGAGA
>JBAXVM010000309.1:0-3172 GCA_037129105.1 bacterium
CTGGTGCGTGAATATGTGGATGCGGCGCGGGAGTTCGGCCTCAAGGTCGGCTTCTACTATTCCCTCATGGACTGGCATCATCCGGACGGCCATGCCTGCGCCCGCGACGAGAAGGCCCGCAAGCGCTTTACGGCCTACACGCGCGGTCTGGTGCGCGAACTCTGCAGCAACTACGGCAAGATCGACATCCTCTGGTACGACGTCCCCTGGCCGCTCTCTTCGCCGGAGGCCTGGGAGAGCTACGACCTCAACCAGATGGTGCGCCGGCTGCAGCCGCAGATCATCATCAACGACCGCTCCCAGATTCCCGAGGATCTCGGCACGCCCGAGGGGCATATCAACGCTGCTGCGGAAGGGCGGAGTTGGGAAGCGTGCATGACGTTCAACGGCGCCTGGGGATGGCAGCCGTGTCCGCCGGAAGACTGGCTTTCTGTGCGCAAAGTTTTGGATATGTTGCGGCAGGTGTCTGCCGGCTGCGGTAACCTTCTGCTCAATATCGGTCCGCTACCGGATGGCTCGGTTCCGCGCGAGGCGGTCGATCGCCTGGGGGCGGTCGGTCGCTGGCTGGACACCTACGGCTCCGTGATCTACGGTCACGTGGATCGGATGCCAAATATGGATTGGCACCCGCTCGGCAACTGGAGTCGCAAGGGCAACACCCTCTACTTCTGGTGCGGCCGCTGGCCCGGCAAGGAGTGGGCGATCGGCGGCTTCCGCAACGAGCTCAAACAGGTGCGGCTGCTGGCCGATGGCCGGACGCTGCCGTTCACGCAGGAACTCGACCGGATCGTCATCCGGGGATTGCCGGAGAAGTGTCCGGATTCCGTGGCGCAGGTGTCGTTGATCGAGATGACATTCGCCACCGTTTCGCCCCAGCAGATGGGGTGCGGTTGCGAACCGGAGGCAGCAGCGGTCCCGGGAGCGTGAGCGATTGTCAGACAAGTCCGACCGGGCCGACCCGTCCGACCTGTCCGACCCAACACCAGGAGGCCCCCCATGACCGAACCCGAAAGCCCGCTCCTGCCGCATGGTGGCTACAAGAAGCTTCGCAGCTACAAGGTGGCGGAGGCGGTCTATGACGCCACGGTGGTCTTCTGCGACCGGTTCATTGACAAGCATTCGCGCACGCACGACCAGATGGTGCAGGCCGCACGCAGCGGCGTGCGGAACATCAGCGAGGGGAGCGGCGCTGCCGCCACCTCGCGCAAGAGCGAGATGAAGCTCACGAACGTGGCTCGCGCCAGCCTCGACGACGAACTCGAAAAAGACTACCGCAGCTTTCTGATGCAGCACGGGCTGCGGGTCTGGCACAAGGACGCGCCGGAAGCGCTGGCCATGCGCGAGCGCCTGAAGCATGATGTCGCGCCCAACCTGCCTCCTGCCGCGGAAGGAGCCGTGCGACTTACGGGCTTGGCTGGCCTGGCCGCCTTCGTGGCCAAGGCATCTCCGGAACTGGCTGCCAACGCCATGCTCTGTGCAGTGAACCAGGCGGCGTATCTGCTCAAGCGCCAGCTCGAGAGTCAGGGGCGCACATTCGCGGAGCAGGGTGGCTTTACAGAAAACCTCTACCGCACTCGTACCCAGGCGCGTGCGGCGCAGCAGTCGGACAATTCGGACCGGTCCGACAAGTCCGACAAGTCTGACCAACCCAGCGCCCCCGCGTGTCCCAAGTGCGGCAAGCCCATGCGCCAGCGCACGGCCCGCCAAGGCCCACACGCTGGCGAAAGTTTCTGGGGGTGCTCCGGCTACCCGGAGTGCAAGGGAACACTGTCGGACAAGTCCGACCGGTCCGACTCGTCCGACAAGTCCGACAAACATCAGAAAGAGAAAAGCCCATGATCATCGATATTGCCAACTATCTCGACGAACACTCCGCCACCGACATCGTGCCTGCCATTCAGCGCGCCTTGGCCGCCTGCCGCAAGGCAGAGAAGCCCACGCTGCGCTTTCATCCCGGTGTCTATCACTTTCGGCCGGATCGTGCGCCGGAGAAGTTTTACTACGTCTCCAACAACGACTGCGGCGTCCGGCGCATCGCGTTTCCGCTGATCGGCGCGAATGGCCTGACCATTGACGGCGGGGGCGCGGAGTTCATGTTCCATGGCCGCATTACGCCGTTTGTGGTGGAGCACTCCAGCGACATCACGCTGCGCAACTTCAGTGTGGATTGCGCCCGGCCTTTCTATTCGCAAGGCGAAGTCGTGGCCTGTACGGAGCAGTCGCTGGATTTGCGTATTGACCAGAACGAGTTCCCGTATCGCGTGGATGGCGGCTCACTCTTTTTCAAGTCGGCCGACTGGACCAGCCTGAACGACTGGTGCTGGCTGGTCACGGAGTTCGATCCGCGCACACGTGCCCCGACGCGCAGCATGTTCTACTATCCGATCAAGAGCTGTTCGATCGCGCATCTGGACGAGACCTTTGACAAGTGGGCGCAGCCGTTCACGGTCACGGAGCCGGAGTCGGGTGTGGTGCGTCTGCACTACAAGACGCCATGGCTCCACACGATCGGCCACATCGTCAC
This sequence comes from bacterium, assembly GCA_037129105.1. Classification (GTDB taxonomy): domain Bacteria; phylum Verrucomicrobiota; class Kiritimatiellia; order RFP12; family CAIWXQ01; genus CAIWXQ01. Next base: position 2,525 of record JBAXVM010000309.1, read on the forward strand.
CCTCAGCCACGAGAAGCGCAACAACCCGGGCGTGTTCATCCACGAGTCGCGCAATGTCACCGTGGAGGACGTGCGCCTCTACCACGTCGGCGCTATGGGAGTCATCGGCCAGCTCTCCGCCGATATCTCGCTCAAGCGGGTGGTGATGGCCCCGCGGCCGGGCTCGACGCGCATCATCGGTGTCCAGGCCGATGCCACGCACTTCGTCAACTGCGAAGGGACGATCCGGTTAGAGGATTGCCAGTTCGACAACATGCTGGACGACGCCACGAACATCCACGGCATCTACGCGAGCGTTTCGCGTGTTGTCGGCCAGGACACGCTCGAGGCGGAGCTGAAGCACTTCCAGCAGCACGGGATCTGCTCGTACCGGCCGGGCGACCGGGTGGCGTTCACGGAGCCGCAGAGCATGCAGACCCTGGCCGAGGGGGTGGTGGCGGAGGTGCGCGTGCTCAATGCGCGCTTCTTTGAGCTGCGATTCAAGGATGCTATGCCGGCTGGGGTCTGCCCCGGGTTCGCCATCGCCAATGTCACGCGCCTGCCGGCCGTGGTCATACGCGGCTGCCGTACCGGGAACAACCGGCCGCGTGGTTTCCTGCTCGGCAGCAACCGGCCGATGCTCATCGAGGGGAATACGTTCTACAACTC
>JBAXVM010000031.1:0-17522 GCA_037129105.1 bacterium
GTCTTGGCGGTTAAAAACGCGGCTTATGTGGTGCTTCAGGAAAAGACCATGGGGCAGGGGGTGGTGAGCTGGACAGCAGCTTCAGGCCTTGCTACTCTTCGTGTATGAACTATGCTCCGATCGACCATGACCCACCTGCGGGTAGCGTGCCGATTGAAATTCCCGCGCCGAAAAATGTGGGGCCGCGCCCCGCCGGTGCGTCGGCAGGAACGATCCATGTGCCACGCGGCCTGGAACGATTGTTAGCTATGGCCGGACTGAATGGCGAATGGCGGAACAAGATGCTGTCCGATCCGCTCCAGGCTGCCCAAGAAGCAAACATTCCATTGTCCGGCAGCGAGGCTGTGATTTTGCGGACGATTCCGTCGCAGACGCTGCGTCAGATGATTACAGTTTTTGCTCGCGAAGGGGTGGCAGCTTGTAAACGCCCTGCGCTGTCCATGGGAACAGCCGCCGCGGCCCTGCTGGCCACGGAGATGAACGCGACCGCGGCATCGCCGGATGGACCTGTCAGCCTGGGGAAGAGTCCGACGCCGGCCGGAGAGGTACGCCCCAGTCGTGGCATACGTCCGGATGTTCCGGGCGTGGCGTCGACCAACGCGCCGTCGGTGCAGACCCATATTGCGTGGGCGGCCTCGCTGGACGAAGCCAAGGCAATGGCCGCGCAATCCAACTGTGCGATCATGGTTGTTTTTCCGATGGGTAGCTGGCCGCGAAATGGCGAGGTTATAAAGTTATTTTTTGGTATGGTGGCAGATCAGCCATGGCTGGAGCGTAGGCCTTCGTATCGTAGCAGTGAACTGCTCTCAAACCTTTGTCAGCGCGGGAGCGCGAAGATTGCGGCTGCCATACAGGCATGCGCCGTCATCCCGCTCCGCTGCCTGACGGATGATGACCGGGAATACGCGATGCGATGGATGCACGCTCAATCAGAGCATGAGGTGCCGCAGGTCGTTTTTCTGACCTCAAATGGGGACGTGCTGCATGCCGTGATGAATCCGGCTGATGAAGACGCGCTGATCAAGGCCGTTCGATCTGTTCCGGCGTTGTTGGCCACCTGGATCAATAAAAAGCGTACGGCGGAGCAGCAGCCGCCGGCCGCAGAGGGGCGCCGTTCGGAATATCCCGCCGGCAAAGCGCAGCCGTAGGATGATTCGCAGGAGTTGCCGATGTCTGCCGACCTGACGCTGGTGAATCTGAACATGTTGTACGTCCGATATGCGGACGGACGCAAGGAGCGGGAGCGGCATGTGCCGCTGGGGCCGCTCTATCTGACAGCCGCGCTGGAGCAGGCGGGCATCACCGTTGATTTCCGCGATTATCAGTTGCAGACGTGTGCAGATCCGTTTGATCCGGCGGCGATGGCGGCATTTCTTGAGAACAGTGCCCCCATTCTGGGCGTGAGCTGCATGGCGAACTTGCTTCCGTTCACTCTGTTGGCGCTGCAGGATTTCAAGGCGCGCCACCCGGACAAGACCATCATCCTCGGGGGCGTGGGCACCAAGTCGGTGGAGCAGCAGATTCTTGCGCGCTGTCCATGGGTGGATATTGTTGCGCGCGGGGAGGGGGAGATCTCCGGCCCCCTTCTGCTCCGCGCGTTGCGGGATGGCTCACCGCTCGAGCAGGTGCCGGGGATCAGTTTTCAGCGCGCGGGTCACTATGTGGAGACGCCGCGTGCCCCGCGGATCACGAACCTGGACGCGTTGGGTGCGCCGGCTTTTGCGCATATCCGCTTTGCCGACTATGAAGGCCATGGCATGATTTCGAGCCGTGGCTGCCCGTATCCATGTACGTTCTGTTCGGTGGCACCGGTCTGGGACCGCGAGACCTATTCGCATTCGCCGGCCCATATCGTGCGCGAAATGCGGCGGATGCATGAGGAATATGGCGTACAGCTCTTCCTGTTCCAGGATGAATTCATGGTCAGCGCCAAGGGGCGGGTCATGGAATTCTGCGATTGCCTGCGCCAATCCGGCTTGCAGGTGAAGTGGAAGGCTTTCGGGCGCGTGAATTTGACCGACCAGGAGACGATGCGGGCTATGGCAGAGACCGGCTGTTGTGAGATCCGCTATGGGATTGAGTCGGGGTCAGACGACGTGCTGGCGCGCACCCGGAAAGGGTTCACGGCCGCAGAGGCCGTGGCTGTGGTCACGCAGGCAACCCAGATCTTTGACCGGACCGACTGCTTTTATATTTGGGGGTTCCCCTTTGAAACCATGGAAGATTTCTATCAGACCGTGTTTCAGATGGTCTCCTTCCGGGCCCTAGGAGCGCGTATTCTACCCAGTTTGCTCTGTCTTCTGCCGCAAACCGATATTTATCGCGACCTGCCGCCCGGAGCGCCCCTGGAGTTCTGTCCGCAACTCTTTCCGGAGTATATGCTGACAGGACATGAGAGTCTGCATGGGGCGCGGTGTGACCTGCCGCAGGAACATGCGCGGATCTTCGACTTTATCCGGGCCAATCCTGATATCTTCCCGGGGTTCTATCATTACGATTTGCAGCAAAATGTGCTGCCCAAGTTGCAGGTGTTGCAGGAGTTCGGTTTTTACGGGCCGGATCGAGTGAATCTGGAGACGGATTCCTACGGCGCGCACGCGCCGAAGATCCCGATGGCCCGCCCAGGCCAGCTGCGCATGACACTGCCGCAGGTTTCAGACAGGCTGCATTGACGGGATGAAAGCCGAGGCATTCATGAAGGAAAACATTTGCTGGACGGTGTTCCGACGGGTATGCACCTGTGTATTCCTGGCACCCACGCCAACTGGCCAACGGCATCGTATCCTCAGTATTATTATCGTAGCCTTCGCGTGTGGTTTGGCATGGTTGGGGATGACCGCCGGTGAGCCGAGTCTGCAAACCGTGGCACGCACGAGAAACCAAGCCAAGCTGGCCAGAATTGCAATGACAGCCCAGCAGTGGGATGTCCGTCAGGCCGCTGCCACAAAACTCTCCGATCAACAATTACTATTTCAGATTGCGATGGAGAGTAAGGAGCGTACTATTCGTCAGACAGCCGCTACCAAACTTATAGATCAGGCTCTACTGGCCAAGTATTTTGCGCGTACCGAGGATTATTGGGACGAAAGAGAGGGCGTCCGGAGACTCACCAATGAAACGCAACGGGCCCAATTTGTTCTGGAGCTAAACGAGATCGGTGCAAAAAAATGGATCAATTACAATAGTAACAAAAGAGACCTTCTTAAGGATATCATAGCGAGGCTTACCAATCAGGTATTATTGGAGAAGCTTGCGGTGGACGCCCAGCCGGAGCTGGGCGGCTATGCGGCTGCGGCAGGTCTCACTGACCAGAAACGGTTAGCCAGGTTGGCTTTCGATGACAAGGCATGTCAGATTCGCGGGGTCGTTGTCCGGAAACTCAACGACCAGGTGCTTCTGGCCAAGATAGCCATGGAGGTCCAGGATACGAAGGATGACCGGGCTGTGAGGATCGGTAGGCAGGCTGCCGACAAACTCACCAACGAGGTGCTGTTGGCCGAGATGGGGATGTGGGTGCGGCCCGAGTGGACGAGAAAGGTGACCGACCAAGCCTTGCTGGCCAGAATTGCTATGAAGAGTGCGTATGACGAGGTGCGTGAAGTTGCCGTTGAACAACTTGCCACACAAGCTTCCTTGGCTAAGCTTGCCATAGAAGCCTCCGATGATTATGTCCGCCATAAGGCTGCGGATAAGCTCACGGATCAGGCCTTACTGGCCCAGGTGGCCGTGGCGGCCACGGATACTGAGATTCGCAACAATGCCGTGGGTTGTCTTACGAATCTTGACCTGCTGGCTAAAATTGCCGTTTCGGACAAGCGGGAGGGCGTCCGTAAAAGGGCTGTTCATAGTCTCGACTATCGGCGCACGGAAGCTTCCAATCAACTGGCCAGAGCGATCGAATTCAGCATCATTCGTTCAAATCGTCCCCCTGCGTATAACGGCCCCTATCCCGATTTCGGGACTGAAATCGGAGTTGAAGAACGCTAAGAATGTGAGAAGGGCGCGAATCGAAATGACGATGTCAAAGCGCCAACACCCCCCGGACCCTGTGGGGACAAACGCATTCTTATCGCGCCTGAACCGCCGTTCACGAGCAGTCCTTTTGCGGGTAGATGGCTTAAAGCCGTCACTACGGCTACGCATGCCCTCGGCCCGGGGCGGGCCGGGGCTACGGACTGCCGCTGCAACCCCCGGCGCTCCAGTGCCTTGGCGTGAGAAAATAGCCGTCACCAAAGCCTTTTCGCCCATGAACCTGCGGCCGGTTTCTGGCGTTTCTAGTATTGTAGCTGCCCGGAGGCGCATGGTAGCTTCTGGTATTTGCCGGCGAGGAGCGTGTCATGACCATCATTGAACCGCATATCCACATGTATTCCCGCACAACGGATGACTACCAGGCCATGTACCGGGCGGGCATCCGTGCGTGCGTGGAGCCGTCGTTCTGGCTGGGCTCCAACCGTCGCTATGCCGGGACCTTTTTTGACTATTACCGGCTGATCCTCGATTTCGAGACGGTACGGGCCCGGCGGTTTGGCATTGATCACTTTGCGGCCGTTTCGCTTAACCCGAAGGAGACTGAGGATGTTGCCCTGGCTGACGAGGTCATGTCCGGGCTCGGCGAGTATCTTGACCATCCGCGCTGCGTGGCGCTGGGCGAGATCGGCTTCAACAACATCACGCCAAACGAGGAGCGTGCCTTTGTCCGGCAGTTGCAGATCGCGCAGGAGCGGGACATACCGGTCATCATCCACCTGCCACATGTGGAAAAGCGGCGTGGCGCGCAGCGCACCGTGGCGATCCTGTCGGAACTCGGGGTGAATCCGGACCGGATCATCCTGGACCACAACACCGAGGAGAGCATGGCGATCTGCCGCGCCACCGGGTGTTATTGCGGTATGACCGTCTACCCGATCTCCAAGCTCACGCCGCAGCGCGTCTCGGATCTGGTGCGGGAGTTTGGCAGCGAACGCATGATTGTTAACGGATCGGCCGACTGGGGGATCTCGGATCCGCTCAGCCTCGTCAAGGTTGTCAAGCATCTGGCCGGGGACGGCCATCCGGACGCTACCATCCAGCGACTGGTATTCGACAATGCCATGCAGTTCTACAGTCAGTCGCCGAAGTGGAAGCCGGATTGCGCGCTGGTGCCGATAGATCCGCAGGAATTCCAGCGCTGATGAAGGCCGCGTCATCCAGAGGTCGTGCCTGGCTGCAGCTTGTTCGGCCGCCCAACTTGTTCACTGTGCCGGGCGATCCACTGGCTGGTTTTGTGGTGGCAGGTGTGGGGGCGGGTTGCGTTCCGAGTCTGTCGCAGGCCGTGCTGCCGGTGCTTTCCGCGCTCTGTTTGTATGTGGGTGGTTTGATCGGCAACGATGTGGCCGACGAGGCGGAGGACCGGCGGGACCGTCCGGAGCGGCCGATTCCCAGCGGGCGCATCTCGCGCCGTGAGGCGTTGGCTGCGGCGGTGTTGTGTGGGGTGCTGGGCTTGTTGCTGGCGCTGGCTGCAGGCGGCAGAGTCTTTCTGGCGGCGGTTCTGGTGCAGGGCGCGGTGCTGGCCTATAATGGCGGTTTGAAGCGCTTTACGATCCCGGGCGCGCTGGCCATGGGCGCCTGCCGTGGCGGGAGCGTGCTGTTGGGCGCAACGGCTGTGGGCTGGCCGGCAGGCGGCGGCCCGGGGCTGGTGGTTGTCCTGGCTGTGGGCATGCTGCTTTACATTGCTGGAGTTACCTGGATTGCGGATCGTGAGACCGAGACGTTACACCTCGGATTTCGGCGCTGGCTGCCGCTGGTTATTGTGCTGGGGCTTTGGGTGCTGGCAGGCGTAAGTCAGACGGGATGGCGGTATATTCCGCTGGTCTTCTGGCTGCTGGGTGGTGTAGCTGCGGCGTGGTCCATCCGCCAGGCCTGGCAGTTGCGCGGGTCGCCGCCGCCGCCGGTGGTGGGGCGGGCGGTTGGCGCGCTGATTCGCGGGCTATTGTTGATACAGGTCGGGTTCTGTGCATTGGGCGGAACGCATGGGATGGCTGCGGCGGCGGGTTTGCTGGTGCTCTGGCCGTTAAGCGCGGTTGTGGCGCGGTGGTTCTATGCATCGTAAGACGCAGCCACGCGCATGAAAAGTCCGGCGGGTCCGGCGGCCCTGCCCTACCTGCCTGCTGCGTGTGGTTTCTGGTAGGGCGGGGCCGCCGGACCCGCCGTGATTACGCACCGAGAGATGCATCGATGGCTGCAAAAACAAAACTTCTGGTGATCCAGGTTGCCGGTCTCGGCGCTGAGTTTGCACAGCAGCATGGAATTTCGTGTGGCGGGCGTCCGATGCGCGCCATGGCCACGGTCTTCCCGGCGCTTACGTGTCCGGTGCAGGCCAGCTTTCGAACTGCGTCTTTGCCGGCAATGCATGGCGTGTTGGCGAACGGGCGCTATGACCGCATGTTGCGCCGGACCTCTTTCTGGGAGCAGTCTGCCGGGCTGGTGGCGGGGGGACGCATCTGGGATGGTTTTCGTCAGCGTGGGCGCCGGGTGGCGATGTTGTTCTGGCAGCAGAGCCTGGGAGAGTCGGCAGACGTCATTCTTTCGCCGGCGCCGATCCACAAGCATCACGGCGGGATGATCGACGACTGCTATGGCAAGCCTGTGGATCTGTACAGCCGGCTCTGTCGCGCGGTTGGCCGTCCGTTTCGTCTCTCCCGCTATTGGGGTCCGATGGCCTCGCCTGCATCCTCGCAGTGGATTGCAGAAGCCACGGCCGCGCTGTTATCGCTGCCGGAACTGGCGCCGGATCTCTGCCTGACGTACCTGCCGGCGCTGGACTACGACCTGCAGCGGTATGGGCCGGACCATCCGGTGGCGGCACGTGCCGCGCAAGCGCTGCGCAGTCAACTGGCCCTGCTGGAGGAGGCTGCGGCACGCGCGGGGTACGACGTGCTGATCTTTGGCGATTACGCCATTGCGTCCTGCGCCGCAGGCGGCGCGGTATTTCCCAATCGCGCGTTGCGCGAAGCCGGGCTGTTCGCCACCCGTTCCGTACGCGGCATGCTCTATCCGGATTTTCATGAGAGCCGCGCGTTTGCCCTGTGCGATCATGAAGTTGCGCAGGTCTACGTGCGCGAACCCTGCGACGTGCCAGCTGTGCGCGCCCTGCTGGCAGCGCTGCCGGGCGTAGAGCAGGCACTGGATGCGGAGGGCCGGAAACGGCGCGGGCTCCAGCATCCGGAAGCGGGTGAGATTGTGCTGCTGGCTGCGGAGGGGCAATGGCTGGCATATCCCTGGTGGGGTTGTCGCGCCGAGGCGCCGGACTATGCGGCTCACGTGGATATTCACAGCAAACCCGGTTATGATCCCTGCGAACTGTTTTTCGGGTGGCCGCCTGGCACGGTGAGTCTGAATCCGGCGCGGATTTGCGGTTCGCATGGACGCGTGGATGCATCGCGGGGCGTGGCCTGGGGGTCGACGTTGTTTCGCGACGACGTCGCTGATCTTTTGGCGCTGGCGGGACGTGTCGCAAATTGGACGGAGAACGCATGAAAAGAACGACCACCGCTGCGACGGCCATGCCGGCCTGCTACCGGCAATCCTTTGCGGTGCCATTTGAGTACCCGGTCTATTTCACGCGCGATGTTTTTCGTCCGTCCCGGCCGCTGCTCGCTTCGGCATTTGGCCCGGCGGAACAGGGGCGTCCGCACCGGTTGCTGGTTTACGTGGATGACGGCGTGGCGCATGCCATGCCCCGCCTGCCTGCGCGCATTGTGGCATATTTCGGTGGTCGGCCGGAGTTTGATTTGCGCCTGCCGCCGATCGTGCTGCCTGGCGGGGAACGCGCCAAGGAGGGGTGGGGGGCGGTGCAGCACGTCATGACCCAGCTTGGGGAGCAGCGTCTTTGCCGGCACAGCTACGTGGTGGTTGTGGGCGGCGGCAGCCTGCTGGATGCGGTTGGATTTGCCGCATCGCTGGTGCATCGCGGTGTGCGGTTGATCCGGCTGCCCACGACGGTGCTGGCGCAGAATGATGCCGGTGTGGGCGTGAAGAACGGCATGAACGAGCACGGGATGAAGAACTTTGTCGGCACCTTTGCGCCGCCTCATGCAGTGATCAATGACTTTGATTTTCTGGAGACGCTCGATGATGTGCACTGGCAGGGCGGCATCTCCGAGGCCTTCAAGGTGGCGCTGATCCGGGATGCCGGTTTCTTTGCCTTCCTGGAGAAGAATGCGGCGCGTCTGCGGGCGCGTGCTGCCGATGCCATGGAGGAACTCGTGCAGCGCTGCGCGATTCTGCATCTTGAGCACATTCGCACCGGGAATGACCCGTTTGAGCGGGGCGCGGCGCGGCCGTTGGACTTTGGTCACTGGGCGGCGCACAAGCTGGAGGCGATGTCCGGGTTTACCCTCGGGCATGGCCAGGCTGTGGCTATTGGTATCGCGCTCGATTGTTACTACGCGGCTGAGAAAGGGCTGTTGTGCGCGCGTGAGCGCGACCGGATTCTGCGCGCCATGCGCTCGGCGGGTCTGGTGTTGTGGGATGACCGGCTGGCACTCTGTTCACGTCGCGGCCGGCTGGTGATTTTGGACGGTCTGGACGAATTTCGCGAGCATCTCGGCGGGCAGTTGACCATTACGCTGCCGGACGGGATTGGCAAACGCGTGGAAGTGCATGCCATGGATACACGCGTCCTGGCGCGTGGTGTGGCCTGGCTGCGGCCCCCTGTGCAAAAACGCCTTACGGCGTCACGACAAACGGCGTAGAATCGGCAAAAAACCGTTTGTAGTGTGCCCGTAAGGGCATTCGTGTCGCCATCAGGAGAACTACTGGCAACGGATCGTGCGCAAAATCATATGCAATTACCCACACACCCAACCACGCACCTGACCTACTGCCTGAATGTGCATCCGGGCGAGACGCTGGCGGAGCAGATGGCGGCGATTCGCGAGCATGCCGTACCGATTCGAGAGCTGGTGGCGCCGGGCGTGCGCTTCGGGCTGGGGTTGCGCCTGGCCGGGCAGGCCGCGCTGGAATTGGAATCGGCGGCCCGGCGGCAGGAGCTGCAGGCGCTGCTGCAGGCGCATAACCTGTATGCCTTCACCATCAATGGGTTTCCGTATGGTGCGTTTCATGGCAGCGTGGTCAAGCAGGACGTCTACCGGCCGGACTGGCGTGAGCCGGTGCGTCGCGACTACACCTGCCGGCTGGCCCGCATCCTGGCGGCGATTCTGCCGGACGGGATGACGGGCAGCATCAGCACGGTGCCGGGATCCTACAAGGCGTGGATTCGATCGCAGGATGATCACGACGCCATGGTTGGGCAGCTGGCGGCCACGGCGGGGGAGTTGGCGCGTCTGCGCGAAGAGACCGGCCGCGAGATTCACCTTGGTCTGGAGCCGGAGCCGGACTGTTTTCTGGAGACCACGGCGGAGACGCTGGCGTTTTTTCAGCAGCACTTGGTGCCGCAGGGCGCCCGGTGGCTGGTGGCGCAGCAGGGCGGCTCTGTGGCAGCGGCGGAAGCGGTGATCCGCCGGCATATCGGTGTTTGTTTCGACACCTGCCACCTGGCGCTGCAGTACGAGAATCTGGCTGATAGTTTGCGGCAGCTGGCATCCGGCGGGATCCGAATTTCCAAGATCCAGCTCAGTTCTGCGATTCGGACCTGCTGGCAGCCTGCCGCGGCAGAGGAACTGCAGCGGTTTTGTGACCCGGTGTATCTGCATCAGGTCAAGGCCTGTGTGGGCGGCCAGCCCGTATCACGCGGGGACCTGGCCGACGCGTTGCATTCGCCCGCGGCGTGTGAAGGCGAAGAGTGGCGTGTTCATTTCCACGTGCCGCTCTATTTTGTGCAGGACGGTGTGATCGGCTCCACGGCAGACCAGCTCACGCCGGCATTCTTTCAGGCCGTGGCGGATTTGCAGGTTGAGCACCTGGAGATTGAGACATACACTTTTGGTGTGCTTCCCGAGCCGCTGCGCCGGCGCGGCGTGGATCGCAGCCTGGCCGACGAGTATCGCTGGGTACTAGGAACCTGTCGGACTTAGCCCCTGGATCATTCTGGTGCCTTCTGCCGACAGGTTCCTAGTTGCGCAACCCGCGGATAGCGGGTTGCGAGACCTCAAAAAACGACCAGAATGCCATTATATTTGACCATTGTTAGCGTCTTATAACCACACGATTTCTTGCGTTCACTACAGCAAATCCACCTTGTATCACACCTGCGCAGGTGTGATAATGAGAAGCATGCAAACGGACCTGACACCCAGTCTCTGGCGTACCTGTCGCGTGCTGGCCAATGCCCGCCGGCTGTGCTTGTTGCGTTCCGTTGTGGTAGATGGTGCGGGGTGTGTCTCGGAACTGGCGCAGCGTACCAGTCTGCCGGAAGAGAAGGCCTCCCAGCATCTGCGGCTGCTGCAGTCGCGGGGCTTGCTGCGGGCAATGCGTACGGGGCCGCACGTGTCTTATCATGCGCGTGCTGATCCGCTGGTCAAGCACGCGGAGCCCCTGTTGGCCGCGTTGTGCGATGCCGTGCGCGTGGAGTCGGCGGAGGATTTGCTAAGCGAAGTCACCGCGTTTACACATCCCCGGCGTCAAGTATTGGTGCGCTGTCTGGCGGAGAAGCCGTTGGATGCTGTCGCACTGGCGGCACGCAGCAAGATCTCGATGCCGGCTGTCTTCCGGCATCTTCGCAAACTGCGGCGCCGCGGGCTGGTGGGTTGTACGAGCGAGGATACGTACGTTCTGCTGCGTCCGGAATCGCGCTTTGCGCAGCGGTTGCTGCAGATTGCCGTGGAATAGTCAGCGAGCAAGTATCACACCTGCGCAGGTGTGATAGCATGGAACACGCAAAGACGGTGGGTTTGTTCGCCGCAGTCAGGGTATTTCGTTGATTGACCGGTGGGTCGCGGCACGTCCGGTTCGATACGCATGGCAATTGCAGTCACCAGCTATTTCACGCGTCTTCCGGCAGGCGGGGCGGCCGCTTCGCGGGCGCCAGCGCGACAGATGCGGTTTTCGGAAAAGGTCCGACAGGATGTCGCGTCCAACGGATATAGCAATTCCCATCGCTACCGGCGCTGGGCGAGGATCAGATCCTTGATGCGCAGCGGATGACGAAGGCCCGGCAGGCTTTCGGCCGCATCTACGGTTGCGGCAGTTGAGAGCGTTAGCGTTCCCATGTCGAAGAGACGGCTGAACATCCCCTGGTCCACATCTATGGCGCGTATGTCCGCAATGAACAGCTCGCGGTACTCCTTGCTGAGCACGCCGCGCTCAATCGTGACACGGTTCGGATAGACACGCAAAACCAGGGCGCGACGCTTCCAGAGCGCGACGAGCAAAGGGACGATCAACCAGGCAAACACAAGGTGCCAGAAGAAGTTCCACCACGACGGCCGCGCTTCCAGCAGCGGCGTGGCCGTGTTGTTCGTTGTCTCGCGGAGGCGCGCGGCGACCGGGTAACCACATTGCGGACAGGCCGTCGCCACACAGGAGACTTCCCGTTTGCATTCCGGACATGAAATCAAAGCCATAAGCACCTTCTTCTGTTCTCTCGCCGCAAGTTTTCAACGTCCAACGTCCAACGCTCAACGTCCAACGCCCAAGTTAGCCTCGTATGCGCTGTTATAGCGTATCTCTCCTTGGACGTTGGGCGCTGGAAGTTGGGCGTTGGGCGTTGGAAACGCTAAGTCCGACAGGTTCCTAGCCGGCATCCTCTTCCGGGAAGAGCATGGCCTGACTGAAAGCGTTCTGGAAGGTGGCGTCCGCGCTGAGGTCCACATGCACGGATTGCCTGCGCAGCGCTTCCGCGCGGGCGCGCTCCTGAACCGAGAGCAGCACCATCTTGGCGCCCATGGACGAGGCGTTTCCAATAAAGCGGATGCGTTCGTGCGGCAGCGGCGGGAAGAGACCGATGCGCTGGGCATTGTTGCGGCGGATGTAGTTGCCGAATGCGCCAGCCAGCAGCACCGTGTCGAGGTCTGCGGCCGTGATGCCGGCGCACTGCAGCAGGGTCTCCACGCCGGCGCGGATGGCGCCGGAAGCCAGCTGCAGTTCGCGGATGTCGCGCTGAATCAGGCAAACTTCGGACTGCCGGCCTTCGGCAAATGCCAGCACGAAACGGACGTCGTCGCCCTGACACACCACGCGGCGACGCAACGCGTCCGGCACAGTTGCCGGAAGTTCGTCCGGAGACAGTATGAGCCCGGTGGTCTCGAGCAGTCCATGGCGCAGCATCTCGGCGACGGTATCGATCAGCGCAGTGCCACAAAGGCCGGCGGCCGGGACATTGCCGATGACGTTGATGTGCAGGTCGCCGTCCTTTACGAGGACCTTCTCGATGGCACCAGCCGTGGCGCGCATGCCCTGTGCGATGCGTGCGCCCTCGAAGGCCGGACCCGCTGCCGTGGAGGCGCAGAGAATCCGGTTATTGTGGAGCAGCGCGATCTCGCCATTGGTGCCGATATCCACCAGCAGCGTGGGCTTTTGCAGACGGTCAAAGCCGGCAGCCAGCATTCCGGCCACCGTATCGCCGCCCACAAACCCGCCGACTTGCGGGAAGACGTACAGACGCGCAGACGGATGAATCTTTAGACCGATGCAGGCAGCGGACAGGTTCAGGCTCCGTGCAAACACCGGCGTGAAGGGCAGTTCGCCCAGCGCGGAAGGATCCAGGCCGCAGACAATCTGCTGCATGGTGGTGTTGCCGGCCAGCGTGGTATTGCAGATGCTCTCCGGCGCAACATTGGCCTGACGGCAGAGCGCGGCGATGATTTCATTCAGGGAGTGCACGGCCGCTCCCTGCAGGTCTGCCAGACGGGCAGGGTTCTCGCGGATGCGCAGAATGCGCGTCAACACATCGTCGCCAAACGGGATCTGGCCGTTCATGCTTGATGCGACGCCATATTCCTGGCCGGTTACCAGATCGAGGAGCGTGCCGACGACCGTGGTGGTGCCAAGGTCGAACGCCACGCCCAGCACGGTGGCCGGTGTGGCCGCGGGCTGGACGTCAATCAGACGGCACCCTTCGCGCACCACATGCACATGCCAGTTGGCCGCGCGCAAGTGGCGCGGGACGGCCGCGATGCGCGCGGGGTCCAGCTCCAATGATTCGTGGACAGACTCGCTGAGGCGCTCCAGGTCGGTGCGGTCGTCCAGACGGGTGGGCGGCGGCAGCTGCACCGTGGTGACGGTTACGGACGGGTCCACGGTCAAGGTGTGGCCGGAGTCTCCGGTGAGGATCTTCTGGGAGTTCTCAAACATGGAGGAGGCGGGAACTTCAATCACGGCCTCGCTCTCGAGTGTGGTGCCGCAGGCCAACCGCCAGCCATCCTGTACCTGCGCAGCCGAAAGGCTATGACCGCGTGCGGGGTGGCTGCTGGTTGTGCCGGAGCAGACGCGCACCAGACACTTGCCACACGTGCTGCCGCCGCCGCAGGGGGTCAGCAAGACCATGCCAGCGCGTGCTGCAGCCTCGAGGATGGTGGTGCCGGGCAGGGCAAATACCGTGCGGCCGGAGGGTTGGAACGTGATGCGTAATTCGCGGTCAGTACTCATATAGTTAAGAATGGTATCACACAGGGGTGACGGCCAACAACAGTTGGAAACTACGGAAGAATGGAAGGACGGAAGGACGGAAGAATGGAAGGGTGGAAGAATGGGAGAGGGAAATACAGGGGATCGTCTGGATCGCAGGAGGCAGGTGCCCGCTATCGCCGAGGCGCCGTTTGTAGTGGCGCCGTCAGGCGCTTTCATTGACTTGCCGCTGCATTTGGGTAGAGACGGCTTTACGCCGTCTACCCGCAAATGCCAGACAATGGACGGCGTAAAGCCGTCCCTACCGTGAAGGGCAATGAATTGCAGAAGCGCTGAAGTGAGCGGCGATGGCGGCTCGCGAGGACGCTCGCCCTCCCAACACATCTGGGCGGGGTTCGCCGATGATACGCGGCCGCCGGTGCAGCGTTTGACGGATTAGCCCTTCATCACATCCGCCACGATCTCGGAGGCGGCTTGCGGGCGGCCGAGGGCGCGGGCGTTTTGCGACATGCGGGCGCGGCGCGGGGCGTCGGACAGCAGCGTTTCGATCTTGTAGGGCGCATCCTCTACCTCGAAGAGGCGCAGGGCAGCCCCGGCTTCCAGCAGGTATTCGCAGTTGCGCTGCTCCTGGCCGGGGATGGGGTCGATCACGATCATCGGCTTCCCCTTGGCCAGCACCTCGGACGAGGTCAGGCCGCCGGGCTTGCTGATCACCACGTCGGCAGCATCCATGAGTTCGTGCATGTTCCGGACAAACCCGTAGACCGTGGCCGGGATGCGCAGCGTCTGTGCGGCTGCCTCGGCTTCGGCTTTCAGCTTCGCGTTGTTGCCAGTCACGACCAGCAGTTGGCACGGGAGCGTGAGTTCGCGCAGGGACGCGATTAGCTCGCAGGCCGGCCCTACGCCGCACCCGCCGCTGAGCAGCAGGATCGTGGGCAGATCCGGCCGCAACCCCAGCTTCCGGCGTGCGGCTTCCGGCGTTTCGCTCTGCGCGAAGACCGGATCCACGGGGATGCCGGTCAGGCGCACGCGCTCCGGGGTCTGTCCCTTGCGAATGAGCTGCCGCCGCGCCTCCTCGGTGGCGACGTAGTAGCGCGTGACGCCATCCAGGATCCAGAGCGCATGCACGGCAAAGTCTGTCACCACGCAGTAGAGCGGCGCGCCAGCGCCTTCCTGACGCGCCCGTGTGGCCAGAATCTCCAGTGGCATGAAGTGGGTGCAGATTACGGCGTCCGGCGCAAACTCATCGTAGAACCGGAGAAACTTCCGGGTGTTGAGCTTGTTGAAGACCGAGCGGATCCGCTTGCGGTGCGGCAGGAGCGCCCGCTCGTCGGAACGGGCATACATGTATCCCCAGAGCTCCGGAATCGTCCGAACGATGTCAAGATAACCGGTGGCATAGGAGCGGCGGAAGAGCGGCGGCGTGAAGTCGAGGATGTCGTGCACCGCGGCTTGAATGTCGGAGCCGACAGCCGGACAGGCAGCGGCGAGAGCTTCTGCGGCGCGTTTGTGTCCGGCTCCGGCTGAGGCGTGGAGGATGAGAATGCGCATGGGGGGCCTTGGGGTTAAGAGATTTGATACTGGAAAATGGAAACTCGAAACTGGGCGAAAACCGGACCCGCCGCTATCAGTACAAACATCCGCACTGATCACCACCACCACTTAACCGAACTTCCAGTTTCTAATTTCCAGTTTCCATTTTCCTGACACTTACGCTTCTCCAGCATCTACCCGTGAGCGGCCGGCTTTCTTGGCGCCCTGGTGGCGTTTGTCGTCCAGCATGCGCGCCCGCTGGCGTCGGGATTTGCGGCGTTTCTGGCGGCGGATCTTTTCGGCTTCCTGCTGGCGCGCGGTCAGGATGCCGGCAACTTTGGCCAGCAGACGTTCCGCTAGGGTGCGGCGGGCCATCCAGCGGTTGACCTCGCGCGAGCGGCTGGCCTGCACTTTCACGGCCAGTCCGCTGGGAGTGTGGCGCAGGCTGACGGCGGAGGACGTCTTGTTGACCTTCTGTCCGCCCGAGCCCGAGCCGAGCACGAAGCGCTCCTCGAGGTCTTCCTCGCGCACACCTGCTGCACACATCCGCTCGCGGATTTGCGTAATAGTATGAGGGCTTAGGTAAGGGTGGTCCATGGGCAGTCTCTGTGGCAGGCGCAGCAGTTCTCATGATGGCGACACGAATGCCCTTACGGGCACACTACGAACGGCTTTTTGCCGTTTCCAGGCCGTTTGTAGTGACGCCGTAAGGCGTTTTGGCGCCATAATGAGAACTGCTGGTTGCAGGTAAAATAACAACGTAGCAGCCCGGACGGTTTTTGGGAAGCGCAAGAGAGGAGGGGATGGAAAATGGCAGAACGGAAGACGGAAGAACGGAAGACGGAAGAATGGAAGGATGGAAGATTGGAACGGTGGAAGAATGGGGAAAACAGTTTCGGACATGAGCATGTTCGTGCGCGGGGTGGCCCAGCATTTCGCAATGGCGCAGAAACGCCTTACGGCGTCACTACAAAAACTAGCAGCCTAGTCGGCAGAAGGTTTGTGCCGCCATAAGGCTAAGTCCGACAGGCTGCTAGGGCCCGGCACGCAGCCTGTGCGTATTCGCCGAATAGCCGGATGTAGGTGCGGTAGTTTTCCAGGCTGACGCCGGGCGGCGTCTGGTGGTCGACCGAGGGGATAAAGCCGCCCGTGCGCATAACTGGCAGCAGCCGCTCGAACTCGGCGCGCATGGCCGCCTCGCCTTTATTCATCACCATCTTGTCGTAACCGCCCATCATGAGCAGGCGCGGGTAGTTCTGCCGGATCCGGGCTACGTCCACACCGGATTGGCGTTCGAGTGGGTAGAGGCCGTCCATCCCCGCATCGAGCAGCCACGGAATCATATCTTCCAGCATGCCGTCGGTGTCGACCATGACCGGCACGCCTCGCGCCTTGGCCACCGGGACCACCTGCCGGTAGTACGGGAGGAGAAATTCGTCAAACGCCTCCTTGGAGAGCATCGGACCGTTGTTGTAGGACATGTCCTCCGCAAAGCCGACCATGTCCGGGGTCAGCACGTCCAGAACGGCGTTCAGATACTTGATGTTGAACGCCGTCAGATCGCGGTTGATCTGGTGCATCAACTCGGGATGATCGTAAAACGCATAGAGGTGGTTCTCGATCCCGAACAGGCGGCGGGGATACCAGAAGAACCCATCCAGCCAGATCCGGATAATCACCTCGCCCCGTTCGTGCCGCTCGCGCAAACTGGCGGCATGGCTCACTGCGCCGGCGATATTCTCCTCGGAATAGAGACCGGGCTTGACGCGGTCGTAGTCAGCCTGATTCTGGATGACAGCGCTATGCGGGGAGACGCCAACGCAGAGCAGCACATCGAGTCCGAAGTGCCGGAGCGTGCCCTCCCAATCGAGATCGGCCGACAGCCCCTCGGTCTTCCAGCGGTCCGTGGTCTTGTCCCACCAGGCCGCCCATTCGACCATCGGCAGTCGCCCTTCGGGCTTCTCAAACGCCAGCACTCGGCGAAATCGATCGCGTGGCGTCAGACACGCCGATTTCAATTCGCCTTTGCCCATGCCCCGGGTCTCGTCGTTGCTGGTCATAACGGTTTGCATTGGTTGTTTCCTTTTCATAGTCCTTTCCTGAAGCGCCTCTCTGGCGGCTTCCACCACGAAGCTTTGAAGAACACGAAGCTTCACGTAATCGGACGCTGGAAATAACTGAAACTGTCGGATTTATTGAACTTCGTGTTCTTCGTGTCCTTCGTGGTGAGAATTCCCGACCGCTTCAGGAAAAGACCATGGTCCCCTTTCGATGAGCGCAATATACAGCGTGCAATCGTCAGAAACCATGCGTATATTTACCTTACGCCATGCAAACCTTGCCAAAACCGCGCCGGCTGGAGTCCGATTCGCTGTTGCAGCGCTGCCCCACGCTGGCTGAGGACGGGATCGCCGTGGAGTACTTTCCGCGCTACGTCAATCGAACCTATCATCCCCATGCCGTTCCCGTGGTGCTGCTCAGCT
>JBAXVM010000310.1:0-3096 GCA_037129105.1 bacterium
TGGCTTGCGCAGTGCCGGCCGTGGTTTGCGCTGTCGTGGCTGCGGTTGAGGCATTGTTAGCGGTCGTTTGCGCGGCAGTAGCAGCAGCAGCAGCGCTGCTCGCAGCAGATTGCGCCGTGTTGGCCGCAGTCAGGGCTGTCGTGGCCGTATTCGATGCAATGTTGGCGGTAATCTGCGCTGTGGCTGCCGCCGTCGAGGCACTGTTCGCGGTGGCTTGCGCAGTGCCGGCCGTGGTTTGCGCTGTCGTGGCTGCGGTTGAGGCATTATTCGCGGTCGTTTGCGCGGCAGCAGCAGCTGCCGCAGCGCTGCTCGCTGCGGATTGCGCCGTGGTGGCCGCGGTCAGAGCTGTCGTGGCCGTGTTCGAGGCAATGTTCGCGGTCGTTTGCGCGGTTGCAGCAACCGCCGCAACATTGCTCACAGCGGTTTGCGCCGTGGTGGCCGCGGTCAGGGCTGTCTTGGCTGTGTTCGATGCGCTGTTCGCGGTAATCTGCGCTGTGGTTGCAGTCGTCGAGGCGCTGTTCGCGGTGGCTTGCGCAGCGCCGGCCGTGGTTTGCGCTGTCGTGGCTGCGGTTGCGGCATTGTTGGCGGTCGTTTGCGCGGTTGCAGCAACCGCAGCAGCGCTGCTCGCAGCGGATTGCGCCGTGGTGGCCGCGGTCTGCACGGTTGTCACGGCAGCGGCAACATCGATGCTATTAACATCTATCGGCAAACTGATGATGACAATGCCGGATCCGCCGGATCCGGCGTTCTTGCTGTTCCAACCTGCACCACCACCGCCGCCGAATCCGGCCGCGCCATCCACGCCAACCGTGGTAGCCGACCCTTCACCACCACCACCGAGGCCACCGGTGCCGCACGTGCTTGCGCCACCACCGCCGCCGCCGGCGTAGTACGTGTTGGTTCCGGAGATATCGCACGCGAAACCGACGCCGCCGTTGCCGCCGATACCTGCAGCGCCGCTACCGCCGACACCTCCGCCGCCACCGCCGCCACCGCCAGTATTCGCCACGGAACTGCCGCCGTCATAGCCCTGACGGGGGGCGATATAATCAGCGTCGCCGCCGGCATTCCCATTGGCGCCGCCGCCGCCGGAACCGCCGTTGCCGCCCGCAGCGCTCTGTGCCCCCGCGCCTCCGCCGTAGGCCATCAGCGTAGCGAATACCGAATTCGTACCAGGTCGGCCGCTACCGGACGCGCCCGTCTTACCCGCGCCGCCCGCGCCAACCGAAATCACATAAGATTGTGCGGCCACGACAAGCGTCGTACAAACCACGCCGCCGCCGCCACCGCCGCCGGATCCATTTGAATTGATGGTGCGTGCGCCGCCACCACCACCGGCAACGACAAGGCATCTGGCTGTGCAGGCAGCTGAGAACGTCAGTGTGCCGTTAGACAGGAAGGTATGAATCTCCCGGCCGTTGGCGTATGTCAGCAAGCCGCCCGTGGCCTGCGGCCTGCCCAGTCTCAGGCTGCTGCCGACCAACATTCCTTTGCCAACCGTTAGGCTCCCTGCGAATGAGTTGACGGCCGTCGCATTGGTGGCGGTGACATAGTCGGTCAGCAAATCGCCGCGGGCCGGTGTGGTGAAGAAGATGGCACCAAGTAGGCCGAGCGTACCGAGTGCGCTGGCAACAGGGCGAATGGTGCGTATTTGCATCATAGTGTTCTCGCGCGATTTCCCGGGACGGGAAAGCTGTTGGGGATGGTTTATTACAAAGGACAACATTCGTTTTTTCAAAGTGCCTCTCCTGCGCAGAAACGCCTTACGGCGTCACTACAAACGGCATGCTCACAGGACCAACCCGTTTGTAGTGTGCCCGTAAGGGCATTCTTCTTCATTTCCCACTTTATGGCAGCACCACGCGTCCGTTTGTAATCAGGCGGATGCCATCAAAATTCACGCGGCCCGAATATGTCCCGGCCGCAACAACAAGAGTGTCTCCAGGCGCGGCATTAGCCAGCGCGGCAGCAATGGTGCGCTTGGGGCCGGACGCGGACTTCGCGCTGTTTTCATTGGCGGAACCGTCGCGCCCCACATCGTCGCCTGTGTCGGCATTGACGTACCACGTGCGCGGACCGATCGCGAGACCGGGCGGGGTATCGGGAGGGCCACCGGGCGGAGCATCGGGAGGGCCGCCGGGTGGGGTCTCGGGAGGTCCACCGGGTGGGGTGACATTGGGCGTCTGGGCCGTGCTATTAGCAGCAGCAGCAGATAGCGACGAGCCGCTGCCGGCTGGTACGCCAGTCGCAGCGACAACGACACGCGTGGCAGGTGTTACAGCGGATGTCGACACAGGCTGCGACTGCACAGCAGTGCTGATTGGCAAGAGCGCCGTACAGTAGATGCGCATCAGGCCGTTGGTGGTAGAGAGCGCGATAACACGGGCAGACGGGTTTCTGATGAGGTCGAGTGTGTTGGTGAGCCATTCGACTCCGCTCATGGCTGGCGAATCGACAGCACTCGCGGATGTGACGTGCAACACGACGGGATCAGCGACATGGAGCAACTGGGCGTCAAGCAATCCGGCCAAAAGCGTGGCGTTGGATTCGGCGGAACCTGCCACGGCGATCCAGAGGTTGTTGGTGATCAACGCGCGGTCCAGATGGATCAGCAGACGATTGGAAGCGAGACCGGGATGCCAGTCGGTCAGCGCGGGTTGCCAGCCAAACCAGGCATCATTCGTAACCAAAATTCCGCCAGAATTGCCGGAGCCCTGCACCCAGGCAGGGCGCGGAAACGTGTTCTGTGAACTTTCGGTATACCGCGGCTCACCCCAGGGGAAGAGTGCGAGATTCTGTGCATGGGCGTCGGATACAGTGGACGGTGGCGGGTTGCTTTCGCTACAGCTAACCCTTTCGCCGCTGATAATCGCCTGAGGCAGGAACAAGGACAGCAGAAAACCGCCAGCCAACCAAAAACGCAACGATACACGCATGCACATGGTCTTCGGTTACCTCCTGCATGGCTGGACGAAATGCCACACATTTAATCGGCGGAACGGCAACAACCGGGCTATTAATACGATTTAAAAAGCCGACTTTTTATCAAAAGTCTCATAAGGTGTATAGGACATTTCTCGAAAATTATGTCTAGTC
>JBAXVM010000311.1:0-3079 GCA_037129105.1 bacterium
CTACTTCCACCGTAATCCGCGTTCAGCAATGCGCCAAGGCTGCGTTGGCCAAACTATCTCCATGACCGAAGCACATGCTGATGAGGTGAACACGGCGAACTCACCATCCGCCGGCGCACGCTCGCGATAGCTCGCGGGGAAAGCGCCGGCTGACGCACAATCACAAACCTACACGCCGGGGCCACGCCCGCGGATAACTGCAGGCCGGACAAATCCCCTCCACTGGGCGGTGGCCGCAGGCCGGGGCGGGGTGGGTTCTTCGCGTCCCTTCGCCGTGGAAACTCTCTCATCGCCAACCACATGCCACCATCCACCTGCGGCGCTACGCGCCGCAGGTCCCAGTCGCATTCCGGTAACCCCGTTCTCGATGCGCTTTTGCTCTCCAACTTCCGGCGAAATCCTGTAATAATGAAGCGCAATGGGGTCTGTGGCGACACCTGCGAAAGCTTAGAACCCGTGGTTCCGGGTGGGATGTGCTGCGGCACCAGGGCGTTTAGGGGCTTTGGCCAGTTAAAGGGGATGTCGGGAAGTGCCTGAAAAGTCGGCAAGTAACGAGACGCGTGACGTCCTGCAACGGCTTCTGCGCGATGAGCCTGCGGCTTGGGCGGCGCTAGTCCGGGATTATTCCGGCGTGCTGATTCGGGTGGCGGAACGGACTTTTGCCTCTTACGGGTACAAGCCCGTGACCCAGAATGCCGAGGACGTGGTGTCTGTGGTCTGGTCAAACGTGCTGGCCAATGACCGGCGCATCATCCGGCAGTGCCTGGCCAAGGGTCACTGGCTGGCCACGCTCTACACGCTGGTCCGCAACCGCGCCGTGGATGTGATGCGCGCGCACCGGCTGCAGACCGTTCCACTGGACGAGACGCACCAGCCGGAGCAGGAAACGGACGCCGAGCCCGAGCCCCAGGCACCCCCGCCGGAGCAGTTGCGCGAGGCGCTGCAGAAACTGAACGAACGCGAACGCACCTTGGTCAACCTCTTCTTCCTCCAGGGAAAAAAATACAGCGAGATTGCCGGCCTGACGGGCATAGCGCAGAACAGTATCGGTCCAACTCTTGGGCGCGCGATTGCCAAGATGCGCGAGGCCATGGAAGGTATCACGGCGCGTCCGGCGGCCGCGCCCTACCTGCCCTCGTCGGGTAGCGAGCGGGCTGGGGCGCCGGACCTGACGCGCACAGTCCCATAACGGAGCCGGTGTTGGTACGAACGGACGATTTCTTGTACGAAAACGCGGATTATTCCGCAATCCAGACAAGGGAATGGCAGCAGTTTTCCTTATGGTTCAATAACGCCTTACGGCGTCACTACAAACGGCCTAAAAACGGTAAAAAGCCGTTCGTAGTGTGCCCGTAAGGGCATTCGTGTCTGTATGCTTGAGCCAGAATGAGAACTGCGGCTGAAATGAGGTTGTCAGGATGAGAAGAGCAATGGAACGTACGTGTCGCGTGCCGGGTGTCGCGTTTGATCGCGCGCCGTTTGTGATGCTTCTTGCCGCAGCACTGCTGTCCGGGACCGTGCTTGCGCAGCAGCAACCGCCGCAGGCTACTGGCGGAGCTGTGATCCGATACATGGAGAACGGCACCAACTACAACGCCCACATCTTCACTAACAGCGGAACGTTTGCAAATAACGTCCCTGGCGAAATCGAGTACCTGCTGGTTGGCGGCGGCGGCGGCGCAAATGGAAGCTACCAGGGTGGCGGCGGTGGCGGCGGTGGCGTCCTCACCGGAAAGGCGATGCTTACGAACGGCGCGTACGCGGTTATAGTCGGCGCTGGCGGCATCGGCTATGGGTATACCAACGGCATCTCCAAGGGCGGCGATTCTTGCATCACCGGCAAAGGCGGCGTCGCGATTGCAGCCTTTGGCGGCGGGTATGGCGGCGGTGAAAACACCATGCGTACGGACGGCGGGTCTGGCGGCGGCGGTGCGCATGGCGTCGCTGGCGGTGGCGGCGGCGGCAGCGGATGGGCAGGTCCGCCGCGCCAGGGCTATGATGGCGGGGCTGGATCGGACTGCGATGCCGGTGGTGGCGGCGGCGCGGGTGGCGAAGGCAAAAAACCAGCGGAAGGCAGGACTGGCGGACCGGGTGTGGCCTTCACGTTTGCCGACGGCGCCACGCCGGTCATCTATGCCAGGGGCGGAAACGGCTGTGCCCGCATCGGCACCAACGGCGCCCATCAATGTGCCAATACAGGCAATGGCGGCGACGCGGGTGGCTCCGGTGAGGGGAGAGCCAAAGGGGGACACGGCGGCTCAGGTATTGTGATCGTGCGGTATCAGACAGGCATTCGCAACCTGCCCGTTTCGAATCTTACGACCAACGGGGTGACGTGTAACGCCTGGATGGTTGGCTCCGGCGGTCTGCCCACAGCCGTGAGTCTGCTCTGGGGCGAGAGCGACGGTGCCGTGAACGGCGCGTGGGCGAACACGAATGCATGGAAACCGGGCGCCTGGGCTGACCACAGCCGTCCCAGCCTCGCCATCAAACTCGCGCCAAACCGGTATTATTATTACACCTTCGCGGTTTCCTGTTCGATCAGCAACGCGGTCAACAAGTCGATGAGTTTCGTCACCTGTGCGGTGGATGTGAAGGCCTCGCGGCCCGAGAGCACGGAGGAGAAACCGGCCGAGTTTGTGATCACGCGCCCGGCCACCGCGGCCAACGGCCCGCTGGAAGTTTTCTTTACCCTCGGCGGCACCGGGGTCAATGGCACGGATTACGAGCAACTCGACAGCCCGGCCGTCATCCCTGCCGGCAAGACCGAGCTCCGCCTGAGCGTGAGCCCTAAGTTTAATTTCGGCGACCAGCGTCCCAAGAGCGTGGAACTGACCCTGGCTCCGGGCGGGTACGTGGTGGGCACTAAGCGTAGCGCACGCATTCTGACGCGTAACGAGTAGGCGAGAGAGCACGAAATGAAGAGCATGACTTGTGGTGTAGCTGTCACTCTGGCGCTGCTGGTATGGACGGCCTCCGGGCAGACCGTGTACTGGAAAGGTGCGGTGAGCACGGCCTGGTCGGATCCCACGAACTGGACCAACGGCACGAATGCCGCCCCAGTCAAGCCGGGACCAGG
>JBAXVM010000312.1:0-3055 GCA_037129105.1 bacterium
AAGACAACCCTCCGTTCTCTCTGTTGCCTCCTGTTCAAACCCGATTGGGTTGCGGGCACGTGCCCACCCTGGGGCCTTCGTGGTGAGAATTCCCGACATCTTCAGGAAAAGACCGACCATGCTTCCATCCTTCCAATCCCCCGCCTATTGACAGACGCGGCTGCGTGGCGCATGCTATACTGGTATTTGTTTGTCGAGAGGTATGCCGTAGACCCGTATGACACCCCATTACCGCCAGTCTTTTATTCTCGCTCTGACCGGTCACCTGCTACTCATCGTGGCGGCTGTCGTGATGTCGGTGCTTCCCGGATGCCGTCGTCACAAGCCCATTGATCTCTCGGCCTTCGAGAACATTGACATCACGAAGATTGATTCGTTTGACAAGCTGGAGCGCAAAAAACCGCCCTCCGAGAACGTGCCCCCGCCTCCAGTGCCCGCGCCGACGGACGTTCCCGACCCGAAAGTGCCTGATGATCCAGTCCCGGTGAAGCCGCGACCGCCGGACCCCGTCCCCGTCAAGCCGGCAGATCGCACGGAAGACACCAAGCCGGACCGCGCGCCGCCGCACGACCCAATCAAGCCTGCTCCCGTCAAACCACAGCCCGTGGCGTCCAACCGGACGGCAGCAGTCGCCGTACCGGTGAAGGTCAGCAACGTGCGAACCATGCGTGTGCTCAACACGTCAGGCGCGAAGCGTCCCGTCACGGTGCGGCCGCTCCCGCCGGGTGAATTGAACCCGCTGGGCAATCTTGCCGCGCCCCTCGGGTCGTCTAATTCTGTCCCCATGGACGAACGACAGCGGTGCTTGCTTCTGATCAAGAAGGCGTTGTACGATGTCTGGGATCGGCCCACCCTGGCGGAAGCCGGACAGCAGCCGGCCATGCTGCAGATCCGCTTCAATTCCAGCGGGCGCGTGGTTGGCTACCAGATTGCACAGCCTTCCGGCAGCGAAAGCATGGACCGTTCCGTGATGCTGGCCGCGAAGACCGTCGTGCGGGTGGACGGCCTGACGCCTGGTTTTCTCAATGAGTTCTCGACATTGACCGTGGAGTTCACGGTCACCGAATAGCACAACACAGAAAAAATCCTATGCGCACACCCAAATGCTTCCCGCTTCTTCTGGCCACGCTGATTGTTGCAGCGACCACGCCGTTCGCCTGGCGCGCAGCAGCCGCCACCCCCGATATTTCGATCTCCGGAAAGGGCCAGGCCAAGGACAACATCAACCTCGGCGGCCTGACAGTTTCCGGACCGCAAGCCTCGCTGTTTCTGCGGACACTCATGTCCGACCTGGAGCGATCCGGATGGTTTACGGTTGCATCAACTGGTTCCGCCAAGGTCACCGGCACCGTCTCGGACTCCGGCTCGTCGGTCCAGACCGCCTGCACGGTGGCGTGGGCAGCCGGGAGCTTTGCATGGTCGCGCGGCCCGGGCGCGCTGGATGCGCGACGCGAAGCGCATGCGCTGGCCGACGAGATCGTCAGCAAGCTCAAGGGCGTGAAGGGGATTGCCAGCTCACGCGTCATCATGGTGAAGCGCACCGAGAAGGGCGCCGAGCTGTTCGTGTGCGATGCCGATGGTCAGAACATGGCGCAGATCACACACGACAATGTTTACTGCGTGGGGCCGCGCTGGACGCCCGATAGCCGCAGCGCCTATTACACCAGCTATCTGAACGGCCGCCCCTGTGCCTATCGCATCTCGACGGAAACCGGGGTCAAGCAACCCCTCTCCAGCTACCTGGGCCTCAATGCCGGCGCCGTGGTGTCGCCGCAAAACGGCACGGATGTCGCGATCATTCTGTCGTTCCCCGGCAACCCGGAGCTGTTCCTGCTCCGCCTGGGCAGCGGGGCGCTCACGCGCCTGACACGCACGCACACGGCCTCGGAAGCCAGCCCGACCTGGTCGCCGGACGGCAGGCAGCTGGCGTACGTCAGCGACGAGACCGGCCGCGCACAAATCTATATCATGGACGTGGCCACCAAGAAGGCGCGCCGCGCCACCCTGGTCTACGGCACCGAGAACCTGAGTCCGAGCTGGTCGCCCGACGGCAAGCTGGTGGCCTACACTTCGCGGCGCAACAGCGGATACCAGGTCGGCGTGCTCGATCCGGTCAAAGGCGAGGTTCGCGACACGCTGACCACGGGCGCGCCGCATGAGGATCCTTCCTGGGCTCCGGACAGCCGGCACCTCGTCTGCGCCCGCCGCGACGGCAACACATCATCCATCTGTATCATTGACAGCATGGGTGACCCTGAGATACGGTTATTCACGTTGGCAGGTAATTGGATTACCCCGGATTGGTCTCAACGATAGCGGCACAATAGCTTGCCGAGCAAAGGAAGAACTCATCATGCGCATGTCTCTGGTCAAAGGTCTGCTGGTTGTGGTCTGCATCGCAACACTGGGAAGCGGCTGCTCAACGCTGCGGCGCTGGTGGTATGGCCCGGCAAAAACAAATACGTCCGAAACCGGCAGGGATAACCTGATCGGCAAGGAAGACCTGAACGGCAATGGCACCACCTCGATCCCGGATCCCAACGCGGACACGGGAGACAGGCCCATGAGCGGCAACAAGGCGTGGTCCGAAAGCCGTACCGTGGACGCCAACGCCGTGTTTGCCGCAGTGCGTTTCGCCTACGACTCGTTCATCCTGCCGCCGCAGGAGAATGCCAAGATTGACGATGTCGCCAAGTTCCTGGCGGAGAATCCGGACCGCGTGGTCAACGTGGACGGCCACTGCGACGAGCGCGGCAGCAACGAGTACAATCTGTCGCTGGGCGAGCAGCGCGCGCAGTCGGTGCGCACGTATCTGATCGCGACCGGCATTGACGCCGCCCGCATCCAGACGCGCAGCTTCGGCAAGGAGAAGCCGCTGGACCCGGGCCACAGTGAATCCGCATGGGCGAAGAACCGTCGCGGCGAGTTCGTGATCTACAAGTAATTGTTCAAATAATCCAGTTGCGCCACGGGGCTGTTCCTGTTATTGTTCTTTCTCGCTTCAAGCGGGTGTAACTCAGTTGGTAGAGTGCCACCTTGCCAAGGTGGTTGTCGA
>JBAXVM010000313.1:0-2970 GCA_037129105.1 bacterium
CAACGCCGGGGGAACGCCACACGAACGAACCGCTGTTGCAAGCCCGGACGCTGGCTGGTTCGTACCTCGCAATGGCAACCGGAGGAGCCCGATGAGCAAAACATGGATCATCCCGCTGGTCGCCGTCCTGACCGCCTGCGCGGCCGCCTATAGCATCACACGGTGCATCGCCTGCGGACGGGACACACCGTCCGTCGACCGTCTGCAGGACCTCTCCTTCCTGACCCGCGAGTTGCACCTCAGCGACGCACAAATCACCGAAATCCGGCAGCTCCACGCCACGCTTGGCAATAACCTGAACGATTCCTGCCGGCTCCATTGCGCAGCCCGCGCACGCCTGGGAGCCGCGCTGGCCACCGACACCAACAACACCGCACAGGCCGATGCGGTCCTGGCTGACATGTGCCAAGCCTACGAACTGAGCGAGCGGTCAACACTCCAGCATATCCGTGCCGTGCGCGCCGTGCTGAACGCGGAACAAGTGAAGCGTTTTGATGTTCTGATCTCCCAGTGCATGTGTCAACCTTGCAATATGCATGACAGCGGCTGCGGGGCGAACACAGCAGGCACGGGCTCAACAAAACCGTAACCAACCAGAAAGCGAAGGAGTTCCAGATGAAATCGATCGTCACCGTTACCAGCGCCATGTTGTTGCTGCTGACAGCCGGAGTAATCTGGGCCGTGGAGGCCCAACCCGCCGTCAAAGCCGAACAGACCACGGCCAGCAAAAAACAGACGCTCTGCCCGATCATGGGCGGCCAGATCAACACCAACATGTTCGTGGACGCCGAAGGCAAGCGCGTCTACTTCTGCTGCGGCGGCTGCCCGGCCGAGTTCAAGAAGGACCCTGCCAAATTCATCAAAAAGATGGAAGCAGACGGCATCACGCTGGACAAGGCACCGGCAGCAGACCCGGCAAAGAAGCCGACGACAAATGCTGCGGCGACCCCGGCCACGGGATGCGGCGAAGGATGTTGCAAGTAGCAAGGAAGCGCCCCCGCTGAAGCAAGGTACAGCGGGGGCTGCGCACCTGCTGAAGCAAGGCGTGTACAACAAGTGGAGCCAGCGGTCCCGCAGGTCCCGCTGTACTGTGTTTATGGACAATAAAAAAACGACACCGCCCGCTCGCCACAACCGTCACACCGGCCTGCTGCTGTTTGTCTTCGTCATTCTGGCGTTCGGCGGGGGGGTCTGGCTTGGGCGCGGCCCGTTTGCGCAGCCGCCGCACGCGGCACCGGCCAAACAGCTCTACACCTGCGGCATGGACCCGCAGGTGATCCAGGACCACCCCGGCAACTGCCCCATCTGCGGCATGGTACTCACGCCCATGCGCAAGCGCGGGACCTCCGCGGCGGATCCAGCTGATCCGTCAGATCGGACGGATCCGTCGGATCACGCCGAGCGCCTCGTTTACATCGACCCCGTAACCACCCAGAACATGGGGCTGCGCACCGACGTGGTGACCCAGGGGCCATTGCGCCGCACCATCCGCACGGTGGCCACAGTCGAGTACGACGAAACCTCGCTGGCGGAAGTGACCACCAAGTTCCGCGGCTGGATCGAGAAGCTGCACGTCAGCGCCACGGGCCAGCAGGTCCATCGCGGCGACCCGCTGTTCGAAATCTACTCCCCGGAGCTGTACAGCGCGCAGACCGAATACCTGATGGCGTCCGCCGACAGCACCGGCGCATTCGCCGGCATGAAAGCCAGCGCCACCACCAAGCTGAAGTACTACGACATTTCCGATGATCAGATTGCCACCCTCGAAAAAACGCGCCGGACAACCAAAACGTTGCGCGTGGACGCCCCGCGCGACGGCATTGTCGTGGAGCGCAGCGCCGTGGAAGGGCAGATGGTCGAAGCCGGCATGCGGCTCTACCGCATCGCGGATCTCGGCCTGGTCTGGGTCGTGGCTCAGGTGTTTGAGCAGGACGTGCCGTTCGTCCGCGTCGGACAGGAGGCGCAAGTCTCCCTCTCCTACCTGCCGGACCGCAAGTTCCGCGGGCGCGTCACGTTCATCTACCCCACGGTGGACGAGAAAACGCGCACTGTGCGCATCCGCATGGAGTTTCACAACCCCGGCTACTATCTCAAGCCCGGCATGTTCGCCACCGTGGAGCTGACGACCGAACTGGCGGCCCTGGCCCTGCTCGTGCCGGACACGGCCGTGCTGCGCAGCGGCGATCGCAACACCGTCTTCGTCGCGCTCGGTGGCGGCAAGTTCGAGCCGCGCGCCATCACGCTTGGCCCGCGCAGCGCCGACAACCAGTACCAGGTCCTGAGCGGGCTGTCCGAGGGCGAACGCATCGTCACGTCCGGCCAGTTCCTGCTGGACTCCGAAAGCCAACTCCGCGACGCCATCGCCAAAATGTCTTCAGTCGTTCCTCCATCAAACCAACCCCCAACGACAAACGCCGCCGCACAAACCGTATCGAAATCAAACGCCTTTACGGCGGCGTTTGTCTGCCCCATGCCGGAGCACGTAGCCATCGTCTACCAGCATCCGGGGAACTGCCCGCTCTGCCGCATGGCACTCGTACCGGTGAATGCCGAGCAACTCGCCCAACTCCGTCCGGGCGAAGCGATTGACCACTACACCTGCCCCATGCCGGAACACGCGGATGTAAACGAGGCCAAGGCCGGCAAGTGCCCGAAATGCGGCATGACCCTGATTCCGGTGATGAAATCCCCTGCCCCGCCACCTGCCACGCCACCTGCCACACCAGCCGCCGCCACCCAGACGCCCAAACTCTACACCTGCCCCATGAGCGAGGATGTCGACGTGGTCTCCGACCACCCCGAGAAGTGCCGCAAATGCGGGATGACGCTGGTCCCCACCGAAACTGTGGCGCATGGCAAAAAAGCAGCGGAAAACTGGAGGCAGCAACACATTGCCAAATGATGCGCGGTTTGTAGTCAGCAGTTCTCATTATGGCGACACGAATGCCCTTACGGGCACACTACGAACGG
>JBAXVM010000314.1:0-2948 GCA_037129105.1 bacterium
GAGTCGCTTCGGCTTGCGCGTATGGGAAAGCTAGGTTTCCCGTTCCGGGAAACCTAGCTTCAGAAACGCCCTTTGGCAAATCGGTTTATTGTCCGCAGATTGCGCAGATTGCGCAGATTGCGCAGATTTTTGTGTGCTGTCTGGTTGGGCTGCAACTGACTAACCAGACCTGATACCGGATGGCGCAGGTTGCGGGCTGTCGCCCTCCTTGGAAGGGCACGCGGCATGTCCGTTTCTCAATCTGCGTTAATCTGCGCAATCTGCGGACAGTTCAGAATGTGCCTTTAGTTCTACCCGCACATATTGCGTAACGTTGCCGCATCCGCCACAGCCAGGGCGTCCCACGAGTAACGGCTCGCACAGACTTGGCCGGCGTTCACATAGGCTTCGAAACGCGCAGGGTTGTCCAACTGCTCAACCAGCGCGGCAGCAAAGGCGCGCGTGTCGTAGCAGGGCACGGCGCGCAAGGCATCGCCATAGATGCGCCGGTAAACCGGCAAATCGTAGGTCACAGCCGGCAGGCCGCAGGCCATGGCCTCGCAGACCATGATCCCCCAACCTTCCTCGTGGCTGGGCGCAAAGAGCACGCGCGCCTCCTTGATCCTGGCGTAATAAGCCTCAGGGCCAAGAAATCCACCGGGCGACCGGAACACCTCGATCACACGGTCCAGCCCGCGGCGCCGCATCTCCTCCAGCGCGGACTGCTCGCCGCTCATGCCGCCCATCAGTCGCAGCGTGGTGCCGGGGCGCAGGCGCAGGACTTCCTCCCAGACCGGAATGATGTCGTGCAGCCCCTTGTTCGGTCGCACGCCGATCATGACGGCGTCCACACTCTTGGCCGGCGACGGCGCCTGCTGGATGGCAGCGGTGTCAATGCCGCAGAGCATGAACCGCATGCGCGCGGCCGGCAGGCCCAGTTCGCCCAGACGCGCGCGCACCTGATCGCCGGCATCCGTGTCGTACATCCATACGCCGTCCGCGTGCGCCGCAATGCGCCGGAAGCTCCACTCCTGCAGGCGCAGGGTCAGTTCGTTGACCAGCCGATTCCCCGGGCGCTCGGCTGGCGGACGTTCCCGGTGGTGCACCCAGGCAATCCAGCGGCACCCGGGGTAGCGACGCTTGATGGCCAGCGCCGGCACAATGTCGCAGAAGTAGTCGCTCACCGTGATCACGATGTCCGGCGGCGCCACCCCCTGCAGCGCGCGGGGTGTGTCCAGCGCGGAGAGCAGATACGACCAGAGCCGGGACGCACGAAACAACTCTCGGTTCGCCACCAGCGCGGCACGCGTGCGACGGGTTGGCAGGGTGCACCCCATGCGGCGCAGCATGACCTCGCCACCCGCAGTGGTCTGCAGCGTCTGATCCCAGGCGCCTGCGGCCTGCAAACGCCGCGAGATCTCATGAAAACGGACCGGACCGCCGGTGATGCTGCCGGCTTCCATGCCGCAGCCATTCAAAATCCACAGGATGCGCGGTGCTGCCGTGCGTGGTGGAGGCATCATGTCTTCCTTTATCTGAAAAGGTAAATAGGCTAAAGGCTGCTAGGCTGAAGCCTTGGGAGTCAACAGTTTACGAGATTCTGAGACGTAACCATTGGGTGCGTGCCTCTCAATCTGCGTTAATCTGCGGAATCTGCGGAAAAAACCGAAGTCGCATCATTTTTGTCCGCAGATTGCGAAGATTAACGCAGATTTTTGTTATGACTGCCACGCTCCGAAGATGTGACGCAAGAAACGCCTCTTCCGTTATTTAACATCCCAAATGATGACGCTGTTGTCAATTTCCGGATTGATCCTGAAAAGGTGAGTATTGATCACCGCTCAATCCAGCATCGGTGAGGGGGGATGCGTGTACGAGTACGGCGCGTCTTGAGTAAGGGGTCACGCGTTGGCAGCAAGGTGGCAGCGGCGTCTCGCCGCTGCATCCAACTGCCAGCGGCGAGACGCCGCTGCCACTTATTGACGCCAGCCACGTGTAACTGACCCCTTACCGTCTTGAGGCATGAGGATTTGACAGGGTTCACAGGATTGTGCAGGATTGGTGCGACTACTCCGGCGGAACGGCATCGACGGCGCTACATAAGTGAAACACACATGAGACTGCATCATTACCTGAATTTCGGCAAAATCAAGGGGATCGTTGGCATCCTCTGGCACATGTACGGAATCAAGGCACCGGCCGTGATCGTGAGCCGTCTGTGCACATATGGATGGTGCCGCCTGTTTCGTTCAGGAAAGACATTCCTGTTTGATGGTTGCCGCTACTCCTATGTTTACAACCTGCAGAACGCGACCTTCCGTAACGAACGCGCCGTTGAGATCCCGATTGCGCTTACAAAATTCCCGCTCCAGGGGGACGTTTTGGAGGTCGGGAACGTGCTCTCGCAATACATGAAATTTCCGCACGATGTGGTCGACAAGTATGAACAGGACGTGCAAGTACAAAACGTGGACATCGTCGAGTATTGCCCCAACAAGCAATACGATCTGGTAATCAGCATCTCGACCTTCGAACATGTCGGCTGGGACGAAATCCCAAAAGAACCGGCGAAGGTCGTGCGCGCAGTGCAGCAGGTCAAGTCCCTGCTGAAACCCGCGGGCCGCCTGCTGGTGACGGTTCCCACAGGTTATAACGAATTCTTAGACGCCTGTTTGCGGACGAACAGTCTTGGGTTCTCCCGCGTCCTCTACATGAAGCGAACTTCACGCGCAAATGACTGGGAGGAAGCCACTTGCGAGGAAGCACTTGCGCGCAAGTACGGGTCAATCTATCCGTGTGCCAATGCAATCGCCGTCTGCATGTTCAAAAACCATGCATGAGAAGAGGATCGCAAGGCGGGCGTCAGCCCGCAATCCAACCCAACAGCAACCTCTCAATCTGCGTTAATCTGCGCAATCTGCGGCCAAACCCGAAGTTGCATCCTTTTTGTCCGCAGATTACGCAGATTG
>JBAXVM010000315.1:0-2935 GCA_037129105.1 bacterium
GACATACGCAGCGCAACGCCGATGGGGTTTGCGCGTGCGGTGTATCAGGCCAACAGTGCGATATGCGTCGAGACGGATAGCAACAAGGAAGGTGCTAAGTGAGCAACGAAACGAATGACGATGCGGTGGCCGGGTGGAATGACGTGACGGGAATAAGGAGGAGTTGACCATGAAGCCGGTGCGGATACAGTTGCGGCGGTCCAAAGGGTGGCGGATGCCGCCGAACACGGTGAAGGTGTGTCGGCCGGGGCCGTGGGGCAATCCGTATCTTGTTGGGACGGTTGGCACAGAAACGAATGAGTTGGCTGTGCGGGCCTTCCGTTCTGGGCTTGCGGCCGCGATGCAGGGAGATTATTGGGCTGGTCCTGACGTGAGTTGGATTGCGCGAAACATTATGAAGCTGCGGGGGAAGAATCTGGCTTGTTGGTGTCCGCCTGGTGAACCGTGCCATGCGGATGTGCTGTTGGAGATTGCAAACGCGTAGGGTAACATTGGCCTTGCTCGCTGACGTTCGCGGGCGGCCGGAAAGGGAAGCAAGATGAGT
Source organism: bacterium (assembly GCA_037129105.1). Lineage (GTDB taxonomy): Bacteria > Verrucomicrobiota > Kiritimatiellia > RFP12 > CAIWXQ01 > CAIWXQ01. The sequence goes on from JBAXVM010000315.1 coordinate 545, forward strand.
GAGACACCTGCAGAGTACAACGTGGGCAGTCCGAATCCACCGCCGGCGCCGGGGCCGGTGTCGGTGCCGGATGATTGTCAGCCAAAGGGTTTGGTGGACCGGGAGAGTGTGCGTGTGGCCTGGGAACGGGCCATGCGGCGCAAGGGGGTGCGGCAGGCTGACGTTTGCGCGAAGTTGGATGTGGCGTCGTCTACAGTGTCCGGGTGGGTCAGTGGAGCCCGATTGCCGCGGGTTGACCATTTGGTGTGTGCGGCGCGCTTTCTGGACACCTCGCCGGCGGATCTGCTGGGGTGGTATGGGATGGCCGGGGGGCGGGTGAATGGTGATTGCCTGCGGGTGGCGCTGTCGTATCCACCGGCTATGAGCGATCAAAAATTGCAAGCCATGGCCGATTTGGTCAATGGGATGCAAGACGGCGGTCCGGATAGGTACCGCCGGCCGCTGCTGTTGCGGGTGGTGGCGTATGTGATGGATGAACTGGGGGATATAGATGATGCCGCCGCAATGTGCGGTGAATTGGCAATCCCGGAAGCGGGGGTTGGATGTGGTCCGATGCCTCCCCCGTTACCGTTTCATGGTCCGGTCCAAGGTGTTGGTGGTGGGGTGTTCCAAGGACCTTCTGCAGGGGCGGCGGGGACGGTGACCACTCCTAAGCCTTCCGTGGCGAAGGCACGCAAGAAGAGACAACTGTTCTCTGTTTTGCGTCGTATGTTTGGATAGGAGATGCTTCTGATTACCCCGTTGGGTGTAGAGCCTGGCGGGGGTTCTGCTGCGCCGGTCTTCCTAGTTACCGCTTCCACGAGTGTTGCGGGAATGTGCCCGGAAGAGGCATGACGCCGGCGTCGCGCGTTGTTCAATCAACGGACCATCCTGCAGGCGGAGCTTTCTTTCGCCGCGTGTAAGCAGGTTGGGGCGGAGCCTGTCAATTTGACCATCCCCTTAATTCGATTCGATTCTCGATTCGAGAAACAAAGTAACTAAACAACGTATCGTGCAGCCGGAGGCTGTTCATAACCTTGTCGTTAATTCCTGCTGGCACGCCGGCAACAGGACGCCCAGCCCCTTCGCTGCGCTCAGGGGCTCCCAGGTCGATACGAGGGAAGAACGAAGAGAAGAGAACCAAGGGAACAAACGAATAGAAAGAATGAATGAAACCGGCCTGAAGGCCGGACGATGAGACGATGACGAACGAGAGATTCGATACGAACGGGACGATGACCTGGGAGCCCCTGAGCGCAGCGAAGGGTATTCCCAAGCAGGGGGACATGTCGTAGCCTGTTGACATGAGCCCCAAGTCAACAGGCACTTTGAGTGCCGCAAAAGGTGGTCGAAAAAGGACTTCCAAGCGAGTCCCCAAACCCCCGCAAAAGCGGCGGAGAAAGCGGCCTTCACCGAAGCTTGTGGCGGAACGTGTGGTGGCAGTGCTGGATACGCATGATGCCCTACGCAGTCCGTTGCGGGATGCAATGCGGGAGCGCTTTTGCCAAGCGCTGTTGACGGCCAACACGGCGACCGCTGCGGCGTTGGCTGCTGGATACTCGCCGGCGACGGCCAGAACGCAGGCGTCACGCCTGTTGACTTTAGTTGACATTCAGCGCCGTATGGCGGGGCTCTTCGAAAACAGCAACCATCGCTGCATCCTGCGGCGCCGCGACGTGCTCAAGAATGCCAGTTCCCGGGCCGCAGCCGCGATCACGGATATCGCCGACCTCCTGGGGCTACCGTGTACGGAGTTTGCGGAGCGGGTACGCCATCACCCCGCGGCGCGCGCCATCAAGACCGTTGAGCAGGGTGTGAAGTATGACGCCGTGAGCGGTACGTGGTCACCGCCGTACATCAAGCGCCTGGAACTCTTTGACCCGCGCGGATCGGAGCGCTTGCTGGCTGACATGCTGGGATGGGAGGCGCCCAAGAGGCTCGAAGTCGTGGAGGGGTACAAGGGGCGCATTATTCTGCCGGCGCAGGTCCCGGCGCCGGTAGGTGTGCTGCCGGAAGGCTTCTGGACCAACGGCGTCGCGCCAAGCGTGGCGCCGACACCGGAGGGCCGCGCGGATGGGTGAAGCTCCTGAACTAGCGGACCCGACCGAGGGGTCGCAGTGGGCGGCGCATGCCGGGCCGCAGTCGTTTGCGCTGTCCACCACGGGGGTGTACGAGAAGCTGTATGGCGGCGCGCGTGGCGGCGGCAAGACCGATTGCGGCATGGCCTGGCTGCTGCAACCGCCGCATTTTGGCAATCCCCGGTTTCGCGCGCTGGTGGTCCGGCGCAACTACGAGGACCTGTGTGACTGGATGGACCGGGCCGGCCGGATGTATGCGGCCGTGGGGGGGCATGTGATGTCGGGGAGTCCGGCGCGGGTGGTCTTCCCCGGCGGGGAGGTCTTCCGCCTGGGG
>JBAXVM010000316.1:0-2931 GCA_037129105.1 bacterium
GAACAGGCGCAAATGCTCAGGGGCGGACAGGCACCCGTGTCGGCGCATGTCCCGAAGCCGGTGCCGGCGCCGCGACCCAGCCCGGAACCTACGCCTGCGCCTGCACCGGCACGCCCGCCGGCGCCTTCGCCGGTTATGTCTCCATCGCGTCCGGCGGCCATCACGGAGACCGAGGGGGTGCAGAAGATGGCTCGCGGCTTGCTGAAGGGGGAGGCGGGGGCGGTTTTTCTGCAGGCCGCGGAACTCGCCGCAATGCACCCGACATGGAGCAAAGGCGAATTCGCCCTGTTGCAGAAACTGCTGCGGCAGGCGCGTGATACGGAAAGGGCCATGCTCGATGCCTTTGCGCAGGATACAGACAAGGAAATCTCGGTTGCCTTGCTGAATGGATCCCTGAAGGGGATCGTGGGCGAAATCGTCGACGGGCGCGTTCACCTGAAGCTCGCGAGCGGGGCGGACCGGAGTTTCACGCTGAATGATCTCGATTTCAGCGAGCGGCTGAAACGCTTGCGCGGCCTGGGTGAGCGCGGCAACGGCGAGGGGGCCACGCTGCTTAAGGCGCTGTGGGCCTATCGTGCCCACGCCACGGACCGTGCGAAGATGATTTTTGCCTCGCTGCCCGATCCCGTGGGAACGGTTTTTGTGCAGCTGGTGGATGAGAAGCCGTAAGCGCATCCTTCTGCGCCTGCTTGCCGCGAAGCCCCTTCTCGACGAAGATCGCCTGGCCGGTTGCGGGATCCTGCCCGGTCCAGTACATGGCCGTGGCCCATGTTGATGGCGTGGGCGTGAAGATCTGCACCTGCTCGGGCGTTATGCGCAGCTCCTGCGTGGCAAATTGCCGCAGCCGCTGCATCTGCTCTTCCGTGCACCCCGGATGTGCGGCCAGAAAGTAGTAGGTCAAAAACTGCTTCAGCCCGTGGCGGGTGTTGGCCTTCACGAATTGCGCGCGGAACGCCAGCAGCTTTTCGACGCCCGGCTTGCCCATGAGCCGCAATACGGTTTCATCGCTGTGCTCGGGCGCCAGCTTGAGCTGGCCGGAAACATGGTGCGCTACCAGCTCTTCCAGGTAAGCCGGCCCGTGTGCGCGGTCCGCCAGCACCAGGTCGTGCCGGAGGCCGGATGCCACGAAGGCCTTGCGCACGCCCGGCAGCGCGCGCAGCCGCCGCAGCAGCGCGGTCTGCGGGCTGTGATCGACATGCAGCTGATTGCAGATCTCGGGCGACAGACAGCGGCGGCCGGGACAGGCGCCAAGGCCGGCCATGCGCGCGCAGGCCATGCCGTACATGTTGGCGGTCGGGCCGCCCACGTCGGCCAGAATGCCGTGGAACTTGGCGTGCCGGGTCATGGCCAGGGCCTCGGCCACGATCGAATCCGCGCTGCGCGATACCACACGCCGCCCCTGGTGCATGGTGATGGCGCAGAACGTGCACTCCCCGAAGCAGCCGCGGTGCGTCGTGAGGGAGAAGCGGATGGTGTCCAGCGCCCGCACCGGGCCGCGCGCAATATCCAGCGGGTGTGCGTCGCGCTCGAACGGCAGTCCATGGAGGCGGTCGAGTTCGCCGGTTTCGGCCAGCAGGGCCGGGGGCTGGTGCACCAGCCAGCGCGCGTCGTGCGGCTGCGCGAGTATGCGCGCCGTGACCGGATCCTGGTTGGCCGCGAATATCCGGAACATTTCCAGAAATGCGTGCCGCATTTCTGCTGTTGTGGAGGGGGAGGAAACGGGTGTGCGCTCGGGTCCGGGGGGCGCTGGCGCGGCACATGGCGGGGTGGTCAAGGCTTCATAAGAGGGCAGGACGACGGCGTCGGCCGGCGGTGTGGACGACGCATAGCAGATGCCGCGCAGGTCGCGCCAGTCGCGCTTGTCGCGCAGGCAACGCGCCAGTTCGAGTACGGTCAGCTCGGCCATGCCATAGACCAGCACGTCGGCCTTGGCGTCGAACAGAATCGACTTGCGGATGCGGTCGGTCCAGAAGTCGTAATGCGCGATGCGTCGCAGGCTGGCCTCGATCCCGCCCAGCACGATTGGCGCGCAGGGGCGGAAGGCGCGGCGGATGAGATTGGCATAGACGATGGTGGCGCGATCCGGCCGGCGGTTGTTCAGTCCGCCCGGCGTGAAATCGTCCTCGCGGCGCTTGCGGCCGGTGGCGGTGTAGTTCGCCACCATGGAATCCACGCAGCCGGCCGTGACGCCCCAGAAGAGGCGCGGCGCACCCAGCCGGGAGATGTCGGCCGTGTTCGCCACATCCGGCTGCGCAATCACGCCGACGCGGAAACCGGCGTCTTCGAGCACGCGCCCGATCAGCGCCACGCCCGCAAATGGCGAGTCAATGTAGGCGTCGCCCGTGACCAGGATCACGTCCAGCACCTCCCAGCCCCGGGCCTGCATCTCGTTGCGTGTGGCAGGTAAAAACATCACGCGATTGTGCGGATGCGCAGGGCGGATGGCAAGCAGGGAAATGCAGCAGTTCTCAATATGGCGCCAAAACGCCTTACGGCGTCACTACAAACGGCCTTGAACCGGCAAAAATCCGTTAGCACCTTCAGACCTCCCTACCTCCCGGAAACTCGCGTGACACCATTTGCTGAGTTTTCAAAATGAGGTTTGTTGTCCGCAGATTACGCAGATCTTTGGTTGAGTTGTGATAGCAAGGCGAGAAGCTTAGAAAACAAATTTCTTTACCACGAAGGACACGAAGAACACGAAGGCTATCGCAATTAACGGGTTCTTCGTGTCCTTCGTACTACTACCCGTCAGAACCGTTTTTTCTGACACATTGTTTGAACAGGAGGCAACGGAGATAACAGAGCAAGGCAACCCTCCGTTCTCTCTGTTGCCTCCTGTTCAAAATTCAATTACTCGTTAAACCTATGCCATCTTTGGCGAATGCCTTTATCCGCAATGCGTTAAGTAAAAATCAAACTGGGTGAGCC
>JBAXVM010000317.1:0-2889 GCA_037129105.1 bacterium
CGCGCATCGGCGAATTTCACCGGTAAGCCTGGGGCACATAGGTGGAACATTTTTTTGCAGCAAAAATCGGCTGAAAGCGCGTGTACCGCGGCAAGCCGTTTTCCAACGCCACGCGTGGCATCTCTGTTCCGATCAACGGCATGGCGTAGCGCACAAACGCATCGGTCACGTCATACCCATTGGCCGCGATCCACGGCTTCGGGAAGAAACGTTCGCTGTTGGCAACCACGTCCAGCGGCACCTTATCATAAATTGCGCGATAGGTCGCGCCGGGCGCCCGCAGGATCGTCGCCATATAGCCGCCGCCAAACTGGCGCGCGATCTCCACGGCATACCGGCCGGATTCATAGGCCTCCTGCAAATCAACCCCGGAGGCCAGTACGCTGGAATGACGCTGATCCGTTCCAGGCGCCTGTCCCCTCGCCTTACCGGTGGCCGCCAGCCCCACCTTGTTCAGGTAGGACACAATCACCGACTGCGCCGTACGCTCGCTGGCGCCGAAGCTGGTGTGCCCAAAGGAATCCTTTTGCGCCCCGATGTCGCCCACATCAAACCCTTCGCTGACCACGACGATGCAGCGTTTGCTGCGCTTCAGCTCGGCATTGACGTTCTCCGCGATCTGCTCCAGCGTCGCGCCGGATTCGGTCAGGTAGATTTGAATCGGCAGGCGCCGCTCCGGGTCGGCCAATCGCGCGGCTGCCGGGATGAAGCCGATCTTGCGCCCCATGGCCTGCAGGACCAGCACAGGATCAGCCGGGCAGGAGCCCGCGTTCTCTTCGTTGGCGCTCAGCAGATTGAACGCCCAGTAGCGTGCGGTGGATCCATATCCGGGCGTGTGATCCACCAGCTTGAATTCGGCATCGCCGACGTCATTATCAATGGTCTTGGGCACGCCCGTGGCCACGAGATCGAGTCCCTGTCGCGCGGCCAGCTGCGCGATCTTGTTGGCCGTGTCCATGGAATCGTTGCCGCCGGCATAAAAGAAAAAACCGATGTTGTGCGCCTTGAACACGTCCACTACGCGTTGAAAGTCTTCGGTCTGCTGCTCCTTGAGCTTGTAGCGGCAGGTGCCAATGGCGCCCGCGGCAGGTGTGTGCTCCAGCAGGCGGATTTCACGCTCATCCTGCGCAGAAAGGTCCAGCAGCGCCTCGTTCAGAACCCCTTCGATGCCATGCCACGCACCGTAGATACGGCCGAAAACGGCAGGCGCATCTCGACAGGCATCCATCACGCCGCGAATCGAGTTGTTGATGACAGCGGACGGTCCGCCAGACTGTGCGACCAGAACATTCTTGGGCATGGGGCCAGATCCTTATGCTGGTATACCTGTCGCAAAACCAATTCGGTTGAAAGCACATGTCAGCATACGGTTTTTTGCTGCCGGGTTCAAGAGAGCCGGTACGGCAGGCCGACTTTCGGCATGGTCTTTTCCGGAAGCGCAACTATGGCGGCTTCCACCACGAAGATTCAAAGAACACGAAGATTCCCGACCACTTCAGGAAAAGACCATGGACGTTCGGGCGCATCCCCGTTTCAGATTCTGCTGCAAAACCCCACGGCGCCAAAGGATTGGCGCCATCCGGAGAACAGCGGTCCCGCAGGTCCCGCTGTACTGTCCGCGGCTACTTGTTGAGCGACTCGGCTTGCTCCGTCAGTTGCAGCAACTCCGACACGCGTGCGTCGAGCGGCAGGGCCATGGCCACGGGTCGCAGCAGACGTGCCACGTCTTCGAAGCGACTGCCAGCCGCATACGGACTCACGCGCAGGATTTCAGAAAATTCGGCGGCACAGGCTGCCAGCTGGAACTGCGGACGCGTGTTCTTCAAAGAGCGACTGATGGCCGAGGACAAAACGGGTGTGGCGATCTCTTCAATGGCATGTGTATCGGTGCGGCGATAGCGGACGCGCACCGTGCCAAGACGAAGACGGGACGCGGCCGCGGTCGGCGCCAGTTCATAGAGCGCCGTAACAGCTTGCCCGGAGCCCACTTCGCCGGCGTCCACGGTATCATCACGGAACTGCTGCTTGGTCAGGGCCCGGTTTTCGTAGCCAAGCTGGCGATAGCGCTGCACAGCCGCGGCATTCCACTCCACCTGGATCTTCACATCCGTGGCAATCGTGTGCAGCGTAGCGGCCAGATCATCAACAAACACGCGCCGCGCCTCATCCTCCGAGTCGAGGAACCGGTAGACGCCATCGCCTTTGTTGGCGAGTTGCTCCAGCATCTGGTCGTTATAGGTCCCCTGCCCCACACCGAAGACCGAGCAGGTAATCCCCTGCCGGCGGAAGGACTCAACCTTCGCCAGAATATCCGGCGCTTCATCCGTGCCCAGATTGGCCACGCCGTCGGAAATAATAACCACGCGATTCTCCGCACCGGGCGTAAACGCGCGCGCCGCCCGTTCATAGGCCTTGCGCATGCCATCCTCCAGATTGGTCGAGCCCGTGCATTGCAGGGCGTCAAACACGGCCAGTATTTTTTTGGCCTCGGCCGCCGGCGTCGGGTCCAGCACGATGCGCGCATGATCGTCGAAAGAGACGATCTGGATGCGATCAACAGGCGACAGGTTGGCCAGCAGCATTTTCAGCGCCGTGCGCGCCAGGCCGATACGATCCGGCTGCATCATGGACCCGGAGGTATCAATCAGGAATGTCAGCATGGCAGGGCGCTGTTCCTCGCGCCCCAGGCGACGCCCCTTGACGCCAATCCGGAGCAGCGTCAGGTCCTGTCCGTACGGCGAAGGCGCGCCCTCGACGTACACGCGGAAGGTCGCGTTGTCAGGAGGGGCGTCGTTGTAATCGAAGGCATTGACAATCTCCTCGGTGCGTACGACCTCCGGGTCCGGGAGCTGACCAGCGCGGATCGCCTGCCTTGTCAGCGTGTAGGAG
>JBAXVM010000318.1:0-2856 GCA_037129105.1 bacterium
GTGAACACGCCGCTGCAAGAGATCACGGCGCGCTGCGTGCAGCTCGACCCGGCCTCGCGCGCCGAGCCGGATGCGGCCCGCGCCCGCGCGTACGAAGCCATCTACGCCGAGTACCTGGCGCTCAACGCCGCGCTCGCGCCACTGGCGCGCTAGGAACCTGTCGGACATAGGCCCTGGATCGTTCCGGTGCCTTCTGCCGACAGTCTCCTAGGTCAGGCGCGCCCCTTGCGCCTCTCTACGACTGAGCGCCGTTTGTAGTGGCGCCGTCAGGCGCTTCCCCCGGCGGGCGGGTCGCGCGGTACAGCGGGACCTGCGGGACCGCTGATGGATGGGCCAGTAAACGCCTTCGTTCAGCGGGTGCGCAGCCCCCGCTGTACCGGGTGAAACTGCAGAATATCGAACAAGGAACGCTGATTGTTGAAGTTGCGAGCAGGGGCAGCCCGCAGGAAATCGTCCACCGTCGTCGTCGCCGTAGTCGTCCACCGGGACGGGAAAGCGTCGGTTGACGACTACGGCGACGACTACGGTTGACGATGGCGCATGCGCACCCCTTGCGCCGCGCTTGCGATGGGCGTTTGCCTGTACGCCCGCCCCCCGCGTTGCCCGGCAAAGATTTCCGTTGCGGGGTGCCGGCTAATATGGTACAAAATTAGTATCAATTGAGCGAATGAGGGGTTTTGATGTTCACACGGGAAACAGATTATGCATTCCGGGCGGTGCTGGCGCTGGCAGCCGCGTCCGGCCGGCGCTCGGCAGCGGAACTGGCGCGTGAAACGCAGGTGTCGCATGCATTCCTGCGGCGCGTGCTGACGAAGCTGTCGACCGGCGGGCTGGTGCTGAGCCTGCGCGGGCGCACCGGCGGGGTGCGGCTCGCGCGGCCGGCCGCCGCTATCACCCTGCTGGACGTGGCGCAGGCCATAGACCCGGCCCAGATCACGCTGAACCGCTGCCTGCGGGATGGCGGAACCTGCTCCCGGATGCGACAGTGCACGGTACATGCGGCGCTGGATCCACTGCAGCGCGAGATCCAGCTGGCGCTGGCGCGGATTACGTTCGACACGCTTGCGAAACAACAAAACAAAAACACAACCAGGAAGGTAAAGTCATGAGTACACTCGTTACCCGGGAAGCGCCCGATTTCACGGCCAAGGCTGTGCTGCCGGATGGCACGATCGCGGATCTCACATTGTCCTCGTACCGCGGCAGGTATGTGGTGCTGTTTTTTTATCCGCTGGATTTCACCTTTGTCTGCCCGTCCGAAATTCTGGCGTTTGATCACCGGCTCAAGGAGTTCAAGGCGCGCAACACCGCGGTGGTCGGCGTTTCGGTTGACTCGGAGTTCACGCACTTTGCCTGGCGGCAGACGCCGGTGGACAAGGGCGGTATCGGGCCGGTGGGATATCCGCTCGTGGCGGACCTGAACAAAAACATCGCGCGGGCCTACGGCGTGCTGCTGAACGAAGCGGTGGCACTGCGCGGCCTGTTTCTGCTCGACACTCATGGTGTCGTGCGCCATGCCCTGGTCAATGACCTGCCACTCGGCCGCAGCGTGGACGAAGCCCTGCGGCTGGTGGATGCGCTGCAGTACCACGAGGAACATGGCGAGGTCTGCCCGGCCAACTGGAAGCAGGGCGAAAAGGGGATGAAGCCGACCGCTGCCGGTGTGGCGGATTACCTGGCCAAAAAATACGTGAAGTAGGGGGATGCCATGAAGAGTGATCTGATCATCGAGATCTGTCCCGAGACCGGGATCTGCTCTGTGCTGCGTGCGGATCGCACGAAAGTGGACTTGATGCCGGATGAAGTGGATGCCATTGCCGCCGCCGCCGGTCGCGCGGATGCGATACGCGAGGTGGTCAGTGCGTCGGATGAGGCGTTTGCAGCCCGCCTGAGTCCGGCGGAACTGGCGCAGATTGCAAAACACCTAGCAACTTCTTAACCCGCGGCGTAATGTCCATCAGCGAGGTGGCGTGGTGCAGCATCTCGTCCGCCCCCGGCCCGCAAGCGATCAGCGGCACGGGGTTGGTGGTGTGCCCGTGCGCGTTCATGCACTCGATGTTGCCGTGATCACTGGTCAGCACCAGCAGGATATCCTGCTCCGCGGCCATGGCACAGACAGGCGCCAGAAAGGCGTCCAGCGTTCGGAGCGTTTCCACGGCTTCTTCATAGTGGCGGGAATGGCCGGCGAGATCCGACAGGAAGAACTCGAAGAGCGTAAAGTCGTGGGCCAGCGCAAGCTGGATGAGGTGTTCGGCAGCTTGTTGCGGTTTGATCAGCGGGCCGGTATAGCCGCGCGAACGGATGGTATCGCGTGTGATGTCGTGGAACACGGCCTGGTTGGCGAGCAGATCTTCGCGCAGGCAGATGACCTCCGGACAGGTGAGCGACATCACCGTGGTGACGGACTTGAACCTGCGCGCATTGATCTCCGCAATGCTTTCGGCAAAATAGCCATTGGCGAAACGGACGCGACAGCCATGCTGCTTCAGGCTGAGCAGCAGATTGCCGTCGGTAATCAGGGTTCGCAGGGAAGGCCCTGGAAAGCCTTCGACATGGCGCCCCATGAACTGCGGCGCATTCTTCCCGGTGAACATCGTGGTTTGCCCGGTGGCGCTCTGGGGCAGCCCCGGCACCCCCAGGCAGGCGTCGATCGGTACGCTGTTCCCGGCGATGAGGCTGTGCAGCGTCGGACAAACCGCCGCCGAGACAGGATTGTCAGGCGCTGGCTCGCGTATGCCTACGCCGTCGATGAATAGTAGCAACACCCGCATATCTGTGTTGTAAACAATTGATCTCCATGGCTCAAGAGGATTATAACATTCGGGTGCATAAAAGTAACTGCAGGCGCACGAGGGC
>JBAXVM010000319.1:0-2831 GCA_037129105.1 bacterium
CTCTGGATCAGTACAGATTTTGTGCCGACCAGGCTGCTAGTCATGGGGCAAGCATACGCCATGCATCCGATTCCAGTATAAGACGCAAATAATTGACAAACAGAACAGCATTCTGGTCGTTTTCTGAGGTCTCGCAACCCGCTATCCGCGGGTTGCCAACTAGGAGACTGTCGGCAAAAGGTTTCAGAGCGATCCAAGGCCTAAGTCCGACAGTCTCCTAGGCTCAATTCATCAGACTATGAATCGGCGCGGGGATGTGGCCACCGCGGCGGACAAAGGCGGCGCCGCCCTCAGGACAGGCTGGCTGCGTCACCGTGCCGGCGCCAAAGAGCCCGCCAAAGTCCACGTGATCGCCGAACTTGGCGCCAGGCACCGGGATGACGCGCACACCCGTGGTTTTCCGGTTGGAAATGCCGATGGCCGCTTCATCCAGGATAATGCCGGAAATCGATTCGGCGGAGATGTCGCCCGGCAGCAGGATCATATCCAGCCCCACGGAACAAACCGCCGTCATGGCCTCGAGCTTTTCGAGCGTCAGCGTCCCCTCGGACATGGCCTGCGAGAGCGCGTGGTCCTCCATCACCGGAATGAAGGCCCCGGAAAGTCCGCCGACCGAGCTGGACGCGAACGCGCCGCCTTTCTTCACGGCATCATTCAGCAGCATGACCGCCGCCGTGGTACCGGGTGCGCCAAGGCGGGTAATGCCGAGGCTCTGGTAAATTTCGCCGACGCTGTCACCCACGCGCGGCGTGGGCGCGAGCGAGAGATCCACCACCCCGAACGGCACACCGAGGCGGTTGGCCACCTCGCGGCCGATCAGCTCACCGGTACGCGTGACGCGGAAGGCAGTGTGTTTGATCTCTTCGGCCAATTCGTCCAGCGTCGCCTCCGGATCACGGCGCAACAGGCGATCCACCGCACGCTTCACGACGCCCGGCCCGCTGACGCCGACGTTGATCACGCGCTCGGCCTCACCCGGCCCCAGCACCGCGCCGGCCATGAAGGGGTTGTCCTCCGGCATATTGGCAAAGACCACCAGCTTGGCGCAGGCAAACCCGCGCTGCGCACGACTGGCCGCGGCGGCCTCGAGCATGCGCGCCGCCACCAGGCGCACCGCATCCACGTTTAAGCCGGCGCGCGTGGTGCCGACATTGATCGACGCGCAAACCCGCTTCGTATGGGTCAGCGCCTCGGGCAGCGCGTCGATCAAGGCGCGCTCGCCCGGCGTCATCCCCTTCTGAACAAAGGCCGAGAAGCCACCAATCAGATCAACCTGCACTTCGGCAGCCGCCTGATCCAGCGCCTGCGCCAGGCGCACACCCGTGGCAGGTGTATGCCCCTCAAGCAGCATACTGGCCGGCGAGATGGCCAGCCGCTTGTTCACGATCGGCAGGCCATAGCGCGCCGCCACTTCATTGCACATCTTCACCAGGTCACGGGCCAGCACCACGATCCGTGCCTGAACACCCTTCACCAGGACGTCCGGGTCACGATCCGCACAGACATTGAGGTTGATGCCGAGTGTCACGGTGCGGACATCCAGGTTTTCTTCCTGGACCATCCGCAGCGTGGAGAGTACTTCCTGACGTGTGAGCATTGTTTGGGGTTTCCGGTTGGACGGTGGACGGTTAGACGGCGCGAAATGACTCGTGTTTCTGGATCACGCTTCCTAGTTTGCGACCAATCAGGAGCAAGCGTTTCATCTGAGATTCATACCAGCAGTTCTCATGATGGCGACACGAATGCCCTTACGGGCACACTACGAACGGCTTTATGCCGTTTCTAGGCCGTTTGTAGTGACGCCGTAAGGCGTTTTAGCGCCTATCGAACGCGAACTGCGACGAATTTGATCGGTTAGCGCGTACTTCTCCTCAGACGGCCAGTGCTTACTAAGCCTGAAAATGTCCTGCTGAATCCCAAACGCCAGTTTATAAACATCCAATTCCCGAAAACTCTGCACGCGCGTTCCCATTATCACCCCCCCCTTCCGTCCCACCGTCTCACCGTCCCACCGTCCAACCGTCTTCCGTCTTCCGTTCCTGCTGCTCGGCGGGTCTGGCCATTCGACTACGCTCATGGGACGCCGGCCCCGCCCTGCCGCTCCACCCACCTGCCACCGTTTTCCGTCTTCCGTTTTCCGTCTTCCGTTGCCCTGCGGCTCGGCGAATCCGACGGCCCCACCGTCTCACCGCCCCAGCAGTTCCTTGATCGGGCCGATCTCATTGGTGGCGCGGAAGATGTTTTCGTGGCAGATCACAGCGGTGAGTCCGCGCTCGTGCATGCGCGTGCGGAAAGCCTCCTGAATGGCGCTGAAATCGGCCGTTTCCGGGATCGTAATTTGTGCCGTGTAAATCACGTCTGACCCTTCGTCTTCCGCCTGCCAGTCCTCGATATTGCTGCCGTGTTCGACAAAAAATGCGCTGATGGCGTGGATTGTCCCGGCGCGGTCAGGGCCGCGCGTCATGGCCACATAGCGCCCGCCGGTCGCGAGCGGCGGCAACGGGCAAGACGTATACGCCTGAACGCTGATGGCCGCACCGGGCTCAAGCCGTGCGGCGAGCGCATCGCGGATCTCCGCGGATGTAACCTTCGCCGGATGCTCCGAGGTGAACACCAGACTGAAAAAGCCATCCACCACAGTCTGACGGATGCCCGCGATGTTGCCTTCGAGCTTCACGATGACCGCCGTGACGTCACGCAGCGCGCCGACGCGATCCGGAAGCAGCACAGAGATGATTTGGCGACTGGTTGTAGACATGGTGTTCCTTCAGGAAACTCGAGTCAGGTCCGTAGTCATGTAATTTGTACCATCAATCGGCGGCCACCGACAA
>JBAXVM010000032.1:0-17513 GCA_037129105.1 bacterium
CTACGGACTCTACCATCCTGCCGCGCAAAAGTTGCTGGCCACGGCACGCGCGCAAATCCGGCAGACCCCGGTGCCGGATGATTCCTCCGCCGAAGCTACCCGCCAGCCAGTCAGTCGCGTCCCATCCACGCCGCCGCCGGTATGTACCGAGTGTGGACGTCCGCTGCGCGTGTGTGTGCGCATCCATGGCGGCCAGTCCCCGCCGGCCTCCTATCGCCAGCAACAACGTCGGAGAGCCGCATGAAACCACGCGAAACACGCGCGTCTGGCGATGGATTGCAATCAAACACCATAGAAATCGCCATTCCCAGGCATCCAACCGCCCATTCACCGGATACAGCCACAAATCCCGCTTGCTTCCCGCGCCCGACAGCGCCAAAATGCAAGCCAACGGTGGGTTTCACCTCACGCCGATTCCATCACCCAAGGTGAAAATCCCATACTATTAATTGAGAAGTTCAACCACAGGCTGCTGACTATCGTCGCTGCGCGCCGAAGTCAGAGCCTTATCGTTCGGTAACAATAAATGATAAAATTAAGAACTAACCATCTCTACTGCCATCTGCTTCTCTTATTCATTTCTTTGTCGTACGGCTGTATAGGCGCTGATCAGAAGCAAAAGGCTCTCCCGTGGCGGGTCACGGAAAAAACATTCACACCCCTTCCTCGAGCCGTCGATATTGCTCTTTTACCCGGAAATGAAGAGCTTGTCGCGGCAGTGTCGCTAGATTCGAACCTAGTGTACAGACTTAATGCGCTGAGCGGGGCAATTCTTGAAACAAAGCACAAGCGAATGGGTAGCCCCCAATGTCTTATTCAAAGTTCACAAGGCATTCTCCTCGTGCAGGACGCTAGGCCTAATCCTCAAATCGTCAAACTAAGTCCTAACGAATCAGACCCTGAAACATTTCTTACCCTTCCCGATTTCAGGCTCTACAGAGTTGCCAGCGCATCAATCTCTTACAATAAGCGCTATCTCTGGCTGACAAGTCATTCGACAATGTCCTCCTTGTACGGGCACATTAACTCCGCCCTTTTTCGCATTGACCTACAAGCGGTAAGGTGTGATTTGATGCAGGGCACGCCATTGCCACTACCTGTACCTTGGTCAGTGGCTGATGACAGGTCCCAGTCAGCCCCTCAAAGATATTCAGACAAAAACTGGCTAGTCTGCTCATCTGCGTCTGGGGAAGCAATAGTAGCAGACATTCAAACCAACAGGTTCTTGATTTATTCTGACGATTCGCCAGAAAAAGGAAGGAGCATCAAAACATCATTTTCACCTACTGTGCTCCCTCGTAGTTGCGGCCAATTTCTGCCCTATGCAGCTAAGGATATCGTTGGCATACTCAATCTACAAAAAGGAACGATTCGTACAGTCGATATTAAGGGCTATCCTTTGGCTATGTGCGTCTCTTCAGATGGTTGTCGAGCATTTCTCTCTGCAACAGGGTCAAATGAAATCACCCAGATTGACTTACTGTCAGGCCAGATTCTTTCCTCTATTGATTTTTCACGAGACAATGGCGTTCGTTTAATCAGGGATTCCAGACGGGGTCACGACACTTTCGAGATTGTTGGGTTGATGTGGGCGGATTCTCCTTCGCGGCTCATTGGTCTGGGTTATGATGGCTATATTGTGATGATTGCTAAACTTACCCAAGAGAGAGCTGAAGAACGGAGACCGAAGCAACGCGTGAACCTTACTTTCCAGACAGTCCCGCCGCCTTCCGTTGCACATTCGTCGGACGCATTCGTAATAGAGTACTTTGATAATACCGACTCACTATGTTACGCGGTTTCGAAGGTATTTGGTCATCATGGCAAATCACGCTTACAATTCGTAGATAGCAATGGGAATGATTATTGGGTCGATACGACCGACGTTCGGAGCTTGCAATTCTTGGATAGAACGACTGCTCGAGAGATAGCTACGTGGCCACCCTATTTTTCAGAGAAGGCTGACATTCCACAGATTCACATCAGAATTGTCAGATCAAACGGAAAAACAGAGACCCTCAGGACGTGGGGCACCCTTTGCTTTTACTTTACGGATGGTATAGCCGGTGAACGCATAGCCGTTCATCCGGGACAAGTCAGGACAGTATGGTATCCTCAACGAGAGGTACCGAACAAGTCGGATCCAGGCGACGGCAAATAGCCGCGGCTGATCCGCAGCATTCGCGCGCATCTTTCGCTCCGGCGGCGCAAGGCCGCCGGAGGCTGAAAGGAACGACGGCGGCGTTTGATTCGCGACGTATTGCTGGATTGCCATTTCCTGTGCTTGACACCCGTGGCCAAACTTCCGACACTTCCACACCATGAATCGAATCATCAGCCGACGTCAGCTTTCCGCCGAGGTTTTCCGCATGGAGATCGAGGCGCCGCTCATTGCGCAGGAACGCAAGGCCGGGCAGTTTGTCATTGTCCAGGTGGACCTGGACTGGGGTGAGCGCGTGCCGCTCACCATTGCCGACGCCGATCCGGCGGCCGGCACTATCACGCTGATCTTTCAGACGGTCGGCCGTACCACCCATCTGCTGGCGGATAAGCAACCCGGCGAGACTATCGCCGCCCTGCTCGGTCCGCTCGGGCAACCGACGCACATCGAGAAGCTCGGCACGGTGGTCTGCGTCGGGGGCGGCATCGGCGTGGCGCCCATGCACCCCATTGCGCAGGCCATGAAGGCCGCCGGCAACCGCGTCATCGTCATCATGGGTGCCCGCAACCGCGAGCTGCTCATTCTTGAGGACGAAATGAAGCGAATTGCCGACGAGCTGATTATTGTCACGGACGATGGTTCGTACGGCCGCAAGGCGCTGGTGACGCAGCCGCTCAAGGAGCTGTGCGAGCGGACACCCAAGCCGGATTGCGTGGTGGCGATCGGTCCGCCCGTCATGATGAAGTTCTGTGCCGAAACCACGCGTCCTTTTGCCGTGCACACCCTGGTGTCGCTCAACACCATCATGGTGGATGGCACCGGCATGTGCGGCGGCTGCCGCGTCACCGTGGGCGGCAAGACCAAGTTCGTCTGCGTGGACGGCCCGGAGTTCGACGGGCATCAGGTGGATTTCGACAACATGATGAAGCGCCTGCGCGCCTACAAGACCCGCGAAGACTCAGATCATCATCAGTGCCATCTGGAGAGCGAGGCCGCCAAGAAGATGGCGTAGTTTCTGGTTTAACCGCCAAATATCGAACGATTGCCCGCGCGCGGAGCGCACGGGCCACCTGTTTTGCCAACGAGGCCTGTCTACCACCTACCACCCACCACCCACCACCTAATCCCCCCCACCTTCCTATGAGCCACACCACCCCCGACCAACTCCTGCAGGCTGCTGCTGTGAAACTTGTCGAACTTGATGGCCTTGGCCGTCCGCTCACGCCCAAAGACCGCATGGCGATCCCGCCACAGGAGATGCCCAGCCAGGATCCTGCCGTGCGGCGCGCCAACATGCATGAGGTTGCGGTCGGCTATTCGGCCGAACAGGCGCGCCTTGAAGCCCTGCGCTGTTTTCAGTGCAAGAACGCGCCGTGCGTCAAGGGATGTCCGGTCGCGATTGACATTCCGCGCTTTGTGAAAGCCATTGCCGAAGGGCGCGACGCGGATGCGATTGCCGTGATTCGTGAGGCCAGTCTGCTCCCGGCGGTCTGCGGACGCGTTTGCCCGCAGGAATCGCAATGTCAGGAGCCGTGCACGCTGGGCAAGTCGCTCAAGTGCGTGGACAAGTCGGTCATGATCGGCCGTCTGGAACGCTACGTGGCGGACTTGGAGCGCGAAAGCGGTCAGATGCGCGTGCCGGCCATCAAGCCCCCCACCGGACGCAAGGTTGCTGTAGTCGGCACGGGTCCGGCCGGCATCACCGTGGCCGCGGATGTGCGCCGCGAGGGGCATGACGTGACGATGTTCGAAGCTTTTCACAAGCCTGGCGGCGTGCTGGTTTACGGCATCCCCGAATTCCGTCTGCCGAAGCGCATCGTGCAGCAGGAGATTGACGGGTTGGTCACCATGGGCGTGAAGCTGGAGACCAACTATGTGATCGGCCGCACACGCAAGTTGCAGGATTTGATCGACAAGGACGGCTTTGACGCGGTCTTTGTGGGTACCGGCGCCGGACTGCCGAAATTCATGAACATCCCGGGCGAAAATCTGGTGGGCGTGTTCTCGGCCAACGAATACCTGACCCGCGCCAACCTGATGCGTGCGTACGATGCGGACAAGTCGCATACGCCGATCTTCCGCTCGCGCAAGGTCGCGGTGCTCGGCGGCGGCAATGTGGCCATGGATGCCGCCCGCATGGCCGTGCGCCTGGGCGCGGCGGAAGTGCACCTGATCTATCGCCGCACCGAGGTGGAGATGCCTGCCCGCGTCGAGGAAGTCGGCCACGCCAAGGAAGAGGGCGTGATCTTCCACCTGCTGCAGAACGCCAAGCGCATCCTGGGCGACGCCAACGACTGCGTGCAGGGGATCGAATGCCTGCGCTACGAACTGGGCGCGCCGGATGCTTCCGGCCGCCGCAGTCCGGTGGAGATCAAGGGGAGCGAGTTCACCATGGAGGTGGACACCGTCATCGTGGCCATCGGCAACGAGTCCAACCCGCTGATCAAGCAGACCACGACCGGCCTGGCGACCGATAAGTGGGGGCACATCACGGTGGACGAGACCGGCAAGACCTCGCTTGACCGTGTCTTTGCCGGCGGCGACATTGTGCTGGGCGCCGCCACGGTGATTCTCGCCATGGGCGAAGGCCGCCGCGCTGCCGCCGCGATCAACAAGCTGCTAGCCTAGCAGCCTGTCGGACTTAGCCTTCTGGCAGTACAAACCATCTGCCGACCAGGCTGCTAGTTGGCAACCCGCGGATAGCGGGTTGCGATACCCCATAAAACAGGCAAAATGACTGCGCTTTTCCTGAGGCGGTCGGGATTTCACACCACGAAGCCAACCGCGCGGCTGCGCCGAGAACAAACGCTCGGGTAACTTGAAATTCTCCGCGCCGTGGAACGTGTCTTTGCCGCCAAAGAACACAAAGAAACACAAAGATCACCGCATATTTTCAACCCGCGTCTTTGCGATCTTTGTGTTCTTTTGCGGCCAAGCATAGCCATGCGCCGCCAATTCAAGTTATAGGTAAGGACCCAGCGCGGCGCAGCCGCAACCAACGTTTACCTCTTTTGTCTCGCGCAAAGGCGCGGGGGCGCTGCTGCGGGCACACGCCCACAACCCAACCATTTTTGAACAGGAGGCAACTGAGAACCGAGGTCTTCTCCGTGGCCTCTGTTACCTCCTGTTCAAGAAGACTTGGTAATTGTTCAGGTGGCACGGGTCGGTGGACGACTACGGCGACGACTACGGTGGACGAATTCGGAATTTCCCTCGTTATCCGTAGTCGTCGCCGTAGTCGTCCACCGGGGTATCTGCCAATTTGGAACTCAGCCCGTCTACTCTTTCGTCTTTCGGATCACCACGCGCCAGTGGCCGTTGCCGGTGGAGCGGAGATCGGTGACTTCCTGCCCCTCGTTGCGGAAACTGGCGGGGACATTCTGGGCGGGTTCGCCGTCATCGAGTAGCACACCCAGCGTGGCGCCGATTGGCAGCATCTCCAGCCGGATCTTGGCCTTTACGAAATTCATCGGGCAGGCCACGCCGCGCAAATCAAGCTCGAGCGTGGCGGCCTCTGCGGGCGCCTCGGCCGGTTTTGTCACAGGTGTGGCAAGTGGCTGGGGTGCCGGGGTAGGGGCGGTCGTGCTTTCGGGAACATGAAAGCGGAGTTCCGCGTCCATGGAGGCGTACAGCTGCTCGACGCGCGACAGCAGGCTGCAAATCTCCTCGTGCCGGCCTGCCAGCGCTTCCTGCCATCCTTCCTGATAGCCGCGCGCCCGCGCCAGCAGGCTGCGAAAGCTGTCGGCCACCAGGCCGGTGTCCACAAAGTGCGTCTCGAAGGAGCGGAGGATGACGTGCGGCTCCTGTGAGTCGAGGCCGCGCGTAATCAGCAGGGCGCGCACGGTCGGTAGCAGGATGCGGAAGAGGGACTCGCCGGAAGTCGGCGCTTGGCCGGCCTCATCGCGGGCCTTGGTGGCTGCGGAGAGGTCCTCTGCGATGACTTCGAACACGCCTGCGCCGCACTCTCCCGGACCTCGTCCGGCCAGGGAAAACTCCTCGTCGCGCCCCCAGTCGCGGTAGAACGCGGGGTTGTCTGCAAACGACGGCGGCTGGGCGTGCCGCTCTAGCACGGTCTGAAAGTGGGGCATGCCTTTCCGGTCAAAATAATCGGCGAACGGTTCCTCCGGCAGGCGTGCCGTCTGAAAATCGCGCAGGAGGTCGGTCAGCAAGGCCGGCAGCGCACGCGCCGGGACCACGCCGGCGAATTCTCCCAGCCGGGTGCGCCCTTCGCTGCGGCGTGCGCCCAACAGCACGCGATAGGCGGGGACCAGCCGCTCGTCGGCCCGCAGTGCGGCGCCGCACAGGCCGATTGTGCCGATCGGATGCTGCCCGCAGGCATTGGGGCAGCCGTTGATGCGGATGTCCACGGCCTGCAGGATGGCGGGCGCGAGGTTGGCGTCTTGCAAAGCCTCTGCGCATGCGCTCGCGGCTTCCTGCGGCAGGCACAGGCCGAGCCGGCAGGTGGCTGCGCCGGTGCAGGTGGTGAACGCCTGCAGGGGCGTGTCGCCCCCGACCGCAGGACCGAGGGCCCGGCTGAGCTCCGCATGCAGCGCGGCCAGCTCGGACGCGCGCACAAAGCGCAGCAGCAGGTTCTGGTCCTGGCTGACGCGCAGCATCTTTTCCGCGCTGAATCGTTCGGCGATGCCAGCCAGCGCCTCCAGCTGCTGCCAGTGGATCTGCCCCAGCGGCAGCCGCAGCGGCACAGCCACAAATCCCGGCTGGCGCTGATGCAGCACAGACAGCCCTTCGGCAGGGGCGAGCAGCGACCGGTAGTCACCCTGCGGCTCAGCCGGTGCTTCGGCAAGATCAATATCCGCCGGACCGGCCGGCGTGCCTTCGGCTGTCACAGTCTGCACCGTCTCGCGCAGCAGGTTGCGGAACGCCTCGTGGCCGAGACGTTCGACCGCAAAGCGCAGGCGCGCTTTGCGGCGGTTGCGGCGGTCGCCCAGGCGGTCGAAGAGCCGGCGCACAGCCTCGGCGATCCGGATGACCTCGGTGGCCGGCACCCACTCTTCCATGCGATCGCCCACACGGGACTCGGCGCCCATGCCGCCGCCCGCATACACGCAGAAGCCGGGCGCGCCATGGCGTACCCGGGCAAAAAAGCCGAGGTCATTGACCTGTGCCAGCGCGCAGTCGGCGCGGCAGCCGCTGAAGGCGATCTTGTATTTGCGCGGGAGGTTGTAGCTCCCCGGCAGGCCGATCAGGTGCTGGGTAACTGCGACCACGCTGGGCGTTACATCAAACGTCTCCGAGGGGCAGATGCCGGCGTAGGGGCAGGCCGTGATGTTGCGCACGGTGTTGCCGCCGCCGCCTTTCGAGGTCAGGCCGGCCTGGAACAGCTCCCGCATCACGGCCGCCGTCTGCTCGATCGTCACGTCGTGAATCTGGATGTCCTGCCGGGTGGTGGCGTGCAGCGTACCGCTGCCGTAGCGCGAGGCCACCCGGGCCAGCGCCCGGGTCTGCGCGGCGCTGATTGCGCCGCCGGGGACGCGCACGCGCACCATGAAGGCGCCGTTGCGCCGCTGCTCATAGATGCCGCGCGGCACGCGCCGGGATTTCAAGATCGAGGCTGAGAGCTCGCCCTTGAGAAAGCGGTCGACGTCCTGTGCGTGTTGCTCAATGTCCTGCGCCAGTTCAGCAGGCAGGTGGCAAAGGGGGGTGGTATGCATAGGTCTTTCCGTTCGTTATTCCGGAAGTCTTTTTAGGAATGGGTTCGTTCTGTGGTGTCAGGGATCGGCGGGTCCGGCGGCCCCGCCCTACCTGGGCGCATGGTCTGCAGGTAGGGCGCGGCCGCCGGAAGCGCCGCAACCAACTCCAGCGGGACTTCTTGTGCGATGTTGTCGGGCACCACAAAGGCGCGTATTTGCGGCTGGGCTGGATCCAGCAGCGACAGGATAACGTATACGGCCTCCGGGGTGTAGGCCAGCCGCAGGTCTTCCTCTGACATGCGTGCGGGGGACGCGGGATGACTGTGCCAGATCCCCAGCATACGCAGTCCGGCGGCGCGCATCTCCTTGATGGCGGCGAACTGTTCTTCCGGCTGCATGCTGTAGTGCTCGGCAGATGCGTCGACGTTGGTCAGCACGTAGCCCTGGGTCACCCGGTCGTCCTGGCCGGCCAGCAGGCCGCAGGCCTCCAGCGGGGCCGCGGCCTGCGCCGCAGCCAGCAGCTTCGCATAGACGGATCTTGTAATTGTTAAGCTCATGGCGGTCTTCCATCCCTAGTCCTGAAGCCGAGGTATGCGGCACACACGGCAGCGGTCCCGCAGGTCCCGCTGTACCTGCCCTACGGCACCGCTGGCACCTTGCACTGGCCCTTGGCGCATGCGCATACGGCGGGTGCCTCGTCTTGCAGCGTGGTGATGGTTGGGCTGCTGCCGCATAGCGCGCAGCCGGGGTTGCGCTTGAAGGCGACTTCGCGGAAGGACATCTTCAGCGCGTCGAATACCAGCAGGCGGTTGGTTAGTAACTGTCCAATGCCCAGCAGAAACTTGACGGCCTCGGCGGCCTGGATGGTGCCGACGATGCCGGCCAGGACGCCCAGCACGCCTGCCTGCGAGCAGGAGGGGACAGCGCCGGGCGGCGGCGGCTCGCGGAACAGGCAGCGATAGCAGCCGCTCTGGCCGGGAATGACAGTCATGGCCTGCCCCTCAAAGCGCAGGATGCCGGCATGCGAGTAGGGCTTGCCGGCAAAGTGGCAGGCGTCGGCCACCAGAAACTTTGCGGCAAAGTTATCCGTGCCATCAATGACAAAGTCGTAATCGCGCATGATCGCCAGGGCGTTGTCGGCACGGATATGCTCCGGGTGCAGGCGCACGTTCACATCCGGGTTGATGGCGCGGCACTTGGCGGCAGCTGATTCGACCTTGGCGTGGCCCACGTCGGCGGTGGCATGTGCGACCTGGCGCTGCAGGTTGGTGAGATCCACCACATCGCCATCTGCCAGGCCGATGGTGCCCACGCCTGCGGCGGCCAGGTACAACGCCGCAGGTGAACCCAGACCGCCCGCGCCGATAATCAGGACACGGCCGGCCAGGAGCTTGATCTGCCCCTTGCCGCCGACCTCCGGAAGAATGATGTGTCGGGAATACCGTTCAATCTGCAATTCGGTCAAACTCATCGTGCGCTCCGTTCCGTTCCGCCGCCCATGAAGTACAGGAAATCAACGGTGTCGTTTTCGCGGACAGGCGTCGAGGAGAAAGCTTTGCGATCGACGATTGAGCCGTTTAACTGCACCGAGACCATGTCCGGCATCTTGACCTTCTGGTGCGCCAGCAGGTCGGTCACGGTTAGTGCGTCGGGTACTTCGGTGGACTTGTCGTTAACTTTGATAGTCATTTGGCTTTTCCTTTTGATGGCAATGGGATGGTTATGGGGTGGTGGCGGGCGGCGGGTCCGGCGGCCCCGCCCTACCTGGGCGGGTCGTCAGCCAGGTAGGGCGCGGCCGCCGGACGCGCCGTTACCCAAACTAGTGCCCGGCGGTTTTCTGCCGCTGCTCCATAATCGCTCCATTGTTTTCGGTGTGTCGTTGAGAGAGTCTACAGCGCATCGAGCGCTTGTTCAATGTCTGCAAGGATGTCGGCCGGATCTTCGATGCCGATCGACAGCCGTACCAGGTCATCGGTTACGCCCATGGCCAGGCGTTCGTTCGCGTCAAAGTCCCGGCAGATGGTGGAAGCCGGGTGAATGACCAGCGTTCGGGTGTCGCCGAGGTTGGCGAGGTTCTTGGCCAGTTTCAGCCGGTTGATAAAGGCAAAGCTACGCGCACGTGTGTCGAGCCGGAGCGTGACCAGGGCGCCGTAGCGTCCGCCGAACTGTCGCTGCGCCAGGGCATGGTCGCGATGTGTGGTCAGGCCGGGGTAGCGGGCTTCGGCCACCCGGGGGTGCGCGGCTAGAAAGGCGGCGACCCGGGCCGCATTGGAGCAGTGGCGCTCCATGCGCACGCCCAGCGATTCAATCCCCATGGTCAGCAGAAAAGCGTTGAACGGCGCCAGACAGCACCCCAGGTCGCGGCAGATGCGGTTGCGCAGCGTGGCCAGCAGGGCAAATTGACCTACCCGGGAGCGGAAAGGTTCCAGGCTGGCGAACCGCGGATTGGCCCAATTGAACGTGCCGGCGTCGACAATGACGCCGCCGATGGCGTTGCCGTGCCCGTTGATGAACTTGGAAGTGGAGTGGACGATCAGATCGGCACCCAGCTGCTTGGGCTGCAGCAGGAGCGGCGTGGTGACGGTGCTGTCCACGACCAGGGGGACGCCGCGTTCATGTGCGATGCCGGCAATGGCAGCAAGGTCCGCCACGTCGAGCTTCGGGTTGCCGATGGACTCCACGAACACGAAGCGAGTGGCATCGTTGATCGCCAGGCGCAGCGCGTCCAGGTTGGCAGGGTCTACAAAGCGGACCTTGATGCCATACCGGCCGAGTGTGTTTCCGAACAGCGAATAGGTCCCGCCGAACAAACTGTTGCCGGCCACGATCTCATCCCCGCTGCCGGCCAGAGCCAGCGACAGCGAGCTGATGGCAGCCATGCCTGAGGAGAGGGCAATGGATCCCAAACCATCCTCCAGAGCGGTCATCCGCGCCTCGAAGGCGTTCACCGTTGGATTCGCGATGCGCGTATAGACAAAGCCGGGTTCGCGGCCGGCGAACACGGATTCAATGTCTTCGGCCGAGGGGTAGGCAAAGGCCGAGCTTTGCACCAGGCCGGGCGCGGTGGCGCCGGTCCGGTCATCGGGGCCGAATCCGCTGTGGATCAGCTTGGTTTCCTGCTGCCAGTCGATTGTGCTCATCAGATTCCTCCGCCGGTTTCCCAGTTGCTTGGACGCAGCCGGCCCAAAGGAATCCGGTGCCAGACCCGTTCATGCAGATAATACAGGAACACCTTGGTGATGACTTCCGTGGCGCCGATCTGCAGTGCACTGGCGTAATTACCCGTGATGAGGAAAGCCACGATAATGGTGTCGATCGTCCCGGTGATGCGCCAGCTGACGCCCTTGGCAATGCTGCGACGGTGCTCCTCTTTCCATACAAGGGCCCCGGCATCCTGTGTCGCTGTTCTGGCCCATGGCACCAGCAGCCAGGCCCGCTCGTGCAGATAATACAGGAGGATCTTGGTGAAGAACTCGACGCTTCCGATCTGCAGCGCCTTGGAGATGGTCCCGGTAAAAAACCAGGATAGCAGGATGGTGTCGCACGTGCCGACCATCCGCCAGGAGACGCCTTTGCAGAGGCTTCTGTATCGTCGTTCGCTCATGTAGCCGCTGACCTGTATAAACTAAATCTGCCAGTTCTGTACGTGCAGCCCGCACTCCTTGTGCTCCGGGCTTTCCCACCACCACCGTCCGGCGCGTGGATCTTCGCCAGCTTCGATCGGGCGGGTGCAGCACGCACATCCGATCGAGGTGTAACCGCGTTCGAACAGCCGGTTGAAGGGCAACTTGTGTTCGCAGGTGTAGTCACGCACCTGCTGCTCCGTCCAATGGACGAGCGGGTTGATTTTGACTATGCCGCCGTGCGCCGTGTCGATGGAGACCGGCAGTAAGTCCCGCCGGCTATCTGCCTCGTCCCGGCGCAGGCCGGTGACCCAGGCGCGCAGCCCTTGCAGGGCGCGCCCCAGCGGCTCCACTTTCCGGAGATGACAGCACGCGCGCCGCGCTTCCAGGCTCTCCCGGAAGGAATAGACGCCGCCCTCGCGCACGAGCTGTTCCAGGCGGGTGTTGTCAGGCACATACCAGTCGACTTTGATGTTGAACCGGCGCTCGGCTTCTGTCGCGCATTGGAACGTCTCCTCCGGCAGGCGGCCGGTGTCGATCGAGAAGACCCGGATGTCGGGACGGATGCGCGTCATCATGTGGATGAGCACGGTGTGTTCGAAGCTCGCGGCCAGAGCGATATGCGGATGAAACTCCGTCAAGGCCCAGCGGAGCACATCTTCCGGCTCGCCGCTTCCGTTGTATGTTGGATGCTCAATCTTCTCGTTCATAGCCTCTCCTGACATCAAATGGCCCATGTTTCCACTTCGTCGGCGGTTGCTGCGTCGTGTGCAATCAGCGTCGTGCTCTGTCCCGCGTGCTGGAGCAGGATTTCCACGGTCTCGGTGGTAACTTTGTGTGCGAAGTGACGCAGGAGCCGCCCGATCGTCACCAGATCCTGCTCCGTATAAGAACCGCGCAGCACGGCTGTGGGGCCGGGCAGCGTGGCGAACGACAGCACCGGCAGCGGGCCGGCCAGCTGTTCCAGGCGGGCGTTCTCGTCGGCGTCGCGCCCCAGGATGATCTTGAGCCCCGGCCGCAGGCGGAAGTGGCGCCCCAGCGTGGTCAGTTTGGCATCCCGCTCGGTCCATTCGGGGCAGTGATCAAAGACGTCCTTCAGTCGCCTGGCAATGGCCGGATCGGTCAGCAGGCAGCCGCCGGAAGGGCACCCGAAGACCTCCACGCCCCGTTCTTTGGCGAGGGCGAGCTGCGGGGATCGTGCCCGTCCGCTCAGGCTGAGCAGCTGGTCGCGATTGATCACCCCTTCCTGTTCCGGAATGGTTGGCGGCAGGAGGTGGGCGCTCAGCGGGCGCAGCAGCCGGCCGGTCAGTCCGCTTTCGCGCTCGATGTCATCCAGTGCCCGTCGATGTTGTGACATGGGGCGCTGTCCGAGCACTTCTCCGGTCACTACGCAGATGGCCCCGAGCTCCCGCATGACATCCGCCGCCTTGCGGAGGATGTAGATGCGGCAATCGATGCAGGGGTTCAAGGCGCGGCCATAGCCGAAGCGGGGGTGTTCCACCACGCGCAGGTATTCCATCCCCTTGCTCATGACGCGCAGCTTGACGCCCATGCTCTGGGCGACGCGCGCGGCCAGCATGCAGCCACCTTCTTTGTGTGAGGTGCAGGTGCAGAAGGGGCTGGTGAAGTTCAAGGCCAGTACGTTCAGCCCCTGGTCCACCATCAGTTTTATGACCAGCGCACTGTCCAGACCTCCGGATAGCAGCGCGATGACAGTCGGGCGGCTGGAGCCGGGAACCGGGGCGGGTATGTTGTCTGTGGGCATAAAAAAGTTGCTTTACCTTTCGGTTATGGGGGGATCAAGGGGGCGTGGCAGAGGGCAGCCGCTTCCTGCCGTCGAGGGATATCCCTAGTTGCAGGTGCGCGTCTCCTCGAAAAGCGGGGTCGACAGATAGCGCTCACCGGCATCCGGCAGGATGACCACGATGGTTTTTCCGGCAAATTCCTCTTTTCGTGCCAGCCGGCATGCGACTGCGACCGCTGCGCCGGAGGAGATGCCGCTGAGAAGCCCTTCTTCACGGGTCAGGCGCCGGGCAAACGCGATCGCCTCGGCACTTTCCACCAGCTCGACACGGTCCACCAGCGAGAGGTCCAGCGTGTCGGGAATGAAGCCGGCGCCGATGCCTTGAATCTGGTGCGGCCCCGGCTTCAGTTTCTGGCCGGCGAGGTGCTGGGTGAGCACGGGGCTTTCGCGAGGTTCGACCGCAACGGAGAGGATGGCTTTGCCCTGGCTCTGCTTGATGTAGCGCGAAACGCCGGTAAGAGTGCCGCCGGTGCCCACGCCGGCGACCAGCACGTCGATCTGCCCGTCCGTATCGCGCCAGATCTCCGGCCCGGTGGTTTTTACATGAATCGCAGGGTTGGCCGGGTTTTTAAACTGCTGGGGCATGAAGAAGCGCGCCGGATCGGTGGCCGTCAGTTCTTCGGCGCGTGCAATCGCGCCTTTCATCCCCTCATGCGCTGGCGTCAGAATCAGCTGGGCGCCAAACGCGGCCAGGATGCGCCGTCGTTCGATGCTCATGGTCTCCGGCATGGTGAGCGTGAGCTTGTAGCCGCGGGCCGCGGCCACGTAGGCCAGCGCAATGCCGGTATTGCCGCTGGTGGGCTCCACAATCTCAATTCCGGGCTTCAACACGCCGCGCGCCTCAGCATCCCAGATCATGGCCGCCCCGATCCGGCACTTTACGGAATAGGAAGGATTGCGCCCCTCCACCTTCCCCAGCACGCGGGCATTGGCGCCCTGGGTGATGTGATTGAGCTGTACCAGCGGCGTGTTGCCGATGGATTCCGAGTTGTCCTTGTAAATGCGCGACATGTGACTTCCTCCTAAATGGTGTAATTGGTGCACTCTTTTTGTCTGGATTTGTTATCGCACTCCACCAGATGCGCGAAGTCGGTTGAATCCAAGGCCTCGTCAATGGCGTCCTGAACCTTCTGCCAGGTAGGCATGAACACACAGTTTGTCCGCATTGGACAGTCGGTCGGCTGGGCCTCTTTTACGCACGCCACGGCGCGGATCTGACCGTCAATCAGCCGCACGACATCTCCGACTGTGATGTTCCTGGCATCCTTGGCAAGCTTGTACCCCCCGCTCCTGCCGCGCTGCGCCTCTAGCAGGCCGCCTTTCCGCAACTGATTCAGAATCCCCTCCAGATACCGCTGCGGCACCTGCTGCGCCTTCGCAATTTCACCAATAGTCATAATGGCTTGCTGATCCGATTTCGCGATCTCAAACACAGCACGCAGCGCATATTGACTTTTGGTTGAAATGAACATGGGGAACACTATATTCGTTATACTACAGTAAGTCAACCGAGATTTGTAATTATATAAATTGATAGGTGCTTTACATGTCAACCAACTAGGAACCTGTCGGCAGAAGGTGCTGGAAAGATCCAAGTCCTAAGTCCGACAGGTTCCTAGCCAGCGTTTCGCACTTAGCGTCATAAGTCGTTGATAATCAACGTTTCGTTTTTTGCGGCACTACAAAGTAGAAATGGGCTGGGAACGTTATTTTTCGCCATCCACAAGGTGGCCCGACCGCCACTCGGCCCTGAGCTCGTGGCCGAAGGGCTCCGCGGGCGGGCATGCGCGACCCACTGCGTGTGCCCGCGCGGCGGAGCGCGCGGGCCACCTCACACGCTGCCCCACAAGGGGGAAGCGCCTGACGGCGCCACTACAAACGGCGCTCAGCGAATGATAGATTGCAGAAGAGAACGGTCGCTATTCAGGACACGTCTCGCAACGGCAGAAACCGGTTGACGACTACGGCGACGACTACGGATGACGAGGGGAAGTCCGTATTCGTCCACCGTAGTCGTCAACCGACCCGCACCACCGGAACAGTTACTGAAAACGAGCAAAGGATCGCCACAGGCGAACTTTAAAATTCAGCGTTCCTTGTTCGACATTCTGCGGTTTAGCAGCCATCGTCGGCAGACGGCTTGTGACTCCAGAGAACTAAGTCCGACAGGCTGCTAGATCCCGGCAGAACTGACTACTGACAGGTTGGCCATGTGGTGCTTTGCGCAGGTGTCCAGCAGTTCGACCAGTTGCCGGTGCGTGGATTTTTTGGCGCACTGGATCAGGACGGTTTGGGTGGGGTCGGTGGCTGCGTACTTCCGGATCCGGTCGTCTAGCTGGGTGGTGGTCAGGGGGGTGTCGTTCAGCACATAGACGCCGGATTCGCCGGGATTCTGCGGCAGCACCATGATGCGGAGCATGGTCGAAACCCGATCGTTCACAGGATCGAGTGAGGGCCGGTTGGCAGGCAGGTTGGTAAACACGTCCACTGGCTTGATGGCCAGCAGGAAGAAGGCGAGCAACTGGAACGCGACATCAATCATGGCCGTCAGGTTCAGTTCGCCCGGGTGCTGGGTAAGTGTGCGTGATTTGCGTCCCATGGTGCAGCCCGCCTTTCCGGTTGATGTGGGATTGATGTCTCTGCTTCTGTATACGCTTCGTAACAGGGGTGTATTAGTGGTTTTGCTATCTTGTGTCTAGGTGGCGCGTGCCTGGCTTCGGGGTTGGCTGTTTCGTCAGCCGGTGCCGCACCGGAAAAGGCGACGGACACGAAGTCGGCCGGGATCACGTCCATCAAGGGGAAGCGCCTGACGGCGCCACTACAAACGGCCTTTGGCAGAAGATAGGCGCAGGTTTCGCACCTGCGCTCATCGTCAACCGACTAACGCTTTCCATTCCGGTGGACGACTACGGCGACGATTACGGTGGACGGCGGGATCGAAAAGACGAAGAAGAAAGATGAAGAAAAAAGATAAAGAAATGCTTACAGGTCGTTATTTAACAAGTTAGCGTCGTCAGATGCAATTGCATTCACCCTGCCAGTATGGAATACTGAAGGCGTTGCTACGCGATATTAGGCAAACCTGGAGACGACGCATGAAAGCAATGACCAGCCACGAGCGATTCCAAAGGATGTACGCGCACAAGGAGGCCGATCGCATCCCGATCATTGACTACCCCTGGGGCGCGACCATCGAGCGCTGGCAGCAGGAGGGCATGCCCAAGGACATGGACTACGTCGATTACTTCGGGCTGGATCATATTGCGTCCATCTGGACCGACAACTCCCCCCGCTACGAGGAGAAGGTGCTTGAGGAGACGGAAGCCTACAAGAGCTACACCAGTTCGTGGGGCGTCGCCATGAAGCAATGGAAGCACGCCGCTTCGACGCCTGAGTTCATGGACTTCACCATTGTGGATCCCGACAGCTGGGCCAAGGCCAAAGAACGGATGACGCCGACGCCCGACCGCATCGACTGGAAATATCTGGAGAAACACTATCCGGCCTGGCAGAAGAACGGGGCCTGGATCCAGGCCGGCCTCTGGTTTGGCTTCGACATCACCCACTCCTGGGTCGTCGGGACCGAGCGCCTCCTGATGGCGCTCGTCGAGAATCCGGAATGGTGCATGGACATGTTTTCGCACCAACTCGAGACACATCTCAAGCTCCTCGACAGGGTCTGGGACGCGGGCTACCACTTCGACTGCGTCAGCTGGCCCGACGACATGGGGTACAAGCAGAATCAGTTCTTCTCGCGCAACTTGTACCGCGAAATCCTCAAGCCCTTCCATAAGCGGGCCATTGACTGGGCCCACGCCAAGGGGATCAAGGCGCACCTGCACTCCTGCGGCGACATCAACCCGCTCGTGCCGGAACTCGTCAACCTGGGCCTCGACGCGCTCAACCCGCTGGAAGTCAAGGCCGGCATGGACCCGGCGCACTTGAAGAAGACCGTCGGCAAAAACCTCGTCCTGCACGGCGGCATCAATGCCGTGCTATGGGACAAACCGGACCAGATCCGTGCCGAGATGGAGCGGACGCTGCCTGTCATGAAGGCAGGCGGTGGCTACATCTTCTCGTCCGACCACTCCGTTCCCTCCTCCGTCAGCCTGGAGGATTTCCGTGGCATCGTCGAACTGGCCAAACAACTCGGCCGCTACGACTGATGCGTTTTCACGGAAGCCCGGCCAAGTTCGAGCAGGGTCAGCCGAAGTAACCGTTTTTATTTGGAACTCTCGCGACAGGCCAAGCCTGTGAATGGAGGAAATGACGGT
>JBAXVM010000320.1:0-2828 GCA_037129105.1 bacterium
AAGTGTGTCCGAAGAATCGTGAATGGCCGTTTTCCAAATACGACACCGGCGCCTCCACTTTGGGCGTTACACAACACCGGCGCCTCAACACCGGCGCCTCACCGCCCGGATGGTCGAGCTGGCCCCATTGCGGTGAAAGGAAAGCGGCGGCCGCGGTTGGCGGAGGTAGATGAAAGGACCAATGAAGACGGGCCTCAGCGTGTGTTTCTAATTTCTAAGGTCTGACCCTGTGGCTTGCGTGCGAGGCGATGCCGCCGTCGGGCGCCTGCGAGGCCACCTGCCGGCCGAGCGCGTCATACCCCTGGCGGTAGATCAGCGAGTCCTTGCCGGTGTTCCGGACAGGTAGCCCGTTGATCGTCAGCGTGACAGCGGCGTTGGTCGAGTCTGGATACGCGGTTGTGGTGGTGCGGATGCGGGCGTCCGTGGCGTCCAGCGCGGTAATGCTCTCCGTGACGTTGCCGCGGGCATTGACAGAAAGGCTGTCGGAAACGCGGGCCAGCGAGAGGCCGGTGAGCCGTGTGCGGCTGGCGGCGACCACATGCGCCTGGCCATCGTCACGATATTCCTTCTGCTCGGACACCTGCCACCAGTCGCCGTCCGTCTGCTCGTAATACTGGCTGGTTTCGCTGACGCGGTCTGGGCCGGAGAGGTCGACCTGGCTGTTCAGGTTCAGGTCCTGGCAGGTCTGGTACTGGCGGCCGAGCGAATCAAAGGTGTAGATGACCCGGTTCAAACAGGAGATAACAGAGCCAACAGAGGAGAGCGTTTCGCTGGATGAGAGTTGGCCGAGAGAATTGTACGTGTTGACCGTAGCGAGGGTGGCGCCGCCGAAGCCGGGGCGTTCCTCCAGGATCGTGCGGCCGAGCAGATCCTGCGTGGTCCTGGACCACGCCAGCGAGGTGTTGTTGGTGGCATCCTGATAGGCCTTGGTCCAGCGGGTGTTGTCGTTGTTTACGCCGTATTCGTAAAAACTCTTGCGGGAGCCGCAGGTGTATTTGGGCCGGCCATCGGCATAATTGACGGTGATGTCGTCGATGCCGTTGGGGTTGTGCGTGGTGCTTACACGGCCGCCCTGAGACCATGTTACCTCCCGCGATTAGCGCGTAGTGCCGTCGTGTTCTGTACCGAATTGTGGGTGTTGGAGGAGCGCCGACAATTGGGGAATGGTGCCACTGTGCCGTAGCGCCGTAGTGCCGTTCCTTTACCTCAAATATGCCTGTGACACAGAACCGCGTAGTAAGGTTGCCCACGTACCCCTCGGTTACTATCCTCCCCGCATGCGCATGTTCTTTCGGACGCCGGAGGAGATCGAGGCCTTTCTGGACCATCTCTCTTCTCTGATCTGCCCGTTCTGCGGCGCGGCGGGAGTCGTGATTCGACACGGGCATATTCGCTGGTCCCATTCGCCTGCGGAGTGCGGCATCAGCGCCTGGCGTATTCGCTGCAAGAAGAGCCCGCAGCGCAACGGCTGCGGCGCAACCTGGAGCATCCGCGTGGGCGACAGTCTGCTCCGGCGGGCCTTCTCGGCGCCGCAACTCTGGGCCTTCCTGGCTGAACTCCTGCAGGCCCGTTCGATCAAGCAGGCGTGGGAACGCACCAACATCCCCTTGTCGCTGGATACAGGCTACCGGCTGTACCGGCGCCTGCGTCACTGCCAAAGCGTGCTGCGGACCCGCCTGTGCGCACGCGCACCGCCACCAGAAGCAAAGACGGGGGTGCCCCTCTTCCAGGTATTCCACCACCTGAAAGAGGCCTTCGCTGCTGCAACCTGTCCGATCTGCGCCTACCAAGTGCATTTCCAACGGAGCTTCCTGGCCACGGCATGAAGTGAAACACTCCCCGCGCTTCCCATGCTAACACGGAGCGATTGAGCCCGCCAAACCCGAAAGACAACCGGCAACACGACTTTCCGATGCGTCCGCCTCCACGCCGTTTCGTATGGTGCGCGGCAACCCAAAGGAGGTCGGTATGCAACGTGTAACGGTCTATTTGAAGCTCCGGGTCATTGGCGCCATCGATTCCATGGTGGGCAGCAGCATCAAAAGCCGCATCCGGGAGGTCAGCAAGCTGACCTTCCACGATGAGGACGGGGTTCCCCATGTCTTCACCTGGCGCACCATTCAGACCTGGCTGTCCATCTACAAGCAACTCGGCACCCAGGCGCTGGTCTCAGCGACGAGGCCGTCGCGCTCAGCCGCCAACCTCATGTCCATCATCGCCACCTGCAAGCGTGCGAAAGTCGAACCTTTCGCCTACTTGTGCGACGTCTTCCGCCGCCTACCAGCGGCCAAGAGTCCGAAACAAGTTCGTGCACTGCTGCCCGATGTCTGGAAGCCGGCCTGACGCTGGCCTGCGCTCGATCGCAACTTTCGCCGCGCATGTT
Source organism: bacterium (assembly GCA_037129105.1). Classification (GTDB taxonomy): domain Bacteria; phylum Verrucomicrobiota; class Kiritimatiellia; order RFP12; family CAIWXQ01; genus CAIWXQ01. The sequence goes on from JBAXVM010000320.1 coordinate 2,384, forward strand.
CAGAAAAAAAGCGCGCGTCGGTGGGTGTGGTTGGCCGGACAGTTACGTATCGTCCGCGCACAACTGCGACGGCTACGGCAAAAAAAAGAGAATCGTGCGACCGCAATGGGGGCTTTTTACGGTGTCAGCGCAGGAATCTGCGGCGTTTTACGCAGGATCAATTCGGGAACGGCGTACGGTCAGAATTTGGTTGGCAACACCAAAAAACGCAGCGGCAAAGCGTAACCATGGGCTTCCCCGCCGACTTCCCCAGCCGGGGAGAGGCTCGCCCGTCTCATGGCCGGGCAGGAAATCCCGCCGGAGCTGCCATGCGCCCCTCAGATGGCAGGCAATTTGTAGTTCCTGTCAGTAGCACCCAGTTTCCGCCCTCATATCTCCAGCGACTACCGTCAATAATCTTAATGTTTGGTATCCCGTCTTCATCCGAGTCTACGATTGTGCCACG
>JBAXVM010000321.1:0-2810 GCA_037129105.1 bacterium
CCACGAAGGTCACGCTGGCTTACACGTTCGATTGCCACGCCATTCCGTCGGGCGATCTCTATCTGGCGTTGGAGGAGCCGCAGACGTTCCGAGTGGCGCTCAACGGCCACGCGATCACCACGACGGCGGAATGTGGCTGGTGGGTGGACTGCTCGCTGCGCAAGTTGCCGGTGAACAGCGCCTTCCTGAAACTTGGCGCGAATGAAATCGTGCTGGAGTGCGACTATGCCGAGACCCATCCGGGGCTGGAGATCGTTTTCCTGCTGGGCAATTTCGGCACAGCCGTGAACGACACGGCCGTCGCGTTGACGGCGGCGCCGGCGGCGCTCAAGATCGGCGACTGGGTGCAGCAGGGGCTCGCGTTCTACAGCGGCTCCGTGGCCTACCGGTGCGCGCTGGATCTGAAGACCGCGCCCGGTGAACGCGTGTTTGTCCGCGTGCCAGAGTATCGCGGGGTGGGGGTGCGTGTGCTGGTCAATGGGCAGGCCGCCGGGATCATCGGCTGGGAGCCGAACGAGGTGGAGATCACGCCGCTGCTCGCGGGCGCTGCCGGCGGACGCCTCGGAGAGGCGTCCCTACCCGATGGTCAGGGTAGGGACGGCTGTCCCAGCCGTCCGGTCGAGTTGGCGATCGAAGTGATTGGTCACCGGCGCAACTCGCATGGCCCTTTTCATATTACCGAGAAGTGGCCTGAGTGGACGGGGCCGGGCGAGTACACGTGCGATGCGGATCGGTGGTTTGAGGGTTATCAGTTGGTGCCGTGCGGCCTGATGGCGCCGCCGGTGGTGGAAGTGCGGCATTGATGCGCCGGCACGGCAGGGGGGACGACATGCGATATGAGTAGCAGGAACGCAATACAGCTGATCGAGCCACGCAGCGGGGCGGTGACGAGGCCGATGCAGAAATACCATCTGGTTGCGCATGCCGACAAACGCCGGCAGCATGTCCGGCCTTCCGACAAGACGGATTGGTGGCGGCCGGTCGACCGGCATGGGGATGTCTCGATAGACAACGATAAGAGCCGCCCCTCGCCCGTGCGTTTTGCCTGGACGGTCGAACGCGGGACGGGCGCGTGCGATCTGCTGATTTCACGAACCCGCGATTTTCAGGATGCGCATGTCGTGCGAGGCGTGATCGGCGGGCAATGCGAGGTGTTCCATCTGCACATCGGCACCCGCTATTATTGGAAGGTGACGGCGCGGGACGCGGACGGCAGGTTGGTCGAATCGGCCGTTCGCTCCTTCGTAACGCATGACGCTCCACCGCGCTGGATCTGGGTGCCGGAGATCACCAACGTGCGCGACATGGGGGGCTGGCCGTTACCCGGCGGAAACCGCCGCGTGCGGCAAGGCATGCTTTACCGCTCCTCGGAGATGAACAGCCACGTCGCCATCACCGAGGCGGGTGAGCAATTGCTCGTGCATGAACTGAAGATCCGAACGGACCTCGATTTGCGGCGCGCTCCGGAAGAGGTCAAGTCCGTGCTGAACGCTTCCAAGGTTGAATGGGTGAATATCCCCATCGATCCGTATGGGGGCATCGTGGATGACACCGGGCGCGACGCGTATCGGCGCGTATTCGCATTACTGGCGCAGGAAAGTCGCTATCCGGTTCTCTTCCATTGCTGGGGTGGGGCGGACAGGGGCGGAACGTTGGCGTTTCTCATTCACGGCCTGCTGGGCGTGGAACTGCCGGACCTGGTGCATGATTACGAGTTGACGTCCCTGTCCGTGTGGGGGCCGCGGTCGCAAGCCTCAGCTGAGTTCAAGGCGTTGCTGGCGGCGCTGCGTCCCTTCGGACAGCGTGCGAATGATATCAAAGGTCAGGTCGAAGGCTATCTTCGCGCGATCGGCGTCACAGCCATGGACATTGCGGCCATCCGCGCACTTCTGACGCTACATGCAGGCGGAGGAAGCGGCTGTACTGCTCGACCTCGCCGACGCTGTGGCGCAGAAGGTGGGGGAGGGAAGTGAGCATGAGTGCGTGTGTGTGTGGGAGATGGCTCGGCGGAAATCAACAAGAGAGCATGATGAACGAATTGGAGAATTTGACACGATGAGTACGACACAAATGACTGACTTGATTACCGGAACCGTTTACGCCCGTGGCGACAACCGCTTCTGGTTGGTGCGCCTGTGTGGCATGTTGCTGGGGCGGCAGGGCGAGGAGAGCGACCAGGGGTTCGCGCAAGGGGTGGCGCTGCTCAAGGTGGACGGGCTGCCCTTTGAGGCCGGGCAACTGGTGCTCGACAAGGTTGAGGAATCGCCCGCGGCCGTGCGTTGCGAATGGAAGGTGGGTCAGACGGGACTTCGCCTGACGACCGCCTGGCAGGGCGATTCCGTGACCGGGGTGGTCAGCCGGCGTGACACCCTGGGCAACGCCGGGGAGAAGCCGGTGGTGCTCTCGCGCTGTTTGGCGAGGTTCGCGCTGTCATCGGTCAGCTACGAGTGCTACACCCAGGCCAGCAGTTGGTGCCGCGAGAACCAGGGGGCTTGGCATCCGCTGCACGCTGGCCTGCGCCTGAGCCATATCTCCGGGCGCCCCACGGAGGGCTTTACCCCCTACCTGGGCCTGCGCGCCGTGGACGGCGGCCAGGGTCTGGCCTGCCATATCCTGCCGTGCGGCAACTGGACGATCCGGGTGTACCCGAACGTGCCCTATACGGTGGTTGAACTAGGGCTGGCCGACGAGAACCTGAGCCGCACGCTGAAGCCCGACGAGTCCATGGCGCTGCCGGAGATCCTCTTCCAGTCCCTGCCGCAGGGCGAGGTCCATCTGGCCGCGCCAGCGCTGCACCGGTACCTGGTGGC
>JBAXVM010000322.1:0-2807 GCA_037129105.1 bacterium
AGAAGAGCGTGATCTTGGCAAAGGCATGGTTGGCGATGTGCACGACACCGCCCTCGATCCCCGTGGGCGTGAGCAGTGCCACGCCCAGAATCACGTAGGAGAGCTGGCTGACGGTCGAATACGCCAGTCGCGCCTTCAGGTTGTCCTTGCTCAGGGCAATCAGGGAGGCGGCCAGGATGGTGAAGGAGACGAAGTAAGCCGTGGGGATGCCCAGGTTGAACGCGTCCATCTTGTCCACGCCGAACACAAACAGCATGACGCGGGTGGTGGAGAAGACGCCCACCTTCACCACAGCCACGGCATGCAGCAGCGCGCTCACGGGTGTGGGCGCCACCATGGCGGCGGGGAGCCAGTTGTGGAAGGGCATCAGGCCGTTCTTGGCAAACCCGAGGATCAGCAGGGCGTAGGTCACGGTCACCAGCAGCTGGCTGGCGCCGGAGGGGAAGATGCCGGTGCGGATGTTGTCGGAGAAGTCCAGCGTGCCGCACACGACGTAGGTCAGGATGATTGCGGGCAACACCATCCCCTTGGCTGTGGCGGTCAGGTATGTCAGGTACTTGCGTCCGCCCTCGTACCCCTCCTGGTCCTGGTGGTGGGCCACGAGCGGGTAGGTGCTGACGCTGACGATCTCGTAGAAGAGATAGAGCGTGAAGAGGTTGTCGGCAAAGGCGCAGCCGATCGCGCCGAACAGCGCCAGCGCAAAGCAGGCGTTGAAGCGCGTCTGGGCGTGCTCATGGAGCCCCCGCATGTATCCCATGGCGTAGAAGACGGTCACGATCCAGAGGAACGAGGCCACCAGCGCAAACACCATGGAGAACGAGTCTGCCCGCAGCGTGACACTGACGCCCGGCAGGAGGGTGAAGAGGTGGCACACCAGCTTCTGTCCGGCTAGCACGGGTTTCACCAGGGAAACCACGGTGCCGAACGTGACGGCGGCCGCGATAAACGAGCAGGACTCCCGCACATTGGGGCGGCGTCCTGTGAGCATGACGGCGATCGCGCCAACCAGCGGGGCCAGTACGGCGAGTAAAAGGAGGTAATTGTCTGCGGGAGGCATCGGCGGGCTAACCTTCCATCTCTTTCAGATCGCGTGTCTGAATGGTTCGGTAGTTACGGTATACGGCAAGCATGATGCTGAGCACGATGGCCGCCTCGGCCGCGGCAATACCCATGATGAACAGCGCGAAGGTCTGGCCGACGGTCTTGTCCGCGCCCAGGAAGTGTCCGAAGGCCATGAAGTTGAGGGAGGCACCGGCCAACATCAACTCGCCGGAGACCAGCATGCCAACCAGCGTGCGGTGGCGGCAGAAGCCGAAGAACCCGATGGCGAGCAGCAGCGCGCCGATCGCCAGATAGACGACCAGCAGTTGGCCGGCCTGCAGAAAGTAGTTGTAGAAGCTCATGTTAGTTCCGCGAGGTTTCCCGGCCGGTGCGTGCCACCACCAGCGCGCCCAGAATCGCGAGCAGCAGCACGGCCGAGATCAGTTCAAACGCAAAGCCGAAGCGGTGCAGCAGGGCGCGCCCCAGGTCCTGCACGCTCCCGGCGTTCACCGTTTCGGCAGGGGCCATCCAGGCGGTCCGGCTGACCAGCAGGATCAGCGCGATTGCCAGCATGCCGGCCACCAGGAAGCTCGCGAGTCCGGCCAGGACGGCGCGCGCGCGCGAGGTCGGCTGGTCCTGCGTATCCGCGAGCATGAGCGCGAACAGGATTACGATGCAGACCGCGCCCACGTAGATCAGGATTTGCATCAGCGCCAGGAAGGGGCTGCTGAGGTAGACGTACAGGCCGGCCAAACCGACCGAGGAGAGGGCCAGTCCGCAGACGCTGTAAACGAGGCGTCGTGCGGCCGCGGCCAGCACGGCGCCGATCAGCGTGAGGCCTGCCACGCCGGCAAAACAGAGGGCGCGGATGAGGGGATAGATTTGTTCTGGTGTGAAGTAGGTCAAGAGTTTATTCCGTAGTGGGCGTTACACGGTGCGGTTTGCATTACAGCTTTTGTCACGCGTGGGTGGTGGCCCGGGCGCCACTCGGCCCTGAGCTCGTGGCCGAAGGGCTCCGCGCACGGGCATGCGCACGTTCCGCAGCGGAACGGTTTTCTGCCCGTGCGCGGAGCGCCCGGGCCACCTGGGTTGCCAACATGTGACAGGCACATAGCGGTTGCGATTTCCTTCTTTCCAAGACTATGGTTTGTTCGTAGACACGTTCGCGCCTCCCGCCCGTTGCAGCAGGTTCATCCGGTTGTAGTCTTCTTTCCGCATCGAGGCCAGGTTGTAGTCGCGCGAGAACTTCAGGGCGTCGAAGCGGCAGCTCTCCACGCACAGGCCGCAGAGGCTGCAGGTGGTGAAGTCGAGGGTGTAGGTGGTAAGGGCTTTGCGCGCGGCGCCTTCCGCCTTGGCGCCGTCGAGCTGGATGCACCCCGAGGGGCAGGCGCGCTGGCAGGCCATGCAAACGATGCACTTGGGCTGGCTGGTCTTCTCGTCCACCGTCAGGTCAATGTGCCCGCGGAAGCGGGGGGTCATCTTCAGGCTTTTGTAGGGATAATCGAGCGTGACCCGGTGGTAAAACATGCGCACAAACGTGATGCGCATGCCGATGGCCAGCGTCCGGAGTCCGAGGATGATTTCTTTGCAGTAATTGATCATGGCTTAATGCTTTAGCTTGAGCATGACCGCGGTGAGCAGCAGGTTCACCAGCGCGACAGGGATCAGGACCTTCCACGACAGGTTCAGCAGCCCGTAGAACTGCGTCCTGGGGAACGACCAGCGCACCCAGATCACCGTGAAGCAGAGCGCGTACATCTTGATCA
>JBAXVM010000323.1:0-2802 GCA_037129105.1 bacterium
GCGGGACGTATCGGACCGCGCAGACGGTGTGAGCGGTCTCGTAGATCCCGCTCCCGCGCCGACCGGTGCGGTAGCGGCGGGCGATCGAAGGTCAGTGAGACGGGGATGCGCCCTGGCTCAGCGAGCATGAGGGCGTCACTCGCGGCGTACGCACGACGCAGCGGAATCCGCACACGAAACTGGCGGTGCCCACAGGAAGATAGTCGTAGTCGCCCCGTCTGGCCGCGCGGAACACATCTGGCATCCCGTCGTACCAGGAGCCGCCACGCACCACGCGCCACACGCCGGTTGACGGCCCGGTCGGATTGCGTGTAGAAGCGTTACGATAGTAGTCTGCGGCATACCAGTCCGCGCACCACTCTGCAACATTCCCGGCCATGTCGCAAAGGCCGTAGGGATTGGGCGCAAAGGAACTCACCGGGGCGGTACCAGCAAAGCCATCCTTGTAACCATCCAGAAAGTACTTGGATCTCAGGCGGATCGCGCCAAAGGTCGCGTCCGCCAAATTCCCGGCGCCCACAGGCGGCGGCCAGTCATCACCCCACGGAAAAACTCGCTGATCCCCTCCCCTTGCCGCTTTTTCCCACTCGGCCTCCGTAGGTAATGCCGCGCCTGCCCAATCGGCGTAAGCCTTGGCATCCTTCCAGGTGACGTTCACGACAGGAAGGGCATCCGCCCCCTTCCCGGAAACGCGCGCCCCGGAAAACGACGTGCGCGGATCCGGCGGCAAGGCCCGGCCCGTGGCCTGACAGAACTTCCGGTACTGCGCCACAGTGACCTCGGTCTTGTACATGTAGTAGGCTTCCAAGTGAATCTTGCGCTGCGGCAACTCGTCTTGGAAGAGGGCCGGATTGTCCCGGCGCACGCCCGTTTCCTGCATCCACGCCGCGCGCTGCGCATCGTTGGTGCCGCGCAGGAATTCGCCCAAGGAAGTGCTCTCCTCCCTGGCTGTAAACTTGATCAGGTCTCCCTTGCCCGTGGCTGGATGCGCCGCCAGCCACGCCGCGCGCTCCGCCTCGCTTGTGCCCATGCGGAACTCCCCGGCCGGGATCAGCACCATCTCAGCACCATCCATCGCGTTGGTCTTTGTGACTAACGCAAGGTATGCGGGGCGTTGGGCAGAGCTCTTGGCGAGCGCTACAGCCGTGTTGCTCCGGACCACGGACACGGTCTCCACCGGCGTATCAGCATGCACAGTGGAGGGCGCGGCACTCCCGTATATCGCATCCGCAGCGCCGAGAAATTCGTCGAACGTCCAGGTCCAGTAGAGGAATGCCTGCCGGGCCTGCGGATCTCCAGCCATCTCGTCCAACGCCTGGTCGCGCAGGGCCTTCATACGGGACACCACATCCGGGGGCCAGGATTGGCGGAAATACTCGTCGTCCGGAAAACGCAAGGACCCTTCCCCCACGCTGCGCATCGCCTCCTGCTGCAGGGGACGCGTCCAGTTCGCCCCCTCCCAGCGCTCACACTCCAGCCGCAGCAGCGCGCGGGCGCTGGCCGCACCGGCGCCGAAAAGTCGGCGGCACATCTCGTCGAGCGTCGCATCCACGTCCAGTGCCGGGTTCCACAGTACGCGCATCCAGACATACCACGTGGGTGCCGCCGTAGTCCAACACGGGAGCGAATACGTGGGCACCATGCTGCCGATAATCAAGTCCTGATGCGTCCGATAGAACTCCTGGACCACGTGCGGATACTGAACCGGCCCCAGCGTCCAGTCGCTGGGGCCATAGAAGCCGAACCGCGCGCCGACGATGCGGCCTGCGTCTGCGCCGGCAAGCACATCCGCCACAGCCGTTGTTGCAGCAGGCGCTGCTTTCACGCTCCGACGCCACGCGCGCAGGCGCTCCTCCTGCTGCTGACGCACCACCGGCTGGTGCAGCAGCCCCATCATGAATCCGACGTCGAGATTGTGCACCACCAGGTTGTCGGGGAACTCCACACCCTCAGGGCAATCCGTACCCCAAGGGTGACAGATCACCTTCTTGTCTGGCCAGCGTTTCTTCACCGCTTCGCAGACGCGCTGGACGAACAGGCCAAAGACCCGTTCATGCACGCGTTGCTCGACCCTTTCAAAAGCCCGGCGCTCGCCATGCTTCGCAGTCAGGCTGGCGGAGAGTTCGCGATCATCCCGGTATTTGGCGGCTGTTTCCTTGCACGCCGCGCAGTTACAAGCCAGCCCGGGCGTAGCGGGAAACCAGAGATTGATGCTCGATGGCGTGACCCACGAGCTGCCATTGCCGCCGCGGTCCCAGGCCTGCGCGCAACACTCCAGCGTATAATCGAGCGCCTCCGGCGCGCTGTAACAGAACACATTGTAATCCCGGCTGCCATCCTGCTTCAGTGCAAACATGGCATCGAGGCGTGGCTTGCGTTGCGCCGCCGCGCTGGCCACTTCTGCGGCACGCGCCCCCTGCATCACCGGCAGGTACGGTAAACTCGAACCATATCGCGTGAGCGGCAGGTGTGGCACCAGCGTCACGTAGGTCTCACCCTCCGGCAGCACGCCCGGCGCGAATGGAACCGGCAGTGTCATCAGATCCCGCGGCGTGGCAGAGTGTGGCACGTACGAAAGCGGCAGCAGCAGGTTCTGCTCCGGGTGGAAGGTGCGCTCGCGAAAGACCGGCTGGTCGCGGTAGTGGACCGGCGGAATGACGAGCGCAGTCGTGTGCGGAATGGAACGTCCGCCATACTCTGCCGGCCAATACCAGCGCACGCCGGCCAAACGCTCCAGAAAATCCGCCACGGCCCACGCCGTGCCATTGTTCGCACCCATGCTCCCCGCTGGCAAAACCTGCG
>JBAXVM010000324.1:0-2772 GCA_037129105.1 bacterium
GGCGACACGAATGCCCTTACGGGCACACTACAAACGGCTTATTGCCGATTCTAGGTCGTTTGTAGTGACGCCGTAAGGCGTTTTGGCGCCATAATGAGAACTGCTGCCCGTCCCCGGGGGGGGCGGCGCCCATAATGAGAATTGCTGTTATACTTGTGCCCCATGGTCTTTTCCTGAAGCGCCACTATGACGGCTTCCACCACGAAGATTCCCGTAATCGGACGCTGGGAATGACCGAAACTGTCGAATAAATTGACCTTCGTGCTCTTCGAGTCCTTCGTGGTGAGAATTCCCGACCGCTTCAGGAAAAGGCCATGACTTGTGCCCGCGCGAAACAACAAAAAGATGGATTTTTTTCAACGGCAAACCTACAATAAGCGTTTCTTTTTGAAAGGAGAATGGCATGAAGACCAAGAGCTTTGCGATCGGGGTTGACTATGGTACCAACAGCTGCCGCGCGCTGCTGGTGGATGTGAGCGACGGATCGGAACTGGCCAGTCACGTGTTTCCATATCCGACGGGTGAAGCCGGGATCATTCTCGACCGGCGCGATCCCAACCTGGCGCGGCAGAACCCGGCAGACTACATCGCCGGGTTTGTCACCTGTGTCGCGTCCGTCGTGCGGCAGGCACGCAAGGTCAAGGGGTTTTCGCCTGACCGGGTCGTCGGCATCGGCGTGGATACAACCGGTTCGACGCCGCTACCCGTGGATGCCAAGGGCTGGCCGCTGGCCATGACCAAAAAGTTTGCGCGCCACCCTGCGGCGCAGGCGTGGCTGTGGAAGGACCACACCGGACACGCCGAAGCCGCGGCCATTACGGAACAGGCGCGTGCTTCCGGCGCGCCCTACCTGGCCAAGTGCGGGGGCACGTATTCAAGTGAATGGTTCTGGTCCAAGATCTGGCATTGCCGCAAGGAGGCGCCCGAGGTGTTCCGCGCCGCGCATTCCTGGGTCGAGGCCTGCGATTTTATTCCGGCCTATGTGACCGGCAAACTCAATCCGGCCACCATGCCGCGCAGCATTTGCGCCGCCGGTCATAAGGCCATGTACGCGGAGCAGTGGGGTGGGTTGCCCTCCGAGAAATTCCTGGCTTCGCTGGATCCGGAACTGGCCAAGCTGCGCGGACGCCTGTATAGCCGGGCGGTGTCGTCGGATCAGGTGGCCGGGTTTCTGATTGAAGAGATTGGGCAGCAGGTTGGGCTGCCGCAGGGCGTGCCGGTGGCGGTGGGTGCGTTTGACGCCCACCACGGCGCGGTCGGCGCCGGCATCCGACCAGGTACGCTTGTGAAGATCATCGGTACCTCGACCTGCGATATGCTGGTGGCTCCGTCCGGTGCCCGGCTGAAGGACATTCCCGGCATCTGCGGCCTGGTGCCCGGTTCGATTGTGCCCGGCCTGACCGGTCTGGAGGCGGGGCAATCGGCGGTCGGGGATATCTTCCTCTGGTTTGTCAACCAGTTGCAGCCGGCCGGGCGCAGCGGCGGCGAGGCCATTGCCGCGCTCACGCGCGAGGCGGCCCGGCAGCGTCCGGGCGCGTCAGGTCTGGTGGCGCTGGACTGGAATAACGGCAACCGCACCACGCTGGTGGACCCGCTGTTGAGCGGCCTGCTCGTGGGCCAGACCCTGCATACCACGGCGCCGGAAATCTTCCGCGCCCTGGTGGAGGCCACGGCCTTTGGCGCGCGGACCATCATTCAACGCTTCGAGGATTTCGGCGTTCCGGTCAAGGAGGTCGTGAACTGCGGCGGCATTGCCGAGAAGAGTCCGTTCCTGATGCAGATCTACGCCGATGTCTGTAACCGCCCCATGCGGATCAGTCGATCCAGCCAAACCTGCGCGCTGGGCGCGGCCATCTTCGGCGCTGTGGCAGGCGGCGCCTGGGCCAACACCGCGGCAGCGCAGCGTGCGATGACCGGCGTCAAGGATATCGTCTACCGTCCGATCGGTGCTAACGTGCGCCTCTATGGCGAACTGTTTGCCATCTATCGCGACCTGCACGATGCGTTTGGCCGGACCGGACGTCACCCGCCGCTGGATGACGTCATGAAGCGCCTGATTGCCATCCGTACGCGCGTGCGCTAGTAGCCTGTCGGATTTAGCCTTCTGGGGGTACAAACCTTCTGCCGACAGGCTGCTAGTTCTAGGAAACCCGCCGCCATGAGCAAAATCTACGCGCAAGTGGCAGCCAAAGACCCGGCAAAACAGCCAAATTTCTTGTTTTGGTTCCATTCGCCAACCGTTTACGGCGGGTTTCCCTTACTAGGAACCTGTCGGCAGAAGGCACCGGAACGATCCAGGGCTAAGTCCGACAGGTTCCTAGCAGCCTGTCGGATTTAGGCTATGACTAGCAGGAGCACGTGGATGCACGAAGACTTACGAAGACAGGTTCTGGACGCCAATCTGGCGCTGGTGCGTCACGGGTTGGTTGTAATGACGTGGGGTAATGCCAGCGCCAGGGATCGGGAACAAGGCGTAGTGGCGATCAAACCCAGCGGCGTGCCGTACGAGGGGATGACCTGGGAGGACATCGTCGTGGTGGATATGGACGGCCGTGTCGTGGCGGGGAAGGGGCGTCCATCATCGGACCTCCCCACACACCTGGCGCTCTATCGGGCATGGCCAGCGATCAACGGTGTGGTGCATACGCATTCGTCCCATGCCACCATGTTTGCCCAGGCCTGCCAGCCGGTGCCCTGTCTGGGGACCACGCACGCGGATCATTTTTATGGACCGGTGCCGTTGACGCGTGTGCTGACCGAGCGCGAGGTGGA
>JBAXVM010000325.1:0-2743 GCA_037129105.1 bacterium
ACTCTGAGGCGTTTTTCAAGTTATCCCTGTGTTTCCTCGCGGCGCAGCCGCGCGGCGGCTTCGTGGTGAGAATTCCCGACTGCTTCAGAAAAAGACCATGGGATGCAACCAACCTGCGGTCAAAGATTACCGTGGTCATGGCTACCGGCCTATGGTAAGTTTGCAATGTCATGAGAGAATTTACAGCAGTTTGTGGAGAGATGCCAAGATACGAAGCTGTACGTGGCCTTTGTGCCCGGGTTCCCAGGCGCGCATTCTCAGGGAGCCACCCTTGAGGAACTGCGGCAGAATCTTCGCGAGGTGATTCAAATGCTTCTCGAGGATGGGGAACCCGAAATGGAAACCGAGTTCATCGGCACACAAGCAGTTACGGTGTAGCGCGATATGGGATCTTTACCCATTCTCAAACCCAGAGAAGCCATGCGAGTGCTTGAACGACTGGGTTTCGTGCAAGTTCGTCAGAGGGGTTCGCACAGGCTCCGGATGAGTTCTTAACCCACCGCTGAGGACGCCAGAACCAAGGCGTCCGATAGGCTCGTACGCTCGCCAGCATGACAACGTGACGTTCGCTGTAACCGCATCGGCAGTCGAAACTTGAGCACCGACGGCATTTTCGTGGCTTGTCAGCCTAATACAAAACGCATGCCGCTGGTGGCGGCGCGGGTGGCGGGGAAGATCTTGCGTGCAGCTCGGACGATGGCGTCGATGCCGGCGGCGTCGCGGTGCTGGTCGTGATGCGTCAGCACCAGGCTGCCCACGGCACACTCTCGTGCCAGGCTGGCGGCTTCCTGCCAGTTGCCATGACCCCAGCCGCTTCGCTGGAGGGCTTCCTGCGGCGTGTACTGCGCGTCCAGAATGAGCCAGTCTGCGCCGCGGCAAAAGTCGCGGAACGGGGCGTCAAACGCCGGGCGGCCGGGCTCACGGTCCGTGGCTACGACCAGCGTGCGACCGGCAGCTTCGATGCGCAGCGCAATGCATCCCTGCGGATGCCAGACCGGGCACCAGGTCAGACGCGCCGGGCCGATGCGCCAGGGGCGCCCGGCCGGCGGCAGGGGGGTGAACTGCAGCCGTGCGCAGCTCTGCTGCCAGGGCACGGGCCAGAGCGGCGGCGAAAGAATCGTCCGGACACCGGCACGGATGCTGGCCAGTTGCGCCGGTGCGGCCATGACCGGGATGGGGCGGCCGCGGGCGTAGAGCGGAGGGAATGGTGGCAGACCGGAGATGTGATCCAGATGCGCATGGGTCAGGATCATCCGGATGGGGCGCGGCCGGGTTTTGGCGATCACTTCCCGGCGGACCATTTCCAGGCCGGTTCCGGCATCGATAATCACCAGCGCGCCGGGGGTCTCGAGCGTGAAACAGGTGGTGTGGAAGCCAAACCGTCCGGCCGTTGTAGAAGGCACGCTGCTGCGTGTCCCCCAGATGGTGAAACGGACGGCGTGGTTACGCATCACACAGCTCCTGTGCAGGGGGTGCCGTCCGGTTGGCAGCGCGGGAAGCGTAGCTGGAAGGTGGTCCCCTTGCCGGTGGCGGTCTCCACCTGGATGGTGCCCTGATGTGAGGCTGCGATGGCCTTTACGATGGCCAGCCCCAATCCGATGCCGCGGGCTTTGCCGGCCGTGGCAAACGGCTCAAAGAGGCGCGTACGCACAGCCTCCGGGATGCCCGGGCCGTTGTCCGAGACCGCGATGACCACGGTGTCGGCTTCGGCGGTCACGCGCACGCGGATCCTGCCGTTGCCGTCGGTCAGCATTTCGGCGGCGTTGTTGACGAGGTTCTGCAGCACGCGCAGCAGCTTCTGCGTGTCGGCCAGGAACCAGGCTTCCGCGGTTTCGATCTGGAAGTCGACGCCGGACTGCTGGAGGAAGCTGCGGTTCAGGCGGTCGAAATGCTCCACCAGGGCGCTGGCTTGCGTGGGCACGCGCTCAAGCCGCACGACGCCGCGCGAGAAGTCGAGGACATCCTCGGCCATGGAGTTCATGCGCGTGATCTGCTCTTCGATCGTGACGCAGGTATCGGCGATGGTGGAGGGGTCGCGGAGCTGCAGGCGCATCATGCCGGCGGCCATGTTGATCACGGCCATGGGGTTGCGAAAATCATGGATGATGGTGTTGAGCGATTCGCCCAGCACGGACATGCGCATGCGCTTGACCAGCTCCTGAACATAGCGTTCGTTGCTGGCGCGGACGCCGTTGAGAATGTGATGCAGCAGCCCGAGGAGGTGCGAGCCGGGCATGGACTGGAGCGCGTGCATCAGCGTGTCGCGCGGGATGCGCGCGAGGAGGGTGTCCACGGCTGCCACGGCTGTGGCGCTGCGTACGCTGCCGTCAAGCACCCCGTATTCGCCGAAGAAGCCGTTGGCCTCCACGCGCGTGAGCAGGTGGGGCGGATCAGAAGGCATGGCCTTGAAGATGCGCACGCTGCCGTCGAGCACCAGATAGAGGCTGTCAGAGTCATCCCCCTCGCGAAAGAGGACGTCCTCGGCCTTGCAGGTGGTGATCATGGCGGCCGGCGCCAGGATCCGGACCGCCTCCGGCGGAAACAGGGAGAAGAACAGATGCTGCTGCAGGCGATCGGCAGGGGAGGCGCTGGTACTCATGGACAGGTCCTTCGCGGCGGCGTGAAAGTTATACGTGCGCGCATATCATCTACGAGAAACGGTTATTGTCAAGCGGGCAGTCGCAGCAGCAACAACTCCACATTACCCCCTCCTCGCGCTGCTAGGCAAAGCGGAAGGGCTGCG
>JBAXVM010000326.1:0-2742 GCA_037129105.1 bacterium
GGCATAAAGCCGTCTCTACCCAATGCAAGTCAAGGAAACAGGGATGCGCCCCATCCGTTCTCAATGGCGACACGAATGCCCTTCCGGGCTTTACCTTCCAAACACATCCCCAGGCCAGAGTGCGTGGCCGCAGAGAAACGCGTGGCCATCCAGCGGCTTGCCGCCTTCGAGTTGTACCGTCAGCAGGCGGAGCGTGCCATCGCCGCCGGTCTGCACCACGAGGCCGTCCGCCCCACAGGCCACCCACGCGCCTGCCGGGTGGTCACTGACCACAGGGGGCGCAACATCCGCACGCAGCACCTTGATCCGGCCGGCAAGCCCCCCTGTACGCAGACGCGCAGGCAGCGTGGTAAAGCAGGACGGCCAGGGGTTGAAGGCGCGCACGCGCCGGGCAATCGCCCCGGCGGATGTTGTCCAGTCAATCAGCCCGTCCTCTTTCTTCAACTTCGGGGCAAAGGTCACACCCGACACGTCCTGCGGCATGGCCTGGAGACATCCGGCCGCGAGTTCTGCCAGCGTACGCACCAGCAACTCCGCGCCGAGCGGCGTCAGGCGATCATAGAGGGCATCCGCATTGTCATCCGGATGCACCGGCTCCCGCACCTGACCCAGGATGGCGCCACTGTCCATCCCCTGATCCATCCGGATGGCCGTCACGCCGGAGATCGCATCGCCGGATGCGATCGCCCACTGCACCGGCGCGGCCCCGCGATGGCGCGGCAGCAGAGACAGATGAATATTGATGCAGCCGAGCGGCGGAAGGTCCAGCAGTCTTTTGCCCAAAAACTGTCCGTATGCGACCACCACGATGACCTCAGGCGCCCACGCGGACAGCTGCACAAGAGACTCGTCCGCATTGACCTTTTCCGGTGAAATAACGGGCAACCCGTTGCTGATGGCCGTCTGTTTTCCCGGGCAGGGCGTCAGCTGGCGGTGACGCCCCGCCGGGCGGTCCGGCTGCGTAACCACACCTGCCACCTGAATACCGGGCGCGCCCAGCAACGCCTTCAGCATCACGCTCGATACATCCGCCGATCCCATGAAAACCACACGCATGCGCTTCTCCAGCGAATCCTACCGCACCAGACGTACGACCGAACCGGCGCTACGCCCGACCGGATTCCAGCAACCGATCCAACACGCGGCGCGATTGCACCGAGACCTCGTCATAGAGGCTGCGTCCCTGCGCGTCAATCGCAACCACCGCCTCGAACCCGTTAACCTCGAATTCCCACATCGCCTCCGTCGCGCCAAACTCTTCAAGGAAATGCACCTGCCGCACGCCACGGATGCGTTCCGCCAGCAACACAGCGGCACCACCGACCGCCTGCAGGTAGACGCAACCATGCTGTCGGCAGGCCTCGCGCGTGGCAGCACCCATGCCGCCTTTGCCAATCACGACGCGCACACCATGCCGCGCAATAATTCCCGCCATGTACGGCTCTTCACGCACCGACGTGGTCGGCCCCGCCACGACCACACGCCACGAACCATCGTCCTGGGCCACCACGACCGGGCCGCAGTGATAGATCGCACTGTCGCGCAGTGTAACCGGCGGCACCCCACCCTCGTGAAGAAACTTGTGCAGCCGGTCACGGCCCGTAAACACCAATCCATTGACGGACACCGGCGTGCCCAGAGCCAACGGCCGTGTCTGATCTTCAGTGAATGGGTAGGTCAGTGTTGTCATGCTTTTCTATCCCAGCCACTCGATCACCGCGCCATCCGCCGCCTGCGCGCGCACACCGCGACGACGACAGGCCCAGCACATGTAAGCCACGGTAACAAAATACGAAGCGGGCACGCGCGGACGGACGGCAATCTTCACGCCCAGCAAGGTGGTCTTGCCTTCCAGGCCCATGGGCCCGATCCCCAGTTCGTTGGCCTCCTGCAGCACACGCTCTTCCATCTCGGCAAGTTTCGGTTCCGGCGCACGATCCGTCAGTGGCCGCAGCAGCTGTGTCTTTGCAACGAGATGGCCTTCCGCCCGATCGGCGCCGATGCAAACACCCAGCACGCCGGGCGCACACCCATACCCCTGCGCCTGCCAGACCGCATGAAGAAGGGTGGCGCGCACACCCTGAAGATCGCGCCCGGCCCGCATGGATTCGTCCGGCAGACTGAACTGCGCCGACATGTTCTCGCTGCCTCCGCCTTTCTGCAGCAACCAGACGGTGCTATCCGTACAATCCTCATGGCTGAAATGCAAAACAGGCGCACCGTCCGTCACGTTGGTGTCGACCGACTTGCCCGTCAGTGAGTCCACGGTATTACGCCGCAGCCAACCGCGGCGCGTAGCCTCGGACACCGCAATGCGCGTAGCGCTTGCCAAACCGTCGGTACGAGCGCCCTGTGGTATTTGCCAGAAAAAAGTCAATGTGCCGGTATCCTGACACAGGGGCGCTTCGCGACGGCGCGCCAGGGCGGCATTTTCAAGCAAGGTCCGCAAGGTGGCACGCGCGCGACTGCCCGGTTTTTCACTGGTCATCCGCGTCCGCAGGGCCGTTTCAATATCCGCCGGCAAATCGCAGGAAGTGCGGCGAATCAATTCCAGAAGCGTGCTGATCCATTGATCTGTCATGGTGTAGTTGAATTCGCTTGTAAATCAAAACAAGCCAAATTATCCGCGATTCGGCCGGCAAAAGAAAGACAGATGTGAGACAGCGGCGGAAGCATCTGCAATTCCCTGCCCTTCACGGTAGGGACGGCTTTACGCCGTCCATTGTCTGGCATTTGCGGGTA
>JBAXVM010000327.1:0-2731 GCA_037129105.1 bacterium
TGTTGCGTGATCGACCCGTCCACCCCACAAACGCCTGCGTTCTTGTATGGACATCACGCCACGCAACATAACGTCCCCCGCAACATAACCCTGTTTATGTTGCGCGCAACATAAACAAGGATGCGCCCCAGCAATTCTTATTTACTTGCGCGGCGGGTCCGGCGGCCGGTCCGTCCTCCAGGACGGTTTGTCGGTAACTCCGGCAACCCGAATAGCGCCGCCGACCCCCTTGTGCTTGGCATCGGTATCGGCTTGTTCGAGAAGCCCGCTCCATGCAAAACCCATCCATGCCCCGTCACCAACAAGGCATTCTACTCTCCACTTAAACCTATTCCGCTTTCCAGTCCGCGCTTGAAATGACATAGGCATGCCCCGCCTGCGTCGCAAACTCGACGCCGGACTCGCTCACCCGGCGTACGGTGACCACGCACGACGAATCCGATTCGAGCACACACCATGCACCCGTTCCCGGCGCAACGGCGATGCGGCAGAGGCCTCCGCTCAAGCTACGAATCGTGGCACGACGCAACCCGCCACGCTCGAACACCATATCCACCTCGAACCCGCCGCGTGCACGCAGCCCGCGCACCGACCCAGTCGCCCACTCGGTCGGCAGGGCCGGCAGCAGGCGTAGCACGCCGTCATGACTTTGCAAGAGCATCTCCGCAATCCCCGCGCAACCACCGAAGTTCCCGTCGATCTGGAACGGAGGATGATTATCAAACAGGTTCGGCAACGTGCTCTTGGCCAGCAGCTGCCGCACGTTCTCGTACGCCTTCCCGGCGTCTCGGAACCGGGCCCAGAGGTTGATTATCCACGCCCGGCTCCAGCCGGTATGGCCACCTCCCGCCGCCAGCCGCCGCTCCAGCGACTGGCGCGCTGCCGCTGTCAGCGCCGGCGATCCGTCCACGGTCAGCTGATCGCCCGGATAGACCGCAAACAGATGTGAAACATGCCGATGCCCCGGCTCCGTCTCTTCGTGATCCTCAATCCACTCTTGCAGACAGCCGGTCCTGGAGCTGATCTGTAACGGCGCCAACCGCTTGAGCGCCACACCCAGTTCGCTCTTGAACGCCTGCTCTTCGGGCGGGTTGCCCAAGGCCTCGATGGCGCTCAGGCAATTAGTCAGGAGATTGTGCGCAATCTCAAGGTCCATGGTGGCCGCATAGGTGAACTGCGACCGCGTGCCGTCACTCCGCAGGAAAATGTTCTCCGGCGAATGGGAGGGATTGGTCACGAGACACCCCGCACCCGGAACGCCGGCCGGCGCCTCGATCAGGAAGTCCAGCAGGAAGCGGGCGGCGCCTTTCATCAGTGGCCACCCGTCGTCGCGCAGGAACGCCACGTCTCCCGTGAAGGCAAAGTGCTCCCATGGATGTTGCGCCAGCCAGGCGCCGCCGACCGGCCAGATCCCCCATACGCCATCCATCGCCGCCGTGCAGGCAAAGAGATCCGACACGTGATGCATCACCCAGCCGCGAGCGCCATAGAACTGCCGGGCCGTGTGCGCGCCGGACTTCACGCACGATTGCATCCAGCGAAACAGGGGGAGATGACACTCCGACAGGTTCGCGACCTCGACGGGCCAGTAGTTCATCTGCAGATTGATATTGGAGTGGAAGTCGCTGTTCCAAGGCGCCTCCAGATGCTCATTCCAGATCCCCTGCAGGTTGGCCGGTAGGGATCCCGGGCGCGAGGAGGCCATGAGCAGGTAGCGGCCAAACTGGAAGTAAAGCGCCATGAGCGCTGGATCCTCCTGCCCCGCCGCCAGATCCACCAGTCGTTGGTCGGTGGGAAGGTCAGCCTGCGCGGTTCGGCCCAGATCAATAGCCACCCGATCAAAGAGACGCCGATGATCCGCAACGTGCGCCGACCTCAGTTCGGCATAGGATTTCGCGGCCACCTTGGCCAACGCCTCCGCACAGCGTGCGGCCGGATCGGCTGATGCATCCTCGGGCCCCACGTAACTGGTCGCCCCGGCCACCACGACCGTGATCGTGTCTGCGCCGGCCACCGTCAGGCTGTTGCCACGCTCCTCGATCCGGCCACCCTCGATACGAACCTCGGCCTCGGCCCGGAAGCGCAACCCGTCACCCCCCAGCCGCCCGGCCAGGACAAGCCGGTTCCCTGCGACGCGGTTCTCGGTCACGTCCTGTTCGCGGTCAAAACGCAGCCGCGTGCTCAACGTACCCGGCCGATCCGCGGCCACATGAAAGACCAGCACCTGATCTGCCGCTGACGCAAAGCTCTCACGCGTCTGCAAGGCAAAAGGATCACGCCCGTTTTCCCAGGCCCCGTCGAACCCCTGCAGGACGCCGGTGTTCCAACGGAAGGTGACGGCATGGATGCCGGTCTGCAAATCCAAAGCCCTGCGATAACTCGCCTCGTCCGCCCACCACCCGGGTGCCAGGCTCATACGCAACTCAGCCAGGGGCTGGTAGGACTGAATCGTCGGTGGCCTGCCCATGAGACTGGCTTGCGCCAGTTTCGTGGCCTCGGCATTCGCGCCGTGGAAAAGCAGCTCCCGCACCCTCGGGAGGGCCTGGAGCGCCGTAGGATTGGTGCGGTCCACATATCGCCCGGCCCAGACGCTCTCTTCATTGAGCTGCAGGACTTCCTGGAAGAACGCCCCGTAGATCATGGCCCCGAGCCGCCCGTTGCCAATCGGGAGTGCCTCATTCCAGTTGCGGGCCGGCTGCCGCATCCACACGGTCAGGTCATTGTTTTCCAT